>NZ_ML112595.1:0-170424 GCF_003703915.1 Salipiger sp. D13
TCGGGATCACTCCATGACGGGCGCCGGTGAGCCTCCCTCTCCAGCCCTCAACCCGTCACGGCCGAAAAGCCCGCACTCTTCCTCTCTGACCGGGCTTGTTCCCGGTTCCGCTACCGACGATGGGGATCATCGCAAGGCTGAAGGCCCGAAGCGCGGGCTACCGCGCTCGGGCCGTCGGGGATGAGGCGCTTTCGCGCCTTACTCCCATGGATCCAGTTCCAGCTTCACCATGTCCTCATCGCCATCGAATTCGTCGGCCGGCATGGCGCCGTGGGTTCCATCCCCGGCCTGGAACACGACGATCACGACCATCAGAGTGGTGGCGAGGCTGGCGGCGAAAGCGGTGGCATCTGCATAGGACATCGGGATTGGCTCCTGTCTCTGGAGGCGGGGGACCATCCCCCGCGCGACAGGCGCCCGACGTGTCTGACCGGATCTGCACTCACCCTCGGGCGTTCGGACTTTTTCCGAATCCCCGAGGGCGGCACGTCTGCGTAAGCCGACCCCTCCGGGGTTGAATGTCAAAGAGACGGATCAGACCAAGGTTAGCGAATGGAAGCGGGGGTGGTGTCTTGCATCCGACAGGTGCCGGAGCCCCCCACTGCAGATGTTTCGCCCTGCCAGCCCTTGCCGCCACGCTGGCATCAGGAGTGTGTTCGAGGACGGGGCGGAAACCGATGCCGAACATGATGAGCGGCACCGTGGTGAAGCTGGAATTGGTGCCATACAGGCCGACGACACGACGACCGCGGTGGCTATCTTCAGACGTGGACGGGCCTGAAGTCCCAGAGCCCATCGGCGATCTCGCGGGCGATCATGGCGCGCGCTTTCATCATCACGTAGTCACCGCTGGTGTCGATATGACCGTAGAACCGGGCATGACCGCCATTCGCGGTCCAATCGGCATAGCGGCAATATTCGCGGGCTTCGAGACGGAAGGCGCGCATGTCGTCCGCCCAATGCGGCTTCGGCTCCACCACTACGGCGATGCCGTCGCAGGTTTCCTCCCAGGGCAGCGTGCGCTCGGATGGCGGACTGGCGCGGTTTTCATGGAATATTCGGTCGATATCGATCGTTGCAGACATCAGGGTTCTCCAAAGAAAAAGCCCGGTCACGAGGACCGGGCGAAGTGGGAAAGGAAGGGATGTGGCGGGGCAGCGAACGCCGCCCCACCTGAGGATCATTCGGCAGCGACCATCGACTGCTCCTCGTCCTCCGCGCCTTCTTCATCCTCGCCATCGCCGGTAAGGAATTCAGGCAGATTATCCGCCTCCGTGTCGCCCCCGGCATCCATCGCGATATCGGCATCGCGATCTACCATGCGCAGCGGCTCCGGCAACCAGCCGGTTTCAGCCAGCAGGCGCTCGGCCTCCATGGCCATGTCGCCCTTCTTCAGATGGTCGATGAGCTGCGCCGCCCGTTCGCCGGCGCCTTCGCGCACCGCCTCGATGATCCGCGGCTTGGTCACGCGGCCGAGATAGTTGCCGACGGTCGGCCGCCAGCCCACCGCCACCATGTCGAGGCCCGTTGCCCGCGCCAGCCGGTCGGCCTGGGACAGGCGCACATCGAGCCCGTGCTGGCTGACGCCCATGCCGCCATAGGGGTTGGGCTTCTCGTGCAAGGCGTTGACGCCGAAACTGACGCAATGGGCGAGCAACTCCATCCGGGTGTCGTCGTCCTGACCGGAGAGCCAGTCCCAAAGCGCAGCATCGTCGGCAGGGATGTGATCGCCCCAGTGTTCGTGCCGCTCGGCGATGGCGCGCGCCGAGACGCTTTCGCCGATGTCGTCGGCTTGCGCCGGGAAATGAACCTCCCGGACATGGGCCTCCAGACACCCCCTGGTGGAATGCGGCAGGAAGAAATCGGTGACCAGCCGATGCAGCAGCGCCGTCATGGCGACATGCGGGTTCGCCGCCACGGCATCGCGGAGCGCCAGCGTGCGATGCGCGGTCAGCTCGCTGACCAGGCGGTCGGGCAGCGGCCGGATCGATTCGACCTCATCGTCCTCCTCGGGTTCGGTCGCCGTGCCACCCACCATGATGACCGCGCGCTGCACACCACCGGACTCGCCTCCCTCGGGAGAACACCCATCAGCACCCTGCCCTTCCTGACCTTCCATCGCCTCGTCGTCGGCACGGACATAGCCGCGCTCGACGGAGAGCTGGCCGTCGTGGCGGATGCTGACGAAGACACCTGCACGGGCCATCTGGTCGGCGTCATAGCGCATCGGCCGGGCCTCGAAGGCCTCCAGCGCCTCTTCGATCTCGCGGAGCCGCGAGTCCACCTCGTCGGGCAGTTCGTCGGCCTCGGCATATTGCGCCTCCAACGCGTCGAACTCGTCGCGGAGCTTTTCGCGCTCGGCACGCTCCTGGTCGGTCAGGTCGATGGTGGTGCCGACCAGACGGCGCATGCCGCTGGTATGGCCATAGGGGAAGTCCACGGCGACCTCGATCCACTTCCAGCCCTCGGCGGCGATGGTTTCTGCCTCGGCCTTCAGCTTCTCGCCGGCCAGCCGGTCGAGCAGCACCGGGTCCTGGAGCCAGCCGCCATCGTCCTGCTGGAAGAGATCGCGCAGCACATAGCCGCCCGCCGCCTCATAGGCCTCAATGCCGACGAAGATAGCCCGCTTGTCGGAGGCCCGCACCGTGGTCTCGGTCAGCATACGCCGGATCGTGTAAGGCTCCTTCTGCCAGCTGTCCTTGATCGCCGCCCAGACCTGTTCCTGCCGGGCATGGTCGTCGGAGATTGTGAAGGCCATGAGCTGTTCCAGCGTCATGCCGTCCTCCGCATAGGTCTCGAGCAGTGCCGGCGAGACCGAAACCAGGCGCAGACGTTGCTTCACCACCCTGGCGTCGACGAAAAAGGCGGCGGCGATTTCCTCCTCGCTCATTCCCTTCTCGCGAAGGACCTGGAAGGCGCGGAACTGGTCGAGCGGATGCAGCGGCGCGCGCTCGATGTTCTCCGCCAGAGACACCTCGTCGATCAGGATGTCGTCTCCGGCGTCCGAGACGACACAGGGCACCGGCGCGGTCTTGTTAAGGCGCTTCTGCTTCACCAGCAGCTCCAGCGCCCGGTAACGGCGGCCACCAGCCGGCACCTCGAAGAGGCCGGTCTCCTTGCCCTCCGCGTCGAGCTCGGGCCGGACATGCAGGGACTGGATCAACCCCCGGCGGGCGATGGACTCGGCCAGTTCCTCGACCGAGATACCGGCTTTCACGCGCCGGACGTTGGACTGGCTGAGCACCAGCTTGTTGAAGGGGATGTCGCGCGAGGACGACAGGGTGATCTTCTGCGTGGCAGTGGCCATGTCAGGGTCTCCATGACGGACGCCGGGGAGCCTCTCTCTCCGGCAACCAGCCCGTCACGAAACCCCCACCCTCCTTTCCCTCTCATGGCCGAGCCGCAGATGAACGCGCAGACCCATCAGAGCTCGCCGCGGGCGCGCAGGCTGGTCTCCCGGCCAGCCCCGGTGATGATGTGGTCGTGCAGTATCACCCCCAGGGACGCACAGGCGTTCCGGATTTCTTTTGTCATTGCGAGGTCGGCGGACGAGGGCTCGGGATCGCCGGCCGGATGATTATGGACGATGATCAGCGCCGAGGCATTGAGCGCCAGGCATCGCCGCAGCACCTCCCGGGGATAGACCGGGACATNCAGGCGTTCCGGATTTCTTTTGTCATTGCGAGGTCGGCGGACGAGGGCTCGGGATCGCCGGCCGGATGATTATGGACGATGATCAGCGCCGAGGCATTGAGCGCCAGGCATCGCCGCAGCACCTCCCGGGGCTAGACCGGGACATGATCGACCGTGCCGATGGCCAGGCATTCGTCTGAGATCAGCCGGTTCCTCCGGTCGAGATAGAGGACATGGAAGCGCTCCACATCGCCCCTGATGGTGAGGGCGCAGTAGTCGAGCACCGCCTGCCATGACGACAGGACAGGGTTCTGGTTGAGGTGGCGCAGCAGGATCTGCCGGGCCTCGTAGACCACGGCCTGCTCCTGGGCGGAGAACCGGAGCGGCTGTGCTTCGATGGCGGATGTTCTCGTGTTTCGTGTCATGGCGCTGTTCTCCGACGGGCAGCCGGCCGGGCGCCGAACTTTCACCGCGTCACGAGGAGAAGCGCCGCCCTCTTCCAGCGAAGAGCACGGCGCGGAACCTGCAGAACCCCTCAGGAACGCGGGGACTCCGTGTCGACACGTGTCCCGCCTGGCAGACGGCCCGAGCGATAAAGCAGCCGCTCAGCATCGCGAATGCTGCTGGCCTCGCGGGCGGCCTCGGCCCAGACCGAGATCGGGAAATCCCCCGTGAACAGCAGATCCCGCTCGATACCCATGCCGAAGGGCAGCCGAATGGAGCGCAGTTCGTTGAGGCTCCATGAGCCAAGTTCGGGGTAGCCAATATCGGCCAGGCCAAACATGATGTCGCCGTCCTCGTCGAGCTCGGTCGCGAGCCAGACACCGGCGCCGAAGGGATTGAAGAACTTCACGACCGGAATGTGATCCTGATCGCGATCGCGGCCATTCGCCAGCAAACGGTCACGCTGTGTGTCGGTCAGGAGGATCATGCCGCGGCCCTCCCTTCCGTCGGGGTCTGCCGCTCAACATCGGTGCTGTCGTCGGGCAGATGGGCCAGCAGCCAGTCGGCCGCCTTGCTGGCCTGCGAGGCGGCGCGGACGATCGCGCGGGAATCCTCGCGCATCACCTCCAGCCAGGAGCCGATGTAATCGGCGTGGCGCACAGTCGGGACGATCCCGAGCGAGGCGCAACAGAACGCGCTCGAAATCTCGGCGATCAGCTCCTCAAAGGCGTATTTTTTCGTGCCGAAACTACCTGAGAAATCCCGAGCCAGACGCGAGCTGTGCCCCGTGGCATGTCCCATCTCGTGCAGGGCGGTCCGGTGCCAGTTGATCGGCTCGAAATAGGCCTGCGGAGGCGGCACCTGCACGTAATCGAGCGCGGGAACATAGAAGGCGCGGTTGCCACCGATCCGGAAGTCGATACCGGACGCCGCGATCAATGCCTCGACCCGCGGCTCGATCAGCCCGGGCGGCGGTGGCGGCGCCTCGACGGCAATGTCGTCGGGCAGACCCTCGCATTGCGCCGCGTTGAACACGGTGAAGCGCTTCAGGAACGGGATGCTGTTTGCGTCCTCCCCGGTCTCCCGAGCACGGCGCTTCTCGTCGTCAGGCGTGAAGCGGTCGGCATAGACGACGGTCGTGCCCCGCTCGCCCTTGCGGACATTGCCGCCGAGCGACAACGCCTGGCGGAAAGTCAGCCAGTGCTGGGTTGGATAGCCCTGCTGGATCACGGCGCCCCAGAGGATCAGGACATTGATCCCGGAATACTGCCGACCCGTGCTGGCGTTGCGCGGCATGGCGAGCGGCGCCTGCACCGCCGCTGTCCCCCAGGGCTGGACCCAGGGCAGCCGGCCGTCCTCCAGCTCGGCGATGATCTTGTCGGTAATGTCGTCATAAAGGTTCGTGCGCGGACCGCTCTTGCCGGCTGCGCGATGCTCTCTGGTCATCGGGATGATCTCCGCGACGGGCGCCGGAGGCCTCTCCTCCAGCCCTCAACCCGTCACGGAAAACCCGCCCGCACTCTCACTCTCAGGGGGCGTTGCGGGGCCTCCCCGCAGAAGGGGGTTTGTCGGCAACGCCAGTGCCGACCAGGGGGAAGGCTTCCCCCATATCTGACCTCGTTACGTGCGCGGAGCCTCACAAGGGCGGCCTATGGCTGACGTCTTCCTGCAGCTTTCAGTCGAAGATCACACGATGCGCTGAGGCGTGCAGCCCGGCATCGCGAACGCGCTGGTGGCCAAGGGATTCGTCGGAGGTCGAGGCGAAGCAGGATCAGATCCAAGATATTGTTATAGAAAGATAAATGAGCCTCTTTGCTTACGTGGATTCGCCGCGTAAGCAACATCTCTCAAAAAGAGGGAATTTATAACATTTTGACTTTCATGGGAAAAATGGTGCACCCGACAGGATTCGAACCTGTGGCCTCCGCCTTCGGAGGGCGGCGCTCTATCCAGCTGAGCTACGGGTGCATACCGTTCGCGATGTGCTTACGTCATGCTTACGCGAGTTTTTTGGCTTCTTGAAGAACGAACCCGATATTCGCTCAAGCCATTGTTAAATCATTACCTTTTCCGAGCACCCTCAACTTTCGCCGGACTTGACTACCGCCTTCGGAGGGCAGCGCTCTATCCAGCTGAGCTACGGGTGCCTGTGGGCGGGGTCATACGGCAAAGCGAAAGCGCCCGCAATCAGGAATTCTCCCTTGCCGGCGCTTTCCTTGCGACGCTTTTCTCAGGCTGGGCGCTTGGCCACCGCGAGCATGGTCATCTCGGGGATCATCGGATCCACGGTCACGTCGGTGAAACCGGCGTCGGCGAGTTCCGTGGCCAGTCCCTCGGCGTCGACGGATCGGGCCTCGGGGGTGAAAGCAGTGTGCTGGAGCTGCCAGAGCGCAGCCAGCGCCGGGCCGCTCCGGTCGGCGTGAACCATGAAATCGTGGATCAGCAGCGTGCCCCCCGGCGCGAGGCAGTCGAAGCCATGTTTCATCAGCCCTTCGTGGGTCTCGCCCGGCACGCCCGAGAACAGGTAGGACATCAGGATCACGTCCTGCCCGCCCGGCCATTCGGTCTCGAGCGCGTTGCCCTCGACGTAGGAAATCCGGTCCGAGAGCTTCGCCTCATCGACGTAGCTGCGCCCCAGTGCCGCGACGTTGGGGAAATCGACGATGGTCGCCGTCAGGTCCGGAAAGGCGTTGCAGAAGGTGATCGCATAGGCGCCGGTGCCGCCGCCCACGTCAAGCAGCGTCTTGGCGCCTGACAGGTCCACCCGCCGGGTCATCTGCCTTGCGGGACCGTGCGAGCCGGCATGCTGGCTTTCCGAGTAGAGCCGCGCCTCTTCCGGGTCCGAGAACCACTGCTCGTAGGAGCCGGTCTCTTCCTCGCTCAGCGTGCCCGACACCGCGCCGCCGAGCTGGCCCATGAGGCCGTACATCTGCTTGCCCACCTGCAGCCGGATGTAGTCGCCGAAATCGTATTTCGCGCCCTTCACCAGGAAGGCCTCGGCTGCGGGAGAGTTCGAGAAGCGGCCGTCGTCGACGGTGACGAGCCCCATGCCCGCCAGCGCGGTGAGCAGCGTTTCCGCACGGTCGCGGTGGAGGTCGGTCCGTTCCGCCATCTCCTCGGCGCTGAGCGCACCGTCGGCAAGATGCGTGAAGACCTGCTGATCGAGCGCCGTGAACAGCGCCTGCGACCCCATGAACCCGAAGGCGATTTTCGAGATTTCGTCGGCTTCCGTGAGCGGACCCATGCATTCTCTCCAAGTCGTGAACGGTTGCGGAGAGGCTAACAGGGGGTCGGAGAGAGTCCAGCCGGCAGGCCGAAACCGACAGGGAAATGTCGGTTTCAGGCTCCGCCGGCCAAAAGCTCAGGCAAAAAGCTCGTGTGCCAGTTCCAGCGCGTCGACCAGCGCGTCGACCTCGTCCTCGGTGTTGTAGAGACCGAAGGAGGCGCGGCAGGTCGCCGAAACGCCCAGGTGATCCATCAGCGGACCGGCGCAGTGGTGGCCTGCGCGCACCGCCACGCCCTTCTTGTCGAGGATGGTCGAGATGTCATGCGCATGGGCCGCGCCTTCGAGCGTGAAGGAGAAGATCGCCGCCTTGCCGGGCGCGTGGCCCTGCACCTGCAACCAGTTCAGCCCGTTCAGCCGCGCCTTGGCGTAGGAGGCGAGCCCCGCCTCATGCGCGGCCACGTTCTCCATCCCGAGGTCCATCAGGTACTCGAGCGCGACTCCGAGACCGATCTGCTGGACGATGCCGGGGGTGCCGGCCTCGAACTTCATCGGCGGGTCGGCGTAGGTGACGCTGTCCTTGTGGACCTCGCGGATCATGTCGCCACCCCCGAGGAAGGGCCGCATCTCGTCCATCCGCTCTCGGCGGATGTAGATCGCGCCCGACCCCGAGGGGCCGTAGAGCTTGTGGCCGGTGATGGCGTAGAAATCGCAGCCGATGTCCTCGACGTCGACCGGCATGTGCACTGCGCCCTGGCTGCCGTCGACCAGAACGGCCACGTCGCGGGCCCGGGCGGCGGCGCAGATCGTCTTCACGTCCACCGCCGTGCCCAGCACGTTCGACAGATGCGTGATGGCGACGAGCTTGGTCCGGGGGCCGATCGCGTCGATGACCTTCTGCGGATCGAGCGCGCCGGTTGCGTCGACGTCGACCCACTTGATGACCACGCCCTGCCGTTCGCGCAGGAAATGCCACGGCACGATGTTGGCGTGATGCTCCATCACCGACAGCACGATCTCGTCGCCGGGCTCGAAGCGCGGCATCGCCCAGCCGTAGGCGACAAGGTTGATGCCCTCGGTGGTGCCGCTGGTGAAGACGATCTCTTCCTCGTCGCTCGCGCCGAGGAACCGTGCGACGGTGCCGCGCACGCCCTCGTATTTCTCGGTGGCGAGGTTCGACAGGTAGTGCAGGCCACGGTGGACGTTGGCGTATTCCTCGGCGTAACCGCGCGTCACCGCGTCGATCACGCATTGCGGCTTCTGCGCCGAGGCGCCGTTGTCGAGATAGACCAGCGGCTTGCCGTTCACCTCGCGCGAGAGGATGGGAAAGTCGCGGCGGATTTCGGAAACGTCATACATCAGATCGCCATCGCGTTGGGGCCAATGCCCACAAGGGTAAAGAGGAAGCTCAGCCCAAGGACAAGGGCCACGGAGCCGAGGATCAGCACCATCAGTGCCTTGAAAGGGTTACCGAAGCCATGCGCGACATCGAGAAAGTTGATCAGGATCCAGATCCCGATCAGCAGCGCCGCGATCACCACGAGCGACGCCAGCGCCCCCGAGACGACCGTGGCGAAGGCCACGATCACCTGCCCCAGGAGCCTCAGCGCCTGCAGCCAGGTCAGCAGCAGCGCGATGTCCTCGGTGCGGGCATGGCCGCCGAAGAGCCGCCCTGCCCATGTCATCAGGAAGATCGAGGCAGTCAGCATTGCCGCCACCAGCGCGACGGTGACCATCGGGCTCATCACGAAGGGCAGCGACGCGCTGCCGGGCATCGCCGCCTGCATCGCGCCGATCGCCAGGGCGTTCAACGTCACGACAAGCGCGAGTGCGGTCAGGATCGCCTCGTGGCCCAGGCGTAGCGACAGCAGCAGCTGCGCCACCTGCCTCGGGGCCACGACGGTCTGCCAGGCCAGGCGCAGGAAACCCGCGGGGCTCATGCCGGCACCTCCGCCACCTGCCTGCGCGCGGCGTCGAACCCGGCGATCCAGAACCACAGGAACACCGCGAACCACAGCAACCCGACCAGCGTCAGCTGAAGACCCGCCCCGAGGAAGCCCGCGACGAGCCCGTTCAGCAGCACCAGCGGAGACGCGGCAAGCAGCGCCCAGAACAGCGCGAATCGCGCGCCGTAGGCGGTGATCCGGGAACGGAAGACCTTCGCCACCAGGAAGGTGACGAAGGCGATGAGGTAGAACATCAGCGGCGCGATCACCAGCCATGCCAGCAGCGCGCCGCCGAGCATCGGGTTCAGATCGACGCCACCGATGTAGGCATCCCGCGCGAGCGCCGGCATCTGCGCGATGAAGAACAACGCGCAGGCTGCCATGACGAGCATCAGCGCCCGGTCCTCGCGCTGCCCCTGCGACAGCAGGCGCGCAACAACGGCGCCCGGCCCCCGGTAGGTGGCCAGGATCTCGCGCGAGAGCGACATCAGCCGCGACGCCGCAGCAGCCAGGCCTCGACGCGGGCGACGATGAGCTCCTGCAGGGCCTCGTCCTCGACCTCCTGCACCGCTTCCGCGATGAAGGCGATGGTCAGCAGGTCCTCGGCGATGCCGCGCGGCAGGCCGCGGGCGCGCAGGTAGAACAGCCCGTCCTCGTCGATCGCACCCGAGGTGGAACCGTGCGAGCAGGCCACGTCGTCGGCGTAGATCTCGAGCTCCGGCTTGGCGAGGAACTGGCTGTCGTCGTCGAGCAGCAGCGACTGCGAGATCTGGTAGCCGTCGGTCTGCTGGGCGTCGGGCTTCACCAGGATCTTGCCCTGGAACACGCCGGTCGCGCCGTTGCGCAGCACCTTCTTGAACACCTGGCGGCTTTCGCAGTTCACCGCGTCATGGGTGATGAACACCGTGTCGTCGTGGTGGAAGTCGCCATCGCCCATGCAGGCGCCGGCAACGTGGGCCACGGCGTTGTCGCCGGTCAGCTCGACCACGCATTCGTTGCGGGTCATCACGCCGTTCACGGTGAGCGTGAAGGTCTTGAAGGTGCTTTCTTCGCCAAGGCGCGCGAAGATATGCGTCGCGGCGCGGCGCTCGTGATCGCGGCCCTGCGCGCGGACGTGGTGGAAGCCCGCACGGTCGGCGACCTCGACCTCCATCACCTTGTTGAACCGCGCGGCGGCGGGGCCGTTCTCGAGGATGGTGACGTCACCGCCCTCTTCGACCTTCACCACGTGGTGCAGCATCACGTCCGAGGTCTCGGAGCGGTGCAGGTAGATCAGGTTGATCGGCTTCGAGACCTTGCCGGTCACCCGCAGCAGCAGGCCGTCGGTGGCAAAGGCGGTGTTGAGCGCGGCGAGCGGACGCTCGACCGGGGTCTGGCCCGCCTCTTCCAGCTTGCCGTAGAGATCCTGCGCCCAGTGGATGTCGGCGCTGTCGGCAAGACGCGCGATCTCGACCCCCTCGAGCGACAGGTCGTCCGAGGCCTCGGCGTCGAAGACACCGTCGACGAAGACCACCTTGAGCCGGTCGACCTCGTCGAACACCGGCGTCTCGCCGGAGTCGAAGACCGCGGCCTTGGGCGCCTCGGCCGAAACCAGCGTCTGGGGCCTCGTGTATTTCCAGTACTCATCGCGCGCACCGGGCAGGCCCATGGCGCGCACCCGCGCCACGGCCGCCTTGCGCGACGCCGCCGACCAGCCGCCTTCGGGCAGGTCGAGCGCCGCGAGCCGCGCCTCGGTCGCGTCGTATTTCGGTTGGGGAAGTGCCATTTACGCTTCCTCCTCGATCAGGTGGGAGTAGCCTTCGTTCTCGACTTCGAGCGCCAGCTCGGGGCCACCGGTCTTGATGATGCGGCCATCGTGCATGATGTGCACCACGTCCGGCTTGATGTGGTCGAGAAGCCGCTGGTAGTGCGTGATGACGAGGAAGCCGCGGCCCTCGGTGCGCAGCGCGTTCACCCCGTCCGCGACCAGCTTCATCGCGTCCACGTCGAGACCCGAGTCGGTCTCGTCGAGGATGCAGAGCTTGGGCTCGAGCATCGCCATCTGCAGGATCTCGTTGCGCTTCTTCTCACCGCCGGAGAAGCCGACGTTCACCGGGCGCTTGAGCATCTCGGCGTCGATCTTGAGCTCCTTCGCCTTGGCGCGGATCTCCTTGAGGAAGTCGGTCGAGGACATCTCTTCCTCGCCGCGCGCCTTGCGCTGGCTGTTCACCGCGGTGCGGAGGAAGGTCATGTTGCCGACGCCCGGGATCTCGATCGGGTACTGGAACGCCAGAAAGAGGCCGGCTGCAGCGCGCTCTTCGGGATCCATGTCGAGCAGGTCCTCGCCCAGCAGCTCGGCGGAACCGTCAGTGACCTCGTAGCCGTCCTTGCCCGAAAGCACGTAGGACAGGGTCGACTTGCCCGAGCCGTTCGGCCCCATGATCGCATGCACCTTGCCCGCCTCGACGGTCAGGTCCACACCCTTGAGGATCTGCTTGTCCTCTTCCTCGAGCTTCACTTTCAGGTTCTTGATCTCAAGCATCTTTTTCATCTCCTGTCGGCCGCTGGGGCCGGTCTTTTCCATCCGCGGTCAGGGCCGCGTCATCCATTGAATGATCCGCAGGAGCCGGCCCGGCGGGATCGGCTGCGGGGTGATCTCGAACCGGGCCATGCGCCCGGTCATCTGCGGTCGGCCGAGAAACTGCTCGACCTTGTGATAGTGCTCGCGCGGCCCGTAGTCGTCGAAGAGCAGCGTCAGCGGCTGCTCCGACAGGAAGGCCGCGGCCAGGGCGCAGCCGACCCGGAACCGCCCGTCGACCAGCACCACGTCGGGCTGGCGGAACTCGGGGAGCTCCCAGACCTCCAGCGGGTAGCGCGGCCAGCGGCGCCATTCGCTCTCGTCGACAGGGTGGCCCCACTCTTTCGTCGGCCCGATGTCGGACCAGATCACATGCGCCGCGCTGCCCTTGGCGGGCGGGTTCGCGGCAAACCAGTCGCGCATCATCCGCGCCCAGTCCCGGCTGCTCTCGACAGAGAGCACGGTCTTGCCCGGCTGCTCGGCGGCAAGCACCGTCGAGCCACCCGAGCCGTACTCGAGGATGACCCCGGCGCGGTCGTAGGTCTCGCGCAGCAGCGCGGCCTCCGCCTCGGGCAGGGTCAGCTCGGGGCGCGTTATGGGCGCGGCAAGGCTCACTCGATGACCACCGCCGTGCCGGAGGCGGAAACCATGAGCATCGACTGCCCGACGACTTCGTAGTCGATGTCGACGCCCACGACGGCGTTGCCGCCGAGGTTCTGCGCGCGCTGTTCAAGCTCGCGAAAGGCCACCTCGCGCGCATCCTGCAGCTTGCGCTCGTAGGCCCCCGAGCGACCGCCGACGATATCGGTGACCTGCGCGAAGAGATCGCGCACCACGTTGGCGCCCATGATGGCCTCGCCCACGACCACGCCCTTGTAGGCGGTGATCCTGTGCCCTTCGATGGTGTTGGTCGTCGTCACGATCATCGTCTTCTCCCAAGGGTTTGCCATGAGGTCCTCACGCGTTGGCGAAATAGTTGATCGCCATCATCACCACGAGTGCGAGCCCGCCCGCGGCGCTTGCCGTCAGGATCACCGAGTTGCCGAGCAGGCCCTCGGTCCGCCCCTTGCGCTTGCGCAGGGTGAGACCGATGAGCAGCCCGAGGAACACGCCAACCCCGGCGCCGGCGGACTGAAGCGCGAGTTGCTGGATCATGCCACGTCTCCCGTAGGATGGGCGCTCCGCCCACCCGTGACGTCCATCAGCCGACGGACCCTTCGAGCGAGATGGCGACCAGCGCCTGCGCTTCCATGGCGAACTCCATCGGCAGCGCCTGCAGCACTTCCTTGCAGAAGCCGTTGACCACGAGGGCAACCGCCTCTTCCTCGTCCATGCCGCGCTGACGGCAGTAGAACAGCTGGTCGTCGTCCACCTTCGAGGTCGTCGCCTCGTGCTCGACGCGGCTCGAGTTGTTCTTCACCTCGATATACGGGACCGTGTGCGCCCCGCACTTGTCGCCGATCAGCAAGCTGTCGCACTGGGTGTAGTTGCGCGAGTTCTTCGCCTTCGGGTGCATCGACACGAGCCCGCGATAGGTGTTCTGCGCCACCCCCGCCGAGATGCCCTTGGACACGATCCGCGAACGGGTGTCCTTGCCGAGGTGGATCATCTTGGTGCCGGTGTCCGCCTGCTGGTGGTTGTTGGCGATGGCGATCGAGTAGAACTCGCCCTGGCTCTCGTTGCCGCGCAGGATGCAGGACGGGTATTTCCACGTCACTGCCGAGCCGGTCTCGACCTGCGTCCACATCACCTTCGCCCGGTCGCCGCGGCAGTCCGCGCGCTTGGTGACGAAGTTGTAGATGCCGCCCTTGCCCTCTTCGTCGCCGGGGAACCAGTTCTGCACCGTGGAGTATTTCACCTCGGCGTCTTCCTCGACGATGATCTCGACCACGGCCGCGTGCAGCTGCGCGGTGTCGCGCTTGGGCGCGGTGCAGCCCTCGAGGTAGCTCACGTAGGAGCCCTTGTCGGCGATGATCAGCGTCCGCTCGAACTGGCCGGTGTTCTCGGCGTTGATGCGGAAGTAGGTCGACAGCTCCATCGGGCAGCGCACGCCCGGCGGCACGTAGACGAACGAGCCGTCCGAGAACACGGCGCTGTTGAGCGTGGCGTAGAAGTTGTCCGAGATCGGCACCACCGACCCGAGGTATTTCTTCACCAGCTCGGGGTGGTTGCGGATCGCCTCGGAGATCGAACAGAAGATCACGCCGGCCTTTTCCAGTTCCTTCTGGAAGGTCGTGCCCACGGAGACGGAGTCGAAGACCGCGTCCACGGCAACCTTGCGCTCGCCCTCGCGCGCCTCGGCGGGCGCGGCATCCTCGGCGCCCTCGACGCCGGCCAGCACCATCTGCTCCTTGAGCGGGATGCCGAGCTTCTCGTAGGTGGCGAGCAGCTTGGGGTCGACCTCGTCCAGCGACTTGGGCTTGGTCTCCATGCTCTTGGGACGTGCGTAGTAGTACTGCTCCTGGAAGTTGATCTCCGGGTACTCGACCATCGCCCAGTCCGGCTCGACCATGTTGGTCCAGCGCTCGTAGGCCTTGAGCCGCCACTCGGTCATCCACTCCGGCTCTTCGTTCTTCTCCGAGATGAGCCGGACGATATCGGGGCCGATGCCCTTGGGGGCATATTCCATCTCGATATCGGTTTCCCAGCCGTACTTGTAGGTCGAGACGGCCTCGACCGCATCCACGGTCTCTTTCTCGACCCCTTCCTTGACGGTCACGTTGTCGAAGGCTGCCATGCGTTTTCTCCTGTCATCGCACCCTTGGGTGCGTCTCGATCGATGCACCCGGTAGGTGCCTTGTTCCGTCCTCGCGCCAGAGGCGCGGCAAAGTCCAAGCGCCACGGGCGCGGTAGTGTCCCAGCGCCTGAGGCGCGGCAAAATCCCTGCGCCAGCGGCGCGGTAAAGTCTCGGCGCCAGAGGCGCATTCCCGTTCAGGGCGCCGGCGCTTGCAACCTCACGCCTTGCGCGGCGCGTTGTTCCTTTTGCGGCACTGCACGCCCGATCACGCACTCCGGCCGCGGTGCTTCTCGCAGCGCTTCAACCAGGCGGCGGCGAACCGCTCCACGTCATCGCGCGTCACCGTCGGGCCGAGGCTCACGCGGATCGCGCTGCGCGCCGTCTCCTCGTCGTGCCCCATGGCCTGCAGAACCCCGCTCGGCCGCAGTTTTCCGCTGGAGCAGGCCGACCCGGCGCTGACCGCGAAGCCGGCAAGATCCATCTGCATCACCTGCGTCTCGCCCTTCCACCCCGTCATCGCGAAGCAGGAGGTGTTCGGCAGACGACGTGCCGCATTTCCGACAAAAATAGTCTCTCTGGCGCCATCTGCAACGATATTCTCTAGAACGTTTCTAAGTTTTTCGACCTCGTCCCAGACACCCTGCTCGAGATCGCGCTGCGCCGCCTCCGCGGCAGCGCCGAAGCCCGCGATGCCGATGATGTTCTCGGTGCCTGCACGGCGCCCCATTTCCTGCCCGCCCCCCTTCAGCTGCGCCTGCAGGTCGGTGCCGCGCTTCACCACCAGCGCCCCGATTCCCTTGGGCCCGCCCAGCTTGTGCGCCGAGACAAGCGCCGCGGTGCAGCCCGCCCAGCTGAAGGCAAAGGGGATCTTGCCGAAGGCCTGCGTCGCATCGACCACCGCCAGCCCCTGCGGCAGATCCTGGATCACCCCGGTCTCCGAGTTCGCCGCCTGCAGCGCGGTCTCGCCCGGCACCTCTACCGAAACCTGCCCCGCCGCATCGACGCCCAGCACCGGATCCACCCAGGCGGCCACCGCGTCATGCTCCACCGGCCCCGCGCGCAGCCCGCGCCCGGCACAGGCCAGCGCCGCGGCCTCGGTGGCCCCCGACACGAAGATCACGTCGGCCCCGTCGGCCCCGAGCGCGCTCGCGACCTGCGCCCGCGCCCGTTCCATCAGCCCCTTGGCCGCGCGCCCCTCGGCGTGGACCGAGGACGGGTTACCCACCACGTCCATCGCCGCGATCATCGCCTCGCGCGCCTCCGGGCGCAGCGGCGCCGTGGCGTTCCAGTCAAGATAGGCGCGTTTCAAACCGGCTCCTTCGCAAGCATCTTCTCTGGTTCACAAATACCCTCGGGGGTGAATTGGCCGCAGGCCAAGAGGGGGCAGCGCCCCCTCATGCCTCGTCGACGACATCGACCACGGCGAACAGGTTCGGCACCGCCGGACAGGGCGCCAGCGTGTTGTCGACCACGTCCGACAGCCGGGTCTGGTGCAGGAAGACGTAGACATGCGCGGACAGGCTCTGCCACAGCCGGTTGGTGAGCGATTGCGCGCGGCTGCCCGAGGTGCCGCCGCTCGCGCCCGCCCCCTTGTGCATCGCGTCCACCGTTTCGTCGACGGCGGCAAGGATGTCGACCACGCGAATCTCCGAGGCGGGCTTCGCAAGCCGGTAGCCGCCGCCCGGGCCGCGCACCGACTCGACGAGCCCGGCGCGGCGCAGCTTGACGAACAGCTGCTCGAGATAGGGCAGGCTCACGTCCTGCCGCTTCGAGATGTCGCCCAGCGTCACGAGGTCGCCCTCGGGCTGCAACGCGATGTCCGTCAGCGCCACCATCGCGTAGCGCCCCTTCGTGCTGAGCTTCATGCCACATCTCCCATACCACGTGCCCCCGGCGATTGACCTTGCCGGAGCGATTGCCTATCTGCAATGCGACAGACCCGGCCCGATGCCGGGTTTAGAAACGTTCTAAGGTCTCCGAGAATTTTCGTCAAGAATTCACGTTGACCCGTACAGGAGCTGACTGCACCTATGCCCGAGGTCATTTTTCCCGGACCCGAAGGCCGCCTCGAAGGCCGCTACCACCCCCAGAAAGACACCGACGCGCCGATCGCGATCGTCCTGCATCCGCACCCGCAGTTCGGCGGCACGATGAACAACAAGGTCGTCTACAACCTGCATTATGCCTTCTACAACATGGGCTTCACCGTGCTGCGGTTCAATTTCCGCGGCGTCGGGCGCAGCCAGGGCGAATACGATCAGGGCATCGGCGAGCTGTCGGATGCCGCCTCGGCGCTCGACTACCTGCAGTCGATGAACTCCAACTCCAAGCACTGCTGGGTCGCGGGGTTCTCCTTCGGTGCATGGATCGGCATGCAGCTGCTGATGCGCCGCCCCGAGATCACCGGATTCGTCTCGGTCTCGCCGCCGGCCAACATGTACGACTTCTCGTTCCTCGCCCCCTGCCCCTCGTCCGGGCTGATCATCAACGGCAGCGCCGACCGGGTCGCGCCGCCGTCGGAGACCACGGCGCTGGTGAACAAGCTCAAGGAGCAGAAGGGCATCACCATCACGCACGAGGAAGTCGAGGGCTCCGGCCACTTCTTCGAAGAGCCGCACATGGAAACCATGATCGGCAGCGTGACCGGCTACGTGAAGCGCCGCCTGACGGAGACCACCCGCTGAGAAAGGACCGCGCGCCATGTCGTTGACGCAGGAACTGGCCGACAGGCTGGCGGAAGACACCTTCAAGGTAATGAAGGCCACCGGCGACGACCGCTTCTTCATGGAGGTCGCCAAGGTCATCGGCGCCTCCTCGACCACGCTCGAGGAGGCCTATCTCACCTCGGTACGGGTGCGCATGGCGGAACGCCGGGCACGCCAGTTCATCCTCGAGCGGCTCGAGGGATCGGCCACCGGCGACGAGACATGAGCCCCCGGCTCGACGCGCAGATGGCCTTTCTCATGGAGGCCGACCGCCTCAAGGCCATCACCCGCGCCACCCGCAACCACGACGGCCGTTTCGAGAACTCGGCCGAGCACAGCTGGCATCTCGCGCTCTTCGCGATGGTGCTTGGCGAGCATGCCCCCGAGGGCGTCGACCGACTGCGCGTGATCCGGATGCTGCTCATCCACGACCTCGTGGAGATCGACGCCGGCGACGCGCCGATCTTCGGCGAGGTCGACGAGACCGCCAAGGAAGCTGAGGAGCGCGCCGCCGCGCGGCGGCTCTTCGGGCTGCTGCCGGAAGACCAGGGGACGGAACTGCTGGCACTCTGGGAAGAATTCGAGGCGAACGAGACGCCCGACGCCCGCTTCGCGAAATCCCTCGACCGCTTCCAGCCGCCCAACCTCAACCTCGCGTCGGGTGGCGGCAGCTGGGTCGACTACGATGTTTCGCTGGAGACCTTCGAGGCCAAGCTCGCCCCGAAGATCCGCCGCGGTGCCCCCGGTCTCTGGGACTGGCTGCACCCCCGGGTGAAAGCCTTCTTCGCCAGCGCCTGACCGCGATGCCCGGACGCCTCCGGCGGAGGTATTTTGAAAGAGAAGAAGGCCGGGGACGCGCATCGCCCCCGGCCTTTCGCATTGGTGTCCGGCGCAGAGAGGGCGACGCGGCGCCCCTGCCCCCCCTTGTCAGTAGTGGATCGCGCGGCCCCAGGCGTCGAGCACGCTCTCGTGCATCATCTCCGACAGGGTCGGGTGCGGGAAGACGGTGTTCATCAGGTCTTCCTCGGTGGTCTCGAGCTGACGGCCCACCACGTAACCCTGGATCAGCTCGGTGACTTCCGCGCCGACCATGTGGGCGCCGAGCAGCGCGCCGGTCTTCTCGTCGAAGACGGTCTTGACCATGCCCTCGGGCTCGCCGAGCGCGATGGCCTTGCCGTTGCCGATGAAGGGGAAGCGGCCCACCTTGATCTTGTAGCCGGCCTCCTTCGCCTGCGCCTCGGTCATGCCGACGCTGGCCACCTGCGGGTGGCAGTAGGTGCAGCCCGCGATGCTATCGGGATCGACCGCATGCGGGTGACCGCCGGCAATCAGCTCCGCAACCATGACACCCTCGTGGCTGGCCTTGTGGGCGAGCCACGGCGCGCCGGCCACGTCGCCGATGGCGTAGATGCCCTCGACGCCGGTGCGGCACATCGGGTCGGTGACGACATGGGTCTTCTCGACCTTCACGCCGACCTCCTCGAGGCCAAGCCCCTCGACGTTGCCGACGATGCCCACCGCCGAGATCACCGTGTCGAACTCTTCGGTGGTGGTCTTGCCGTTCTGCTCGATGTGGGCCGTCACCTTGCCCTTGCCCCGGTCGAGCTGCTTGACCATCGTCTTCTCGCGGATCTTGAGACCCTGTTTCTCGAACTGCTTCTTGGCGAATTTCGAGATTTCCTCGTCTTCCACCGGCAGGATGCGGTCCATGACCTCGACCACCGTCGTGTCGGCACCGAGCGTGTGGTAGAAGCTGGCGAACTCGATGCCGATGGCGCCCGAGCCGATCACCAGCAGTTTCTTCGGCATCCGCTTGGGCTCCAGCGCCGCCTTGTAGGTCCACACGAGGTCGCCGTCGGCCTCGAGGCCGGGCAGCTCGCGGGCGCGGGCGCCGGTCGCCACGACGATGTTCTTCGCCGTCAGCTCTTCGGTGCCCTTCTCGGTCTTCACCGAGACCTTGCCCTTCCCGGTGATCGTGGCGTCGCCCATCATCGAGGTCACCTTGTTCTTCTTCAGAAGATGGGTGACGCCCGAGTTGAGCTGCTTGGCCACGCCGCGCGAGCGCTTGACCACCGCGTCGAGGTCGAAGTCGATCTTTTCCGCCGACAGGCCGTATTCCTTGGCCCGGTGCATGTAGTGGAAGATCTCGGAAGTGCGCAGCAGCGCCTTGGTCGGAATGCAGCCCCAGTTGAGGCAGATGCCGCCCATGTGCTCACGCTCGACGCAGGCCACCTTGAGCCCGAGCTGCGCGCCGCGGATGGCGGCGACGTAGCCCCCGGGTCCGGCACCGATGACGATCATGTCGAAGCTTTGCGAAGCCATGGCTCTCTCCGTCCGTGTCGAATTAGTTTGGCATTAAACCATTTTCCGCAACGCTTCAACGACAAGCGCGCGCAGCGGTTGGCTTTCTTCGTTCAGGGCCCGGGCTGGGCTCGGCCCGTGCATGCAAAAAAGACCCGAACGAGCCATGCCCGCCGGGTCTTCCGCGTTCGGGGTCAACGTCTTGCGAAGGATTACGCCGCCTCGGTCTGAAGCTTGCGCAGCGTCGCGCCGTAGCCGCCGCCCTCGACGAAGGCCTGCTCGGCCGATGTGCTCGCGCGATCGAGCGCCGCGTTGCGGGTCGGGAAGCGACCGAAGTCGCGGATGACCTCGCGGTGGGCGCGTGCGTGCAGCAGGTTCGATGCACCGGTCTCGGGCATGCGCTCCTTGATCAGGCGGATGCAGCGGTCCTGGTCCGAGAGGTTCTCGGAATGCATGAGCGGCAGGTAGAAGAACTGGCGCGCCGGCTCGTCGATCTTGAGATCCCAGCCCCGCCAGATCGCCTGCTTCGCCGCTGCCATCGCCACCTCGTCGGACGAGAACGCCTTGCCCGACCCGCGGAACATGTTGCGCGGGAACTGGTCCACCAGGATGATGTAGGCCAGCGCACCGCTCGGGTAGGTCAGCCAGAGGCCGAAGTTCCCCTCCATCGCCGCGTCCCACGTCTCTTCAAATTCGCTCCGGATGCGCGCATCGAGCGCGTCGTCCTGAGCGTACCACTTTTCCGGCGCGACCTCGTCGAGCCAGAACGCCAGAATTTCCTCGGGCCCCTTCATGGCCTCCCGCTCCTTTCAGCTGCGCCCAACGGCAAACGTCAGGAAAATGTTACCTAGACCTTGGAGACGAACAAAAGTCACGAATTCTGTCAATTACGACATTCCTCCAGCGACCCTTTTCCGCCGATCAGTCATAGTTTCCGGTCTGACGACGCTCGGCTTCCGCCTCGGCCTCGGCTTCGGCGGCCTCGATCGCCTCGATGGCGATCTCCTGCGCGGCCTCCAGCGCGACCGGCGTCGCGGTCGGCGACATGGCGGTGTAGGCGCTGGTTTCGTCCACGGTCGGCGCCGGGCGACGGGTCATCCGGTAGACTGCGTAGGCCGAAAGGCTGAGCATCAGCACCGCGATCAGCATGAAGAAGCCGCCCGGCCCCACCCGCTCGATGGCGAAGCCGGTGATGATCGGGCCGGCGATGGCGCCAACGCCGTTCACGAAGAGCAGCCCGGCCGAGGCCGCCGCCATGTTGTCGAGGTCGAGGAAGTCGTTCGTATAGGCAATCAGCAGCGAATAAAGCGGGTTGGCCGCGCCGCCGATCAGGAAGGCCGCGACGAGCAGGACCGGGAAGCTGTCGGTCATCATCACGCCGAGCACGGCCGCGAGGCCGCCAACCAGCGACACGCCTGCGGCAAGCTGGCGCCGGTCCATCCGGTCCGACAGCCACCCCAGCGGATACTGCGTGACCAGCGCCCCGACGAAGAAGGCCGCCACGAACATCGAGATCTGTTGCAGCTTGAGCCCCGCTTCGGTCGCAAAGACCGGCGCCATGCCGAACTGCGCCGCGAACACACCGCCCAGCAGGAACATGCCCACCACGCCCAGCGGCGAGGCGGCGTAGAGTTCGCGCAGGCTCATCCGCTTGGTCGTGCCGAAGGCGGGCGTCGGAGAGATCGACAACAGGATCGGCGCGAAGGCCACCGAGACCAGCACCGACGGGATCACGAAGAGCAGGTAGCCCGACGGGTCGGGGATCAGCAGCATCGCCTGCGCCGAGATGATGCCCAGCATCTGCACGATCATGTAGAGCGACAGCGCCTGGCCGCGCGATTCGTTGGACGAGGCGTTGTTCAACCAGCTTTCGGCGGTCACGTAGACGCCGCAGTAGCAAAAGCCGATGACCATGCGCTCGACCGTCCATGCCACCGGGTGCGGAAAGGCGGGATAGAGGATCAGCACCGCCGAGACGAAGGAGCCCAGCGCCGCGAAGACCCGGACGTGGCCGACCCGGCGGATCATGCCGGGCGTCACCCGCGACGCGACAAGGAAGCCGGCGAAGTAGCCCGACATCACCACAGACATCTCGAACGCCGAGAAGCCGGCGATGCCGCCACGCACGCCGAGAAGCGAGCCCTGCAGGCCGTTGCCCAGCATCAGAAGCATCATGCCCAGAAGCAGGGCCCAGGATTGTCTCAGGACGTCGATCATCTCTCGCTCCCTCTTCGTTTCCGCGCCCTTACCGCGCAGAGTCGTCGCGGACAGCCCTGCCTGCACCCTTCGGTCATGGCAAGCCCCTCGTTCGAAATGTGGCAACTTACAGAGTTTCGAGCGCCGCCGGGCAGACCGCCCGCTCACCCCCAGGTTGCCGGGGTCCACATGGCTCTCTTTCGAGCAGGGGCAATCCTGCACCCATCTGAAGAGAATGGCTCAGGGCGGAACGACGACCTGAGCGGGGTGGCATTTTCCCCGGACATCGCGAATCCCGTTGTTTTACCTAGGAAATGGAAATCAGACGTTTACGAACGAAAATTGCGTGAACGCAGCAATGCGGCACAAAAAAATAAAGATAAAATATTCATGTTTTTGCGGGAGATTAACTCATTCCGTGATCCCCTCCGGAGCAATTACGGCAAATTGGCCGCAAATTCGCCCTGTTTCGCAAGCCTCATGAAATCTCGGCACGGACAAGATCCACCCGGGGCGCGGGACCGCCCCTCCTGAAAAGGAAGGTCCGAGAATGAGGAGCAAGACACACGCAAAGACCGGCCTGGCGCGTTTCCGCGACGACGAGTCCGGCACCTTTACCATCGAGGTGGTCATCTGGTCGCCCCTGCTGATCGGCTGCCTCCTGCTGATCATCGATTTCAGCTACCTGATGATGATCAATGCCGAGATGTGGCACGCCAGCCGCGACACCGCCCGCGCGGTCTCGATCCACCGCATCACCCCCGACGAGGCCGAGGCCTACCTGCGCGACCAGCTCGTCTTCCAGCGCGACGATTACGACATCGAGGTGCGGACCACGTCGGCCGACGTCGTGGCACGGGTGAGCCTCGACGCCGCGAGCGCCGCGCTCACACCGATCATCGGACAGTACGTCATGGGCGACATCGGCGCGCAGGTCGCCATGCTGCGGGAGCCGGAGTGATGCCGATCCTGCTTACAAGGGCAACGCGGTTGCTGCGCACCGAAGATGGCAGCGGGACGCTCGCGAGCCTCTTCATCCTTACCGCCTGCCTTGCCCTCGGCGGCGCTGCCGTCGACATCGGGAACGGCCTGAGGGTTCGCGAGGTTCTGCAGGCCAATGCCGAGAGCGCCGCGCTCAGCGCCGCGGTGCGCGCCTCCGAGCCGGTCGAGGGCGACAGCCCCGCGCAGGTCGCCCGGCGCATCGCGACGGCCGGGCTTGCCCCGGCCGGCCTGACCGACGCGTGGCATCACGAAAGCTTCGAGCTGGGCACGGTCGATCCGGTGACCCGAAGCTTCGTGCCCCTGCCCGATCTCGTCGATGACCAGCTCGCGGACGCGGTGCGCGTGACGCTGAACCGCACGGACCGCCGCGGCAACCCGGAGCCGCTGCTGTTTTCGCACCTGCTGGGTCACGCGCCCTGGAACATCAGCGGCCGCGCCGTGGCGCAGATCCGCACCCGCGCGGCGCTCGATTGCCCAGAGCCGCTGCTGTCGCTGCAGACCCGGGTCGATGTCTCGACCCGCAATGTCTTCCTTGGCGTCTGCCTCTACGCCAACGCGACGGTTGACTACGGCACCGAGCCAGCGTGGAAGAGCGCCGACACCGACTTCGTGCTCAACAAGCTGGTGGCCGGCGGGCTCGGCCTTCCGGATCTCGACCTCTTCGGCGTCACGCGCCCCCTTCAGGCCGACGACGTCGAAAGGATCGCCAAGGCCGCGAGCTCCAACGTCAGCCTGAACGACCTCGACGACATCTCGGTCGTGAGCAACGGCAGCCTCTACGTGCGCTGCGACGAGAACGAGGTGCTGCGCCTCGGCGATGGCTTCGTGGTCGAGAACGCCGCGCTCTATTCCGAGTGCCCCGTGCGCTTCGAGGGCGAGGTGTCGCTGAACGCGAGCCTTGTCGTTGGCAACCTGACATCGCTGCTGGAAGACCTTCACACGGTCGACGTGACCCCGGATGCGATCCTCACCGGCTCCCCGGACTGCGCGCCGGGCGACGGGGTGCAGGTGCTGCTCTTCGCCGATCTCGACGCGGTGGCGGGCATTCCGGCGCTGGTGTCGGCCGACTCGCCGTTGGGGCAATACATCGACGAGACCATCGAGGGCACCGGCGGCGTTGTGTCCGACACGCTCGACATGCTCGGCGGTCTCGTCAACCCGCTGGTCGAGGAGGTCTCGGACATCACGACCGATCTGCAGATGCTGCCGATCTGTCTCAACGCGCGGACGATGCTGAACTCCGACACGGTGGTGTTGCGCTAGGCGCAGGTCACGGGATCAGCAGCGATGCGTCGCCGTAGGAGAAGAAGCGGTAGCGCTCGGCGATGGCATGGGCATAGACCCGCATCATCCGCTCGCGCCCCATCAGGGCCGAGACCAGCATCATCAGCGTCGACTTCGGCAGGTGGAAGTTGGTCATCAGCGCATCGGTGACGCGGAAGGCGAAGCCGGGATAGATGAAGATGTCGGTCACCCCCTGCCACGGCGCGATGGTGCCGGTCTCGCGCGCCGCCGTCTCGATCAGGCGCAGCGCGGTGGTGCCGACCGGGATGACCCGCCCGCCGGCGGCCTTGGTCGCGGCGATCTCGGCGGCGGCGGTGTCGGTGACCTCGCCCCATTCGCCGTGCATCTTGTGGGCGGTCACGTCATCGACCTTGACCGGAAGGAAGGTGCCGGCGCCCACGTGCAGCGTCACCTTGGAAAAGGTCACGCCTTGGGCCTCGAGCGCGGCGAGCAGCGGCGCGTCGAAGTGCAGGCTCGCCGTCGGGGCGGCCACCGCACCCGAGCGCTCGGCCCAGACGGTCTGGTAGTCTTCCTTGTCGCGCGCGTCGGCAGCGCGCTTGGCGGCGATGTAGGGCGGCAGCGGCATGGCACCGGCCTCGGCCAGCGCGGCGTCGAAATCCTCGCCGGCAAGGTTGAAGCGGAACAGGCCCTGCCCCTCCTCGCGCGCCTCGAGCACCGCCGAGAGCCGGTCGGAGAACACCACCGTCTCGCCCTCGCGCAGCTTCTTTAGCGGCTTCACCAGCGCCGCCCAGCAGCCGTCTGCGCGCGGCTCGAGCAGCGTCAGCTCGATCTGGGCCTGCGTGGTGCCCTGCGCACCATCGCGGGTCCGGGTGCCCGAAAGCCGCGCCGGGATCACCCGCGTGTCGTTCAGCACCAGCCGGTCGCCGGGGCGTAGCCAGTCGGTCAGGTCGCGCACGATGGCGTCTTGGATGCGGTCGCCGTCGGCCACCAGCAGGCGCGCCGAGGACCGCGGGCTGGCGGGCCGGGTCGCGATGAGATCCTCGGGCAGGTCGAAATCGAAATCGCTGAGTTTCATGCGGTCCTTCGCCTCTTCGGGGGCGTTACTGGCTGACGGTGGGGGGCGGACGGCGGAAGATGTCACGGAACATGCCGGGAGTGAAGACCGAAAGCGGGTTCACCGAGACCCCGGGATCCGCGACCGGCCCGGCGAGGTTGAAGTTGAACCCGATGAGCCCCTCGCCCTTGCGCGAGAACAGCCGCCCGATGCCGTTCAGGATGTAGACCGGAGACAGCACGCCCTGCATGTCCATCGTCTTGTCGCGCAGGTTGAAGTAGCCGTCGAGCGAGATGCCCATCGACGGCCCGACGGCGCTCGAGCGGCGCAGGATCACCTGCGTCGGGGTCAGGCGGAAGCGGGCCTCGACTTCCGAGAAGAAGATGCCGGGGCCGTTCAGCTCGTCGATCAGCCCAACGATCGAAACCGCGTCGAGCAGCCCGGTGATCGCCGGCGCGTCCTGCAGGCGGGCGCCGTTGATGGCGAGCGCCCCGTCGTAGCTGCCCGGCGCGCCCCGCACCGGGATCAGGGTCAGGTCGAAGGTGCCGTCCTGCACGTTGCGGAAGATGCCCGCCCCTTCGAGCACGTCACCCGCGTCGCGGCTGCGGATGCGTACGGCGGTGCTGCCGTTCTGCGGCACGAGGGTGCCGCCCACCGGCGCGGTGCCGCCAACGTCGCCGGTGAAATCGCCGTTGATCCCGCCCGCGGTCGAGAAGTCGCCGGCGAAGTCCGAGACCCAGATCGTGTCGCTCACCTGCAGCCGGTCCATCCGCACCGAGATCGGCCCGCCGCCGCCCGCGCCGCCTCCGCCGGTGCCGAACGGCGCGCGGCGCATGTCGAGCAGCGCCCCCGAAAGCGCCACTGCAGGCGCCCGGCCCTGCCCGCGCGCGCTGAGCACCGCCGCCCCGTCGAGCCAGCCGCCGACCTTAAGCCGGGGCAGCTCGAGCCGCGAGAACTTGCCGTTCGCGTCGAGTGTCACCGTGCCACTGGTGTCGAGCCCGTTGCCCGACAGCGCCAGCCGGTCCACGGTCACCGGCTTTCCGAGGCTCCCGGAGATCTCGAAACGCCCGGTCTGCCTCTGCGACAGCCGCCAGCCGATCTGCGGCAGCGACAGCCCCACCCCGGCGAGCGACGATGTGAGCGAGAAGCGCGGCGGTGCGCCCTTGTCGAGCGCAATGCTGAGCGCGCCGGTGCCGCGCCCGGAAATCGTGCCGTCTGCGAGCGTCACGCCGAGCGCCTCGACCACGGGCTGCGACAGGGCGACCTGCCCCTCGACCCGGCTGCCCTCGCCGGGGATGAGCGACTGCTCCCACCGGCCGTCGAAGGGGATGCCGGACATGTCGGCCGTGCCGCTGATGACGAGCCGGTCGTCGTCGAGATCAAGCGCCAGCCGGTCGGCCGAAAGCGTCCGGCCGGGCACCACCTCCGTGCTGGAAAAGCCCTGCACGGTGCCGGTTGCCGTGACCGTCATTTCCTCGCGCTGGACGCCCTTCTTCAGCGGCAGCTCGATGCGCCCCTCGACCGAGACCGCCCCCTCGCCGAGCGCCACCGGCTTGTTCGCTTTCTGCATGACCTCGAGCTTGGGGCTGTCGAGATAGGAGAGCGCCGCGACCAGCGGGCCGCTTGCCCTGAGCGAGACCTCGCCGCGCGCCGGGCGCTCACGCATGTCGGGGATGACGAAGGTGGTGCCCGTCGCGTCGAGCGACCCGCCCTCGGGCGGCACCGCACGGCCCCGGTCGACCGCCACGGCGAAGCGATGGTCGTAGATCGTCATCTGCCCGTCGGCATCGACGAGGCGCGGCAGGTGCCGCGCGTAGGTCAGCGACACGTCCTGCACCCGCGCATCGATATAGGGCTCGAGCGTACCCCCGGGTGCCAGCCGAAGTGAAAGGATGCCGTCGCGAATTTCCCCGGCGTGGATGTTGTCGACCACCCACTTGCGCTGCTTCGGCGCGATGCGCTCGGGCCAATAGGCCAGCAGCCCGTCCTTGTCGATCCTTGCGAGCTGGCCGTCGACCGCCAGCCGCCAGCCCTCGGGATCGGCGGCAAGCATCCCAGACAGCCGCAGCGGCAGCGACGGGTCCGAGACCCGCAGCCGCCCGAGCTCGAAGCGGAACGGCTCGAAGTCGAGCTGCCAGTCCACCTCGGCCCCGTCGAGCGCGAGCGGACGGTCAAGAAAGCCCTCGGGGTCGGCCTCGAAGCGCGAGACCCGGAACTGCCCGGTCATGCTGCGCGGCCAGCCGTCCGAGGCCTCGCGCAGGATCGCCCGCCCGTCCGCGAGGATCGTGCCGACGGCGCTTCGCACCGAGATCTCGTCGAAGGTGAGCGTCGCGCTGCCGGGACTGTAGGAGAAATACGTCCGCGCCAGGTCAAAGGGGATCGGCTGGGTGCGGGTGTTGGGCTGAAGCACGCCCGCGCCGATGCGCAGCGTGGCATTGAGCGCGCCAAGCTGGCCGTCTTCGGTCATCGAACCGCGCAGCGCCCCCGAGATCGGCGCCCGCAGCCCGTGCAGCCAGGCAAGCGCCGGGCTCTGCGTGGCGATGTCCTGCGCATCGAGCCCTTCGAGCGCCATGCCGAAATCGGCGCTGGTCTCACCGATGCGGCTCTCGGCGTTCAGCTCGAGCGTCGCCGCGGTGTCGCCCCGCCCGAGCAGCGCCACGTCGCCGGCCAGCCGCAGCGCGCCGTCCTCGCGGGTGAGCGACAGCCGGCCGCCGTCGGCGGTCCAGCCGCGCCCGGCGCGCACGTCCTCGTAGCGGATGGTCAGCGCCTCGGCCTCGACCGAGCGCAGGCCGGCCAGCTGTGGCCGCGCAAAGGCACCGTCGATCAGGCCGATCAGCGTCGGCAGGTCCGGCATCGGCGCGTCCGAGTCGAAAACGTCGCCGAGCGCCAGCCCGAGCTTGCCGTGGGCATCGCGTCGCAGCGCCAGCATCGCGCCGGTGAGCCGCGCCCGGCGCAGCACCACCTCGCCGCGCAGCAGTGCCGAGGGCGAGAAGCCCGCCTCGATGTCCGAGAGCGTTGCAACCTGCGCGCCGGTGTCCGAGCGGATGTCGACGTCGGTGAGCGCAACATGGGCCAGCCCGTCGGGATCGACCAGCAGGCGCATGTCGCCGAAGCTGATGTCGAGCGCCGGCACCGCCTCGGCGAGCCGCTGCTCGATTCGCACCCGCACCCAGTCGGGCGCCGAGATCGGCCGCCCGAGCATCGACCACGCGCCCCCCGCCAGCAGCAGGAGCACAACCGCCAGCACGGCGAGAATGCCGCCCAGCCAGCGCCGCTTGCGTCCGCGCGGCGCAGACGGGGTGCCGGGCTCTGCAGAGCCGTCTTCGGTTTTCGCCTCGTCGCTCACGGCCCGCGCGTGCCCATCCTTGCGTTCTTTGCTTTGTCGTCCCGGCGTTCTACACCCTTGGGTGAGTTTTGAGAAACCCGACGATGGAGCACATCATGACCGACACCGCCCCCGACTTCACCCTGCCCGCCACCACCGGCGAGGACGTGACCCTCTCGGCGCTGAAGCCCGCGCCGGTCGTGCTGTTCTTCTACCCGCGTGACGACACCTCGGGCTGCACCAAGGAGAACGAGGAATTCTCGGCCCTACTGCCAGAGTTCGAGGCCGCTGGCATCAAGGTCTTCGGCATCTCCAAGGACAGCCTCGCGAGCCATGAGAAGTTCATGAAGAAGAAGGACCTGACCGTGCCGCTGCTGTCCGACGAGGGCTCGGAGGTCTGCGAGTCCTTCGACGTCTGGAAGGAAAAGAGCATGTACGGGAAAAAGTTCATGGGGATCGAGCGCAGCACCTTCCTCATCGACGGCAGTGGCGCCATCGCGAAGGAGTGGCGCAAGGTGAAGGTGCCCGGTCACGCCGCCGAAGTGCTGGAAGCCGCCCGCGCGCTCTGATCTACGGCCCCCGGAACGCAGCGGCGGCCCCGGGGCCGCATGACGAGAGGGAGTGCAGCGCCATGATGACGCTGAGCGAGATGGCGGTGGACGTCCTGACCACCGCTGACGGCCGGGAAAAGACCGCGAAGTCGCACGCCCACGCCGCGGCGTGGCGCGCAGCGCGCGAGGCCGGCACGCCGATCGAAATCGGCAGCGCGAGCCCGCCGCTGCGGCCCTCGCGCCCCGACCGGCCGGAGCTTCTGGACCCGCGCGAGGTGCCCAAGCGCAAGCCCGGCTCGCCGCAGGGGCGCATCGCGCTGCTGCACGCGGTGGCGCATATCGAGCTGAACGCCGTCGACCTTCACTGGGACATCATCGCGCGCTTCACCGAGGTGCCCTTTCCTCCCGGCTTCTACGACGACTGGGTGCGCGCCGCCGACGAGGAATCGAAGCATTTCAACCTGATGTGCGACTGTCTCGAGGAACTGGGCAGCCACTACGGCGCCCTGCCCGCCCACGCCGGCATGTGGCGCGCCGCCGAGGATACCGCCGACGACCTGATGGGGCGGCTCGCCGTGGTGCCGATGGTGCTCGAGGCGCGCGGGCTCGACGTGACGCCGGGTATGATCGATCTCTTTCGCAAGGCCGGCGTCGACAGCGCCGTCGCCGCGCTCGAGACGATCTACGCCGAAGAGGTCGGCCATGTCGCCTATGGCTCGAAGTGGTTCCACTTCCTGTGCGGCCGCCACGAACTCGACCCGCGCGACGTCTTTCATTCGCTTGTGCGCAAATATTTCCACGGCGCCCTGAAGCCGCCCTTCAACGACGAGAAACGCGCCGAGGCCGGCCTGCCGCTGGATTTCTACTGGCCGCTTGCCGAAGAAAGCGGCAAGGCCTGACACGATCGCCGGCCCTGAACCCATTGGGGTCGGCGAATTTTCGCCAATAGAGCGTGTTTTCGCCGCATCGGGCAGCAACTTCGCCCAAAATCGTTGCGAAAATGTCAATCTCTGGGGTAAGTCCCTCGGCATGGTGCCGGATGTAGGGGATACGAGCACCGAATTTGGGACGGGAACAAAGGAACGTCAGGTGAGAACGCGTCTCGCGATCAGAACCCATGCGCTTTTGGAGCGCTTTTTTCCGGAACGTCGGCTTTTTCTGAAATCGGATACCGACACGCGCTTCATCCGGCTTCGCTCGGAGACGCAGGCGCTCGCGTTCGCCGGGAGCGCCTTGCTGGTGGCCTGGGCGATCATCGCCACCGCCATCCTGCTGATGGACAGCATCAGCGCCGGCAACTTCCGCGATCAGGCCCGCCGTGACCAGATCACCTATCAGCGCCGCCTCAACGAGCTGTCGCAGGAACGCGACGCCCGCGCCGCCGATGCGCTCGCCGCGCAGGAACGCTTCAACACGGCGCTCGCACAGGTCTCGGCAATGCAGTCGAAGCTGCTCGACTCCGAGACCCGGCGCCGCGAGCTCGAGACCGGCATCGACGTCATCCAGACGACGCTGCGCGACACCATGAAGGAGCGCGAGACCGTCAGCGCCCGGCTTGCCACGCTGCAGAGCCAGATCGAGAGCGGCGGCACGCAGGTCGCCGGTGGCGGCGACGGCGACGGCACGCTCGACCTGCTGGCCGAGGCGCTCGCCCGCACCGCCGAGGAGCGCGACCAGGTGGTCGCCGACGCGCAGGACGCGCTGGTCCGCGCCGACGACATGGCCACCGAGCTGCGCCTGATGGAAGAGAAGAACGACCGCATCTTCCGCCAGCTCGAAGAGGCGATGACCGTCTCGGTCAAGCCGCTCGACAAGATGTTCACCGCAGCCGGCATGGACCCCGACCGCATCATCAACCAGGTGCGCAAGGGCTATTCCGGCCAGGGCGGCCCGCTGACCCCGCTGACCTTCTCGACCCGCGGCGAAGAGCCCTCGGCCGAGTTGGAGCGCGCCAACCGCATCCTCGGCGATCTCGACCGGCTCAACATGTATCGCATCGCCGCCGAGAAGCTGCCCTTTGCCACGCCGCTCAAGGACGCCTTCCGCTTCACCAGCGGCTTCGGCCGGCGCTGGGGGCGGCTGCACGCCGGCACGGATTTCGCCGCGCCGCACGGCACGCCGATCTATTCCACCGCCGACGGCACCGTGATCCACGCGGGGTGGATGTCGGGATACGGGCGACTGGTAAAGATCAAGCATGAATTCGGCATCGAGACCCGCTACGCGCATATGTCCAAAATCCGCGTCAAGGTCGGTCAAAAGGTATCGCGCGGGGATCGTGTTGGTGATATGGGAAATACCGGACGGTCGACCGGGACGCACCTCCACTACGAGGTTCGCGTCGGAGGAGAGCCCGTGAATCCCATGACCTACATCAAGGCTGCAAACGATGTTTTCTAAGAGCAAGATCAACGAGCCCGGTCCCAAGGCCGACGATTCCGCACCGAAGCCCGCCGCCGAGGCGCCGCGCCAGTCGAACCAGGAATACAAGCCGTCGACCCCGCCCAAGGCGAAGCCGCCGGCCTCGGTGCTTTCGAGCGATCTGCACATCACCGGCAACCTGCGCACCACCGGCGACATCCAAGTCGAAGGCACGGTCGAGGGCGACATCCGCGCCCACCTGCTGACCATCGGCGAAAGTGCCACGATCAAGGGCGAAGTCATCGCCGATGACGTGGTGATCAACGGTCGCATCGTCGGCCGCGTGCGTGGCCTCAAGGTCCGCCTGACCGCCACCGCGCGCGTCGAGGGCGACATCATCCACAAGACCATCGCTATAGAGAGCGGCGCCCATTTCGAAGGCTCCGTGCAGCGCCAGGACGACCCGCTGTCGACCCGTGGCAAGGGCGGCCAGCAGCAGCCGCAACAGCAGGCCCAGCCCGCGCCGCAGCAGCCGAAACCGGCGCAGGCCTCGGGTGGCCAGTCCAACGGCTGACCTCCTTCACGGGACACGGTCACAGTATTATCGGCAAACGCCGGGCCTCGTGCCCGGCGTTTTTGTTTGCGTCGTTGAGGCGTAGCGCTTCCCGTGGCCGCCGATGGGGGATGCGGACCGCTCAAGGCCGCCGAATTGCGAACCTCGACAGAGGGAGCCAAACCCCAGCGGCCCGACTGCCGCGCCGAGGGACATTCGCTTGTTCAGCCATGGAGAAGCGCTTGCCCCCTCCTGGCGGGTTGGTCAGGCTGCCGTGCAGCACCTGGACCGGCAGCACCCCTGCCCTGGCTCAGCCGAACAGCGCCTTGCGCAGCATGTTCAGCGCGACGAGGATCAGGAAGACACCGAACAGCCGCTTGAGCGGCGCCGGGTTCATCGCGTGGGCCAGCTTCACGCCCAGCGGCGCCGTCAGCGTGGTCATCGCGATGACCACGAGAAAGGCCGGGATGTTCACCGCGCCCAGCGTCAGCGGCGGGCGCGAGTCCGGCGCCACGTCGAGGAACAGGAAGCCCACCGCCGAGGGCACCGCGATCAGCAGTCCGAAGCCCGCCGCGGTGGCCACCGCACGGTGAATCGGCACATTGTGCAGGCTCATCAGCGGCACGCCGAAGCTGCCGCCGCCGATCCCCATCAGCACCGACAGGAAGCCGACCAGCGGTGAGAAGACGTATTGCTTGCCGCCCGACGGCATCTCGTCGGCGATGCGCCAGGTGTTGCGCCCGAAGATCATGTAGATGCCGATCACCAGCCCCAGACCGCCGAAGATCGCCTGCAGCGTGGCCGAGCGCAGCGCCGAGGCCGCGAGCACGCCCACCAGCGCACCGATCACGATGCCCGGCGCCCAGCCCTTGAGGATGTCCCAGTCGACGGCGCCCTTGCGGTTGTGGCTCAGCACCGACCGGATCGAGGTCACGATGATCGTCGCGAGCGATGTCGCAAGGCAGACCTGCATGAGCTGCGGCCCCGACAGCCCCAGAAGCTGGAAGGTGTAGAAGAACGACGGCACCAGCACGATGCCGCCCCCCACGCCCAGAAGCCCCGCCAGCACGCCCGCGGCGCCCCCGATCACGATCAGGAAGGCGAGCAGTTCCAGCAGAAGGGTCATGTCGATGTCGGGCATCGGGATCTCCGGTCGTTGGGCGCGCGGTCAGCCGCGCCGGGAAAGGGTGTCGGACAGCGCCATGAAGGCCGCCGCCACGTGGCTGCGCATCTGCCGCCGCGTGGTCTCGGCGTCATGCGCGAGAATGGCCTCGGCGATCGCACGATGCTCGGCCTTGGACGCGGCAAGCCGGCCGCTGTCCTCGTGGAAGTTCGCCGCGCGCCAGGACAGCGTGCGCAGGTTCATGTCCTCGAGCGTCGCCGCGAGCATCGCGTTGCGCGCACCGGTCTTGATGATATCGTGAAACCGCGCGTTCACCTCGGCGTAGACCACGGGATCATCGCAGCCTTCGCCCTCGTCGAGCACGGCGACAAGCCGGCGGCGCTCGATCTCGGACATCCGCTGCGCCGCGAGCGCGGCAAGGCCGCTCTCGATCTCGCCCGCCGCCTCGAAGAGCTCGGCAAGGTCCTCGGGGGCCATGCGCCGCACGACGACGGCACGACGCGCCCCGCGCTCGGCGAGGTTCGCCTGCTCGAGCCGCTGCAGTGCTTCGCGGACGGGGGTGCGGGACACGCCGAACTGTTCGGCCAGCGTGGTCTCGACAAGCGGTGCCCCCGGCGCCATCCGCCCGGCGATGATGTCATCGACAAGCGTCGTGTAGATCGTCTCGGCGGTTCGGGTGCTCACCTTGCTCACTCATCAACTGTGTCGACTTTGTTCTTGCATATGTATACATATCTATGCAAGTTGAATTCACCGCTACACGTAGCAGACGGAGGGCGGGGCTCTCGGGATTGCCTAGTCAATCGCCACCACTCACGGACCCGCCCTGCCCTCCGAATTTATCAGGACCGTTTCTCATGTTCGACTTCTTCTCAGCCCGGCGCCCCAGCACGCTTGCGTCCGAGGCCATGATCGCCACTTCGCACCCGCTGTCCACCGCCGCCGGGCTCGAGATCCTTTCCGCCGGCGGCAACGCCGTCGACGCGGCGATCTGTGCCGTCTCGGTGCAATGCGTGGTCGATCCGCTCATGACCGGCATCGGCGGCGACTGTTTCGCGCTCTACGCCCCGAAGGGCGGCAAGGTGAAGGCGCTCAACGGCTCGGGCCGTGCCCCCGCCGGCGCCACGATCGAGGCGCTGCGGGGCGCCGGGCTTTCCGACGAGATCCCGCAGACCAGCCCGCACGCCGTGACCATCCCCGGCGCCATCTCGGCCTGGTGCCGGCTGCACGCCGACCACGGGTCGATGCCGCTCGACCGGCTCTTCGCCCGCGCCATCGGCTACGCCGAGAACGGTTTTCCGGTGACACCGCGTGTCGCCATGGACTGGGCCGAGACCGCCGAACTGGTGGGCCGTGACGAACATGCCGCCAAGCTCTTCCTGCCCGGTGGCCGCGCCCCCTCGGTCGGCGAGACCCGCAGCCAGCCGCTGCTCGCCGCGCGCCTGCGCGAGATCGCCGCGAAAGGCGCCGCCGGGTTCTACGAGGGCGACACCGCCGCGAAGATGGCCGCGCACCTGCAATCGCTCGGCGGGCTCCAGACCGAGGAAGATTTCCACGAGGGCCTCGACCAGGCGCATTGGGTCGATCCGATCTCGACCTCCTACGGCGGTCACGACGTGCTGGAATGCCCCCCCAACGGCCAGGGGCTCGCGGCGCTGCTGATCCTGCGGATCCTGTCGAAATTCGACCTGAAGGGCGGGCTGTCCGAGGCCGACCGCATCCACCTGCACGCCGAGGCGACGAAGATCGCCTATCACCACCGCGACGCGCTGATCGGCGATCCCGCCGCCTGCCCCGGCGTGGCCGAGACGCTGCTGTCCGACGCGGTGGTCGACACGCTCGCAGCGCGCATCGACATGTCCCGCGCGGGCACGCCGGCGCTCTGGGACGAGCCCGAGCACAAGGACACGATCTATCTCAGCGTCGTCGACCGCGACGGCAACGCGATCTCCTTTATCAACTCGATCTTCCACGGCTTCGGTTCTACCCGGCTCGACCCGCAAACCGGCGTGCTGTTCCACTCGCGTGGCTCTTCGTTCCGGCTGATCGACGGCCACCCCAATGCCATCGCGCCCGGCAAGCGGCCGATGCACACGATCATTCCGGGGATGCTTTGCAAGGACGGTGCCGCGGTCATGCCCTTCGGCGTGATGGGCGGCCAGTACCAGGCGGCGGGCCAGGCGGCGTTCCTGTCGGGTGTGCTGGATCTCGGGATGGACCTGCAGGCGGCGATGGACGCGCCGCGCAGCTTCGCCTTCGGCGGCGAACTGCAGATCGAACCGGCAGTCTCCGAGGCCGCCCGTGTCGATCTGGCAGCGCGCGGTCACAAGCTGCACGTGATGCATAGCCCGCTCGGCGGCAGCCAGGCGATCCGCATCAACCCGGAGACCGGCGTGCTGACCGGCGGCAGCGACACTCGCAAGGACGGCATGGCGCTCGGCTTCTGATCCGCGCGGAGGGTGGCTTAAAACCCCACCCTGCGGCGCCGGCACTTCGGGCCAGTGGTTGCGTCCGGTGAACCACAACAGCGCGGCGAGCTTTCGCCGAGCTTTTTCGTTGCCGAGAGCCGCTCGATCAGGGCGCAGCGCGAGGCCGGCCCTCCCCGCCGACCGCAAAACGAAAAAGGCGCCGCGGTTTCCCGCGACGCCTTTCGTTTCGATCCGGCCGGACCTCAGTGCGCAACCGCACCCGAGGCCGTGTCGTCGCCCTTGCGCAGGGCCGCGGCGGCCTCTTCGGCCTCCTCGTCCCATTCCACCGCTTCGGGCTTGCCGATCAGCGCGATGTCGAGCACCTCGGAGACGTGCTTGACGGGGATGATTTCCAGCCCCTCCTTCACGTTGTCGGGCAGCTCGGCAAGGTCCTTCTCGTTCTCCTCGGGAATGAGAACGGTCTTGATCCCGCCCCGCAGCGCCGCGAGCAGCTTCTCCTTGAGGCCACCGATGGCCGAGGCGTTGCCGCGCAGCGTGACCTCGCCGGTCATGGCGATGTCCTTGCGCACCGGCAGCCCGGTCAGCACCGAGACGATCGCCGTCACCATGGCCAGACCCGCCGAGGGGCCGTCCTTGGGCGTCGCGCCGTCGGGCACGTGGACGTGGATGTCCCACTTGTCGAAGCGCGGCGGCTTGACGCCGATCTGCGGAGAGATCGAGCGCACGTAGCTCTGTGCCGCCTCGATGGACTCCTTCATCACGTCGCCCAGCTTGCCGGTGGTCTTCATCCGACCCTTGCCCGGCAGACGCAGCGCCTCGATCTGCAGCAGGTCGCCACCAACCGAGGTGTAGGCAAGCCCTGTGACCACGCCGACCTGGCTTTCCTCTTCGGCAAGACCGTAGCGGTATTTCCGCACGCCGAGGAAGTCGTCGAGGTTGTCGCGGGTCACCGTGACCTCGGTTGCCTCCTTCTTGACGATCTTCGTCACCGCCTTGCGGGCGATGCGCGCGATCTCGCGTTCGAGGTTCCGCACGCCCGCCTCGCGGGTGTAGTAGCGGATGACGTCGATCAGCGCCTCGTCGGTCAGGGTGAACTCGCCCTTCTTGAGACCATGCGCCTTGATCTGCTTGTCGAGCAGGTGACGCTTGGCGATCTCGGCCTTCTCGTCCTCGGTGTAGCCCGAGAGCGGGATGATCTCCATCCGGTCGAGCAGCGGCCCCGGCATGTTGTAGCTGTTGGCCGTGGTCACGAACATCACGTTCGACAGGTCGTATTCGACCTCGAGGTAGTGGTCCACGAAGGTGCCGTTCTGCTCGGGGTCGAGCACTTCCAGCATCGCCGAGGCCGGGTCGCCACGGAAGTCCTGACCCATCTTGTCGATCTCGTCGAGCAGGATGAGCGGGTTCGTGGTCTTGGCCTTCTTCAGCGCCTGGATGATCTTGCCCGGCATCGAGCCGATGTAGGTCCGGCGGTGGCCGCGGATCTCGGACTCGTCACGCACACCACCCAGCGAGATGCGGATGAACTCGCGGCCCGTGGCCTTGGCCATCGACTTGCCCAGCGACGTCTTGCCGACGCCCGGAGGGCCGACGAGGCAGAGGATCGGGCCCTTGAGCTTCTGGCTGCGCGCCTGCACCGCGAGATACTCGACGATGCGCTCCTTGACCTTCTCGAGGCTGTAGTGGTCCTTGTCGAGCACGTCCTGCGCCCGGCCGAGGTCCTTCTTGACGCGGCTCTTCGTGCCCCACGGAATGCTGAGCATCCAGTCGAGGTAGTTGCGCACGACGGTCGCCTCGGCGGACATGGGGCTCATGTTCCGCAGCTTCTTGAGCTCGGCATCGGCCTTTTCGCGGGCCTCTTTCGAGAGCTTGGTGGCCTCGATCTTCTCGGCCAGCTCGTTGACCTCGTTCTGGCCGTCCTCGCCGTCGCCCAGCTCCTTCTGAATGGCCTTCATCTGCTCATTCAGGTAGTACTCGCGCTGGGTCTTCTCCATCTGGCTCTTGACGCGGGTCTTGATCTTCTTCTCGACCTGCAGCACCGAAAGCTCGCCCTGCATCAGGCCGTAGACCTTCTCGAGCCGCTCGGACGTCGCCAGCGTTTCCAGAAGCTCCTGCTTCTGCTCAACCTCGATGCCGAGATGCCCCGCGACGAGGTCGGCAAGCTTTGCCGGCTCGGTGGTCTCGGAGACCGCCGAAAGCGCCTCTTCGGGGATGTTCTTCTTGACCTTGGCGTAACGCTCGAACTCTTCGCCGACGGTGCGCACCAGCGCCTCGATCGCGGCCGGATCGCCGGGCATCTCCTCGACGTACTCGGCACGGGCCTCGAAGAAGGACTCGTTCTCGAGATACTCGGTGATCTTCACACGGCTCTGGCCCTCGACCAGCACCTTGACGGTGCCGTCGGGCAGCTTGAGCAGTTGCAGAACGTTCGCCAGCACGCCGGCACGGTAGATGCCGGAATTGTCTGGATCATCGACCGATGGGTCGATCTGGGCGGCAAGCAGGATCTGCTTGTCGTCCTGCATGACCTCCTCCAGCGCCTTCACCGACTTCTCGCGCCCCACGAAGAGCGGCACGATCATGTGCGGGAAAACGACGATGTCGCGCAGCGGCAGCACCGGGTAGGAGGAATTGAGAGCCTGTTGCATAAGCATTCCTTCGTCTTGGCAGGATGGCCCGGCCCCGGTTCTCCGGCAGCGCCCGCCATCCCCTGTCTCGGAAGTTAAGGTGGGGTCGTTCGACAACGAAATCAACCGCGCTGACCTTCGGTCGACACAACATGGAGAAGTCGTGCAACCCGCGCAAGCACCCGTCGGTGGGCCGGACGGCACAAGCGGCCCGGCCCCACGCACCGGCAGCGGGCCGGTGACGGCTCAGCCGTCGTCCTGCGGCTTCTGCGCGGCCTTCATGCGGGCGAGAAGCGCCGCCTTGTCGGTCTTTCCACCCTTGGCGGTCTTGCCCTTGGGCGCATCCTTGTGGCGGTCGTAGCGCGGCGCGTTGCTTCCGGGCCGCGCGCCGCCCGATTTCGAGTAATCCATGATCCGGCTCCTTGCCGAGTATGCGGGCCCCGCTTTTGCCGCAACCGCGGGGCCCGCGCAAGCGCCGGTGATTGCTCAGGCGGCTTCGTCTTCGAGGGTCGGGTAGTCGGTATAGCCCTCGGCCCCGCCACCGTAGAAGGTGTCCTGGTCGCCCTCGTTGAGCGGCGCCTCGCGCTGGAGGCGATCGACGAGGTCCGGGTTCGAGATGAACGGACGCCCGAAGGCCACCAGATCGGCCGAGCCGCTCTTGACCGCGGTGATCGCCATGTCGCGATCATAGCCGTTGTTGGCCATGTAGGGGCCGGTGAAGAGACCGCGCAGCTGGTCGATGCTCTGGCCTTCCTCAAGCTCGCGCGAGCCGCCCGTCGCGCCCTCGATCATGTGGAGATAGGACAGACCGTAGGCGTTCAGGCGCGGCACGATGTACTCGAAATCGGCCTGCGGGTCGGCATCGTCGATGCCGTTCGCCGGCGAGAAGGGCGACAGGCGCAGGCCGGTGCGTCCGCCACCGACTTCCTCGGTCACGGCGTCGAGCACCTCGAAGAGGAACCGGGCCCGGTTCTCGACCGACCCGCCGTAGTCGTCCTCGCGCTGGTTGGCACCGGTCTTGAGGAACTGGTCGATCAGGTAGCCATTCGCGCCGTGGACCTCGACGCCGTCGAAGCCCGCCTCGATGGCGCGACGCGCGGCCTTGCGGAAGTCCTCGACCGTGGCGGCGATCTCCTCGAGGGTCAGCGCGCGCGGCTCGGAGGTGTCCTCGAAGCCGTTCTGCGTGAAGGTCTTCACGCCGGCCGGGATGGCCGAGGGCGCGACCGGGGCCTGCCCGCCGGGCTGCAGCGACGTGTGCGAGATGCGGCCGACGTGCCAGAGCTGCACGACGATCTTGCCGCCGGCCTCGTGCACGACGTCGGTCACGCGCTTCCATGCCGCGACCTGCGCATCGCTGTGAATGCCGGGGGTCTGGATGTAGCCCTTGCCCACGGGCGAGATCTGCGTGGCCTCGGTGATGATGAGGCCCGCGCCAGCGCGCTGGCGGTAGTATTCGACGTGCAGGTCGTTCACCACGCCGGTCTCGTCATCGGCGCGGTTGCGGGTGAGCGGGGCCATGACGACGCGGTTCGCAAGCGACAGCGTGCCGGCGGTATAGGGTGTGAAGAGTTCTTCGGTCATGAGAGATCCTTTCCTTGGCTCCGTCCCCTGAGGGCCGGAGCGTCGAGGCTAGAGGTAAGCTCTCGCCGCAGCGCCGCAAAGGGTGCGCGCCCTGCAATGCCGCACACTCGGACTTGCGTTGTCGCACGGAACCCTTTCGGGCAGCTTCAGAGCGGCTCGATATCGCCCTCGGCACGGCCCGCGTGGAAAGCGGCCTCCCATGCGGCAAAGCGGCCCTCGGCGATGGCGTCGCGCATCCCCTGCATGATCTCCTGGAAGTAATGCAGGTTGTGCCAGGTCAGCAGCATCCCCGAGATCATCTCGTGCGAGCGGTAGACGTGGTGCAGGTAAGCGCGAGAATAGCCCGTGCAGGCCGGGCAGGAACAGTGCTCGTCGAGCGGGCGCGGATCGTCGGCGTGACGGGCATTCTTGATGTTGACCACGCCGCGGCGGGTAAACGCCTGCCCCGTGCGCCCCGAGCGGGTCGGCAGCACGCAGTCCATCATGTCGATGCCCCGCTTGACCGCACCGACGATGTCGTCGGGCTTGCCGACGCCCATCAGGTAGCGCGGCTTGTCCTCGGGCAGCATCCCCGGCGCGAAGTCGAGGCAGTCGAACATCGCCTTCTGCCCCTCGCCCACCGCGAGGCCGCCCACCGCGTAGCCGTCGAAACCGATCGACCTCAGCGCCTCGGCGCTTTCCTCGCGCAGGTCGCGCTCGAGCCCGCCCTGCTGGATGCCGAAGAGCATGTGCCCGGGCCGGTCGCCGAAGGCGTCGCGCGAGCGCTGCGCCCAGCGCATCGACAGCCGCATGCTCTCTTCCAGCCGCTTGCGGTCGGCGGGCAGCGCAGGGCATTCGTCGAAGCACATCACGATGTCCGAACCCAGCAGCCGCTGGATCTCCATCGACCGCTCGGGGCTCAGCTCGTGCTTCGAGCCGTCGACGTGGCTGCGGAAGGTCACCCCCTTCTCAGTGAGCTTGCGCAGGTCGGCGAGGCTCATGACCTGGAAACCGCCCGAGTCCGTGAGGATCGGCCTGTCCCAGTTCATGAACGCGTGCAGCCCGCCCAGCCGCGCGATGCGCTCCGCCGTGGGCCGCAGCATCAGGTGATAGGTGTTGCCGAGCAGGATGTCGGCGCCGGTGGCGCGCACGTTCTCGGGCAGCATCGCCTTGACGGTGCCGGCGGTGCCCACCGGCATGAAGGCCGGCGTGCGTATCTCGCCGCGCGGGGTGCGGATGACGCCGGTGCGCGCTGCGCCGTCGGTGGCGTTGAGAGTGAAGGAGGTGGTGCTCATGTGGTTCCTCTGCCCCAAAGCGCGATCTTTGCCAAGCCCGGGCCGCAGCCGACGCGGGGGCATCGCCACGAAATGCCGCGCATTGTAATTTTTGAGGGGCCGTTCACCTCTCTCCGCGATGCTGGCCCGGTCAGCCTTCAACCAGCATCGGAGACACGCAGAATGATCCGCCTCCTTGTCGTCGCGCTCGCCGCGATCCAGACCTTCGCCGGTCCCGCCGCCGACGCGGGTCCGCTTTTCGGCAGCGGCGCCCCGCGCGGCGACGGCCACCATGCAAGCCCCGCGCCGGGCTACAGCGGGCAGGTCTACGTCACGCCCGACGGCTGTACCTACTCGCGGGCGCAAGCAACCGGTTACCGCCCGACCTGGCATCTCATCCTCAACGGCGCCGCGGCGGGACTCACCGATGCGCACCGGCGCTGCCCGAGCATGCTCGGGGACTACCAGCGCCTCTGAGCGCGGGCGGCGGCGCTGCACCACTTGTCGCGAAACCGCAGCGGCCCGATTGCGCAACGCCGGGACACGCGCCAATCTGGCGCTCATGGACGACGGAAAGACCCGCGCGGCATGAGCGACGACGGCGACACCCCCCGCGACAGGCGGCCGACATGGCCCGGCGGCATTTCGGCCGTGCTGACCCAGATGGAGGGGCGGCGCGATGCGCTGACCTGTGCGGAGGGAGAGGCTCCGCCCCCGGCGGATCTCGACCTTGCCCTGCTTGCCGCGCAGACCGTCACCGACCCCGACCAAGACCCGGCCGAGGCGCCGCCCTTCCGGTCGTCCTACCACCGCAAGCGGCACGCGCTGCGCAAGGAACTGGTCGGGCAGAGCGAGCTGGTGTTCCTCAACGGGCTGCTGATCGCGCATCTGCGCAAGCGGAGCTTTCCGTCCCACCTGCCCGCGCTGTTCCACCGGCTGTGGGCGGAACAGGGCGCGCATCTGATCGAGCGGCTCGACCAGCGCTGGCTGGTCTCGGCGGTCACCACCTTCGGCGATCATGGGCAGACGCCGGTGCAACGTTCGGTCGGACTGGCGCTCAACGTGCTCTTCGGCACCATGAAGCTCTACGAGACCGAGCGGCTCTATTCCGGCAGCCCCGCCGACCGTGCCTTTCCGCTCGACCGGAAGTCCCCCGGGCCGTTGCCGATGGAGATGGACGCCTATGCCATCGCCAGCGGCGGGCTCGACGTGAACATGATCGGCAGGCTCTGGACCGAGGCCGAGGGCGATGGGGTGATCCGGCCCCTTGCCCACCACCTGCTCGACCTGCTGATCCATGACGACCGGACGCTGTTTCGCCGCCTGAGGACCATGCGCAAGCGCAAGGCGCGCGTCGACGCCGGCAAGCGCGAGCGACCCACCCGCGCCGCGAACCCCGCGCCGGTGCCAGCGGGGCACCGCGCGCTCGGCCCCGACACGCTGCGCTGGGGGCTCGTCTCGACCATCCGCGCGCCGCTGCCGCAGATCGCGCGCTTCGCCGCGCATCACCTCGAGCTGGGCGCGACGGCGCTGCACGTCTACCTCGACGCTCCCGAAGCCGAGACGGCGCAGTTCCTCGCCCGCCACCCGCGCATCCACGTCACATGCTGCGATGCGGCGTGGTGGCAGGACACCGGCAAGACCCGCCCCGAAGCGCACCAGCTGCGGCAGACACATAACGCCACCCGCTGCCTGCGCGACGTGGCGGGCGCACTCGACTGGCTCGGCCATATCGACGCCGACGAGTTCCTGCTGCCCGACCGCCCCCTCGCCGAGATCCTCGCCGAGGTCTCCCCCCGCCACGCGCTCGCCCGCGTCGCCCCGGCCGAGGCGCTGGCCCGCGACCATGGCCTTCCCGCGCATTTCAAGCTCACGCATCACCATGCGGAGCAGCCGAAATCGGTGCTGCAGGAGATCTACCCGACCTTCGGCCTGCATCTCTACGGCGGCTTTCTCAGCCACACCTCCGGCAAGGTGTTCGCCCGCACCGGCATCCCCGAGACCCGCTTCGGCATCCACACGCTGAAATATCGCGGCGAGGATGCGACCAACCGGTCCCGGCTCTCGGACGTGCACCTGGCACATCTGCACGCGCCAAGCTGGGCGCAATTCCGCGATCATCTCGCCTTTCGCCGGGACAAGGGTTCGTATCGACCCCGCTCGGAGCGGATCGAGATGGGACAGGCCAACCTGATCGCCTTCCTCGCCGAGGAAGAGGGCGAGGCCGGTCTGCGGATGCTCTTCGACGAGGTCTGCGCCGACACGCCCGAGTTGCGCGCACGGCTCGCCGCTCATGACATGCTGCTGACACGGCCCTTCGATCCCGATGCCGCCGTGGCCCGCGTCTTCGGGACGCTGCCATGATCCGCTGGGGCACCGTCACCACCACCAATGCGCCGCTGCCCGAGATCCTCGACTTCGCGGCCTGGCACCTCGAACTGGGCGCGCACCGGGTCCATCTCTATCTCGACGAGGACATGCCCGAGGCGCAGGCGGTGCTCTCGGCCCACCCCAAGCTGCGGGTCATTCGCACGGATGATGCATGGTGGGCGCGGCGCAACGGCCGCCCGGCCAAGCACCAGGCCCGGCAGGGTTCCAACGCGCGCCACGCCAACAACCGACATGCGAACAAGGACCGGCCCGAGGTCGACTGGCTCGCCCATATCGACACCGACGAATTCCTGCTGCCCGCGCAGCCGGTGGCCGAGACGCTCGCCGCCCTGCCCTCGGAGTGTCTCTGCGCGCGGGTCCGCCCGGTCGAGGCGCTGGCGGGCAGCGGCCCCGAGACGCTCTTCAAGGCGTTCCACGTCGATCAGGACAGGCGCCAGCGCGCCGCCGAAGCCTGCTTTCCCGACTGGGCGCAGCATCTCTCGGGCGGCTTCCTGAGCCACGTCGCGGGCAAGCTCTTCTTCCGGGCCGGCACGAAGGGGCTGCAGATCCGCATCCACAACGTGACGCGCGACGGTCTGCAGAACCCCGGCGAGGTGGCGCTCGACGGTATCGAGCTTGGCCACTTCCACGCCGCGGACTGGGACCGTTTCCTGAAGCTCTACCGGTTCCGGCTGGCGCGGGGCTCCTACCGGGCCGAACTGAAACCGCAGGCCCGGCGCGAGGGCGCGGTGAACCTGCACGCTCTTTTCGGACTGATCGAGCAGAGCGGCGGCGAGCCCGCACTGCGCGCCTTCTTTGACCAGGTCTGCACCGCGACGCCCGAACTGACCGGACGCCTCGAAGACCACGGGCTGCTGCGGCGGCGCCACATGGACCTGCCGGTCCTACGCGCGAAACACTTTCCACGGGCATGACAGCTCAGCAGATCATGGAATCCGAGGTATCAGGGCACCTTTGGGGCCCTCCGTGTCCCCGAGAACCCACGAATTCGCGTTCAAAATGCCGTGTTGATTGACCTTTCCCCGGTGATTCCGGTAAAAGCCGCCACATCGGGATCGCAGATGCCATGAAACGCAGGGCCGCACGGGCCCGATCCCCAACCAGATGAGCGGGCCAAGTCGAGTGTCCGCACCCCAAATCGGACACACATGACCAAGTTTTCTGATCTCAACCTGAACCCCAAGGTTCTCAAGGCCATCGAAGAAGCAGGCTACGAGTCGCCCACGCCGATCCAGGCAGGCGCGATTCCCCCGGCCCTCGAGGGCAAGGACGTGCTGGGCATCGCCCAGACCGGCACCGGCAAGACGGCAAGCTTCACGCTGCCGATGATCACCACGCTGGCGCGCGGTCGCGCCCGTGCCCGGATGCCGCGCAGCCTCGTGCTCTGCCCCACCCGCGAGCTTGCCGCACAGGTCGCCGAGAACTTCGACACCTATGCCAAGCACGTGAAGCTCACCAAGGCGCTGCTGATCGGCGGCGTCAGCTTCAAGGAGCAGGAGCAGCTGATCGACAAGGGCGTCGACGTGCTGATCGCCACCCCGGGCCGCCTGCTCGACCATTTCGAGCGCGGCAAGCTGATCCTCACCGACGTGAAGGTGATGGTGGTCGACGAGGCCGACCGGATGCTCGACATGGGCTTCATCCCGGACATCGAGCGGATCTTCTCGCTCACGCCCTTCACGCGCCAGACGCTGTTCTTCTCGGCCACCATGGCCCCCGAGATCGAGCGCATCACCAACACCTTCCTGTCCAGCCCCGAGCGGATCGAGGTCGCCCGCCAGGCCACGGCCTCGGAGACGATCGAACAGGGGGCGGTGTTCTTCAAGGCATCCCGCAAGGACCGCGAAGGCAGCGAGAAGCGCCGGGTGCTGCGGGACCTGATCGACCGCGAGGGCGACGCTTGCACCAACGCGATCATCTTCTGCAACCGCAAGGTCGACGTCGACATCGTCGCCAAGTCGCTGAAGAAATACGGCTATGACGCGGCGCCGATCCACGGTGATCTCGACCAGAGCCAGCGCACCAAGACGCTCGAGGGCTTCCGCGAAGGAAACATCCGCCTGCTGATCGCCTCGGACGTGGCCGCGCGTGGTCTCGACGTGCCGAGCGTGAGCCACGTGTTCAACTTCGACGTGCCCGGCCATGCCGAGGACTATGTGCACCGCATCGGCCGCACCGGCCGCGCCGGTCGCGAGGGCAAGGCGTTCACGATCGTGGTGCCGCGCGACGAGAAGAACTTCGAGGACGTCGAGAAGCTTCTCCAGAAAGAGATCCCGCGCGTCGAACTGCCGAACATGCCGAAGCCGACCGCTGCGGCCGACCGCACCGACGACGGCGAGAAGGCAGAGAAGAAGCCGACCCGGACACGGACGCGCTCGCGCAAGTCGGACAAGACCGAAACCGCAAGCGCCGAGAAGACCGAGGCACCCGCCAAGGCCGAAGCGCCCGAGACCAGCGAAAAGGCCGCGGCCCCCGCCAAGTCGGAGAAGTCCGAGACCTCTGGCGGCAAGGGTGGCAAGGGCGGCTCCAAGTCCTCGCGCCGTTCGGACCGGAACGACAACAACGTCGTCGGCCTGGGCGATCACCTTCCCGAGTTCATCGCCCTGAGCTTCGAGGAACGCCGGGCAAGCTGACCGGCTGCCACACACGAGATACGGGGAAAGCGGGCCATTCGGTCCGCTTTTTTCGTGGTCGGACTGTCGCTCCAAGATCTTTCGCGCCAGACATGCGAGCATCGGCGGCGCCCTCCCCGTGCGCAAGCCATTGTCTTAAAACACCATTCCCGAAAATGTAAAAAACATTCACATTACCCCTTGCAAGATCGGGGTGTCGTTCTCATCTCTTGTGATGTGAAAGGCATTCACATTGAACACAGAGAAAAAGGAACACCGCCAATGACCGCCGCCGCGCACGACTATGCCCGCCCCACACCGCTCGGGTGGCTGAAACGCGCCGAGGCCTGGCTCGACGATCGCGGAAGACCCGCCTGGATCGTGGCCATGGTTCTGGGCTTCATCTTCTTCTGGCCGATCGGCCTTTTCCTTCTCGCCTACATGATCTGGAGCAAGCGCATGTTTGGAAAATCCTGCAGTTCATCCCGCAAGGCCAACACCTACGCACGTGGCTTCAACGCGATGCGCTCTTCGGGCAACGCGGCGTTTGACGCCTACAAGGCCGATACGCTGCGCCGCCTCGAGGACGAGCAGAAGAGCTTCGAGGACTTCCTCCAGCGGCTGCGCGAAGCCCGCGACAAGGCCGAGTTCGACCAGTTCATGGACGAGCGCTCGAAGCCCGCACGCGCCATGGACGACGACGAGAAACAGGACGCCTGAGGCGTTCGCCCCATGGCCCCGATCCGGGGCCATGGTGTAGCCTTTTCCCACCCACACCAGTCAGCGAGAGTTGATGTCTGTCGAATTCCATAGCACCGGGCCCTATGCCCATCTTCCCGATCCGGACCGCCAGAGCGCCTTCTACGAGAGCGTGGCGATCAAGCGCGGCCTGGCCTGGGTCGTGGACTCGATCATCGTCGCGTTCCTGGTGATGGTCGCCCTCGTCCTCACGGCCTTCCTTGGCGCCTTCGTCTTCTTCGCACTCTGGATGGTCATCAGCTTCGCCTACCGTGTCATCACCATCGCCAACGGCTCGGCCACCTGGGGCATGCGCCTCATGGCGATCGAGTTCCGCGACTGGCGCGGCCAGCGGCTCGATCTGGCGCAGGCCATCCTGCACACACTCGGCTACACCGTCTCGGTTTCGGTGATGCCGCTGCAGCTGATCTCGATCGTGTGCATGTTCGCGACCGAACGCGGTCAGAGCCTTACGGACATGGTGCTTGGCACGGTCGCGCTCAACAAGCGGGCCTGATAGGCTCCTCGCACCTCGCTCATGCGGGGTGCGACACAGGGCCCGGTAGCACGGCACCCGGTTACCCGCCATTCTCATCATTTCGAGGGGGTTGGCGGGTCCCGGATTCGTTGCTACGTTTCCCTCCGGGACCAGTTGACAGGATCGACATGCGCCATTCGCTGCCACTCGCGCCGCAGTTCTACGTGACGGCTCCGCAACCCTGCCCCTATCTTCCGGGACGGATGGAGCGCAAACTCTTCACCGCACTGCAGGGCGAGTCCGCCGAGAAGCTGAACGACAGCCTGTCCAAGCAGGGCTTCCGACGGTCCCAGAACGTGCTCTACCGTCCCTCCTGTTCGGATTGCGCCGCCTGCCTGTCGGCCCGGATCGACGTGCGCCGTTTCCGGCCGTCGAAAAGCCAGCGCCGCACGCTGAAGCGCAACGACAACCTCGCGCGCCGCGCCTCGAGCCCCTGGGCCACCGAGGAACAGTTCAGCCTGTTCCGGCGCTACCTCGACGCGCGCCACGCCGACGGCGGCATGGCGGACATGGACATCTTCGAGTTCGCCGCGATGATCGAGGAAACGCCGATCCGCAGCCGCGTCGTCGAATATAGCGACCGGGAGAGCGGCGCGCTCAAGGCCGTGTGCCTGACGGATGTGCTCGATGACGGTGTGTCTATGGTCTACTCGTTCTACGAGCCCGAGCTGCAGCGCCGGAGCCTTGGGACCTGGATGATCCTCGATCACGTCGAGATCGCGCGCGAAGCGGGTCTTCCCTACGTCTACCTTGGCTACTGGGTGCCGGGCAGCCCCAAGATGGGCTACAAGGCGCAGTTCGACTCGCTTGAAGTCTACCGTCGCGGCCGCTGGGAGCGGATGCTCGACGTGCATGACTACGACGAGGAACGGCACCCGCTCTCGACCGATCCCATCGCCGAACAGGTTGCCAACATCTCGCTTCCCGACAGCCGCGCCTAAGCCCTGCCGGGCGCGCGGTGGGTTGAGAAACCCACCCTACCTACGTTCGCGCGCCGTGGCTCAGGACAGGCTTGCCATGATCCGCTCGGCCAGTTGCGAGACCGCGGCCCCGGCGGCCCGCGCGATGGCCGTGGGCCCCTCGCCCGTCATCGGCACCACGATGTCGAAACTCTCGATCCGTTCGCGCACGACACGGTCATAGGACGAAATCCCGTACTGCCCAGCCAGCTTCAACGTGCCGTTGTTCAGCGCCACCATGCGCGACACGCTGACATGCACCGCCGCCTGCGCGTCTTCCTCGAGCGGCCAGGGCTCGGGCGCCACGGTCGCCGTCGAGCCGCGGTTGATCTGTTCGGCGATGGCCAGCGTCACGGCCCGGGTCGGATCGTCGGCCCAGAGCGCGTTGTCGACCTGCGTAAGCGCGCCGTCCGCGTCTTCCTGAAGGATCTCGGACGCCTCGGCGTAGGCCGGCAGCGACACCTCGCGCACCTCCAGCGTGGCGACCCGCAGTCGCGCGCTGCCCGCCTCGACCGGGGTGTCGATCAGGTAGCGGGGCTCGGGGCCACAGGCCGCGAGGATCAGGACAAGAGGCAGGAAGCGAAGCATGGGGATCACCGTCCGAACAGAAGGGAATTGGGATTGCGCTCGATGGCGCGGGCAAGCTTGGTCAGCGCCTCGGCGGCCTCGCGGACCTCGCGCAGCGCCGAAACCGTCTCGCGGTTGAAGGTCGAATTGTCGCCGTAGCCCTGAAGCGTGAGCTCGGCCTCGCCGACAAGCGCCTGAATGCGCGCCGAGAGGTCGGGCAGGCTCTGCGCGGCTTCCTCGATGGCGGCAGCGGCATCCCGCGCCGAGGCGAGCGTGGCGTTGGTGTTCTCGACCACGCCGCCCTCGCGCAGCTGCGCGAGCGCACTCCGCACTTCCTCGAGCGTGTTCGAGATCGCCGTCGGCAGCATCCGCGCCTGCTCGGTGTCGATCAGCCGATCGGCGCTGTCGAGCAGCGCGCTGGCGCGCTCCACCACCGTTTCGAGCGGCAGAGCATTGGCCGTGGCCACGAGGTTGCGCAGATCCTCGACCAGCGCCGGCACTTCCGAGGTCGCGCCGGACAGATCGTTGGCCACGCCGGTGACCGAGTCGGCCGCGTCCGAGGCATTCTCGAGCGCCGTCATGAGGTTGCCCACCATGTCGGCGGCGCGCAGGTCTTCGGCGATGCCACGCAGTTCCGCGACGGTCGCGTTCAGCTCGCCCGGCAGCGCCTGTGTCTCGTCGCTCGAGATCAGCTGATCGGCGCTGTCGGCAAGCGCGGTGGCGCGGTCGACGAAGGCCTCGAGCTGAAGCGCGTTCGCCTTGGCGACAAGTGCACGCATGTCCTCGATCAGGGCGGGCACATCGGCGGTGGCCTCGGTCAGCTCGCCGGCGACGCTGCTGACGGTATCGGTGGCCTCGGTCGCACCTTCGAGCGCCGCCGCAAGCTTCTCGGCGGTGCCGGCGGCCCGCAGTTCCTCGACGATGCCACGCAGCTCCGAGACCGTCGCGCGCAACTCGCCCGGCAGCGCCTGCGTCTCGTCGCTGCCGATCAGGCCGCGCGCCTCGTCCAGAAGGCCTGTGACCGACTGCGGCACGCTGCGCAGGTTGTCGTCGGAGGCAAAGCTCTCGATCGACCGCAGCGTCGCGATGGCCTGGTCCATCAGCTCTTCGACCGGCAGGTTGTCGACCCGCTGGAACAACCCTTCGGCGGTCGCGGCGACATCCGGGATCTCGGATTCCACCGACGGCAGCACCGGCGCCTCGGTGTCGAAGATGCCGAGCGTGGCATCGGCCGCCTCCGGCACCTCGACCAGTTCGATCATCAGGGACTGGCTGAACAGGCCCTGCGACGCGAGCCGGGCCCGCAGACCGTCCTGAACGGCTTCCGAAAGGAAGGCGATGGTTTCGGACTGCGGCGCCTCGGCATCGAGGCCGAGCGACCGGGGGTCGATCGAGATCGAGGCTCGCAGCTTCACGTTCTGCTGGCCGCTGCTGTCGTCGATGAACGCGCCGATGGACTTCACCGAGCCGACCTTGAGCCCGCGATAGGTCACCGGCGATCCGGCCTCGAGACCGCGCACGGACTCGTCGAACTCGACCACGAGGTCGACCGCGTTGTCGATGGACTCGCTGAACACGCTCTCGCGCGCGGCTTCCTCGTCGTCGAACAGGTCGAAGACGTAGCGCGACTGAACCGGGCTGCCGCCCGAGAACACCGTGTCGAAGGCGACGCCGCCGCGGATCAGCGCCGCGAGCGAGCCCACGTTCAGGTTCAGACCGTTCGGGCCGAAGTTGAAGTTGAAACCGGAGGTGTCCCAGAAGCGCGTCGCGGTGGTGATGCGCCGGTCATGCGGCGACTCGATGAAGGCATCGACGATCACGCCCTTGCCGGAGTCCAGCAGGCGCGGCGTCTCGATCCGACCGACCTCGATCCCCTGGTGGAAGATCGGCGCGCCGGCGGAGAGCATGCTGCCGTCGGAGGCGCGCAGGACGATCCGCGTGCCCTCCATCCCCGGCTTGACCAGCGGTGCCTTTTCCAGCCCCTCGAACTCGGTGCGCTCGGTTGCAGTCCCCGGCTCGAAGGCGGCCTCGACGTAGACACCCGACAGAACCGTCGACAGCCCGGTGATCCCGGAGGTGCTGACCTCCGGACGGACGACCCAGAACTGCGCGTCCTCGGGGAGCGATGCGGCGACGTTGCGGTCGATACCGGCGGTGACCATGACCCTGGACAGGTCCTCGGTAAAGCGCACCTCCTCGACAATGCCGATCTCGACATCGCGGTAGCGCACAGAGGTTTCCCCCGGTACCACGCCGGCGGCGTTCTCGAAGCTGATCTCGATGCGGGTGCCGCGCTCGGCCCATGTCTGCCAGGCGATGAACAGGGTGACGAGAAGCGCCGCGATGGGCACGATCCAGGTCAGCGAAAGATTGCGCCAGATCGAGCGCTTCTGCCCCTCGATCTTCATGTCCGCCGGTTGCGGGTCACTCATGCCTGTACTCTTCCCCGTCTGCGTCCCAGATCAGCCGCGAGTCGAAGCTCTCGGCCGAGATCATCGTGAAGGCGACAGAAAGCGCGAAGCTCACCGCCGCGATCCCCGGATTGATGGATGCCGCGAAATTCAATTGAACCAGTGATGACAGGATCGCCACCACGAAAACGTCGATCATCGACCAGCGACCGATGAACTCCACGATCTCGTAGAGCCGGTGTCGCGCGTGGGCCGAGAGATGCACCCTCCGGTGGATGCTCAGTGCCAGATAGCCGATCACGAAGAACTTCGAAACCGGAATGACGATCGAGGCGATGAAGACGATCGCCGCGATACCGTAGCTGCCGTGATGGGCAAGATCCACCACCCCGCCGAAGATCGTGCTCTCGGTGGTCTTGCCCAGCATGGAAGTGCGCAGCATCGGGTAGACGTTCGCCGGGATGTAGACGACGAGGCCGGCCAGCAGCCACGCCCAGACGGTCTGCAGGCTGCTGCCGTCACGGGCGGAGATATGTGTGCCGCAGCGCGCGCAGCGGCGGGCGTCGGCCGCGTTGACCCTCCCGCATTCGGTGCAGCCGATCAGGCCGGCCGCCCGCGCGGTCAGGATGCGCGGCGCCGTTCCAGCGTCTTCCATAGCGTGAGCCTGCTCATGAAGTTGTCTTTCAGCACGGTCACGATGACCAGCGCCACGAAGGCCCAGAAGGCCGGGCCGATGAAGATATGCGCGAGCCCCGCCACCTTGACCAGCGCCACGGCGACCCCGACGATGAAGACCTCGGCCATGGCCCATGGGCGGAGGTGGTCGGCGATGCGGAACACCCGCTCGGCGTGCGGTGCGGGACGGTGACCGAAGGCCATAGGCCCCAGCACGTAGATCAGTGCGATGAACCGAACGCTCGGCAGGACGACGATGAGCGCCGCCATCGCAAAGGTCAGCGGCGCGGTCAGCCCCCTCGAAAAGGCGGTCACCGTGTCGAGCAGCGACGCCCGCTGCACCCGCCCGGCTGCTTCGAGTTCGAGAAACGGGAAGAAGATCGCCGCCACCATCAGGATAAGCGCGGCAAGGGCCAGCATGATGATGCGGGTCATGGCAGTCGCCCGCGGTGCCTCGAGCACTGTGTCGCAGCGCACGCAGCGGGCCGTTTCGCCGACCGGCACATCACGCTCGACGTGCAGTGCGTCGCATGAGGGACAGGCGATCAATGTTTCGAGGTCCGGCAGGCCGTGAGGTGACTCGATGCTCATGCCGAGCAATCTAGAGCGGCTTGGCAAAAGGGAAAAGGCAGAAGGCACCGGCCCTTTCTGCAACGCGGCGCGCGCCGTACGGCGCGCCGCGTTGCGCATCAGGGGTCAGCTCAGTCGGCTGATGACAACGGTCACCTCGGGCTTCTTGCCGATCTCGTTCTGCGAGGTGTTGCGCACGATCCGGCGCAGCCCCTCCTCGAGCTTGTCGTCGTCGGTCAGGGTCTTGTCGCCGGCCCGGCCCATGAACTGGTTGAGATCCTCCTCGAGCACCTCGACCAGCGCCGCGTTGCTGCGCCCGGTCTCGGGCAGGCCCCGCAGCTCGCACCAGGGCTCGCCCAGCGGCTCGTCGTCCTCGTCGAGAATGACCGTCACCAGCACGTGGCCGTTCAGCGCCATCCGGATGCGGTCGCGCACGATGCCATCCAGCGCGCCGATCTGCACGCTGCCGTCGAGGTAGGTGCGCCCCGCCTCGATCCACTCGGCCACCGTGGGAACGTTGCCGCTGAGGTCGATCATCATGCCGTTGACCGCAAGGACACCGGTGCGGCCCTTCTGCTCGGCAAGCTTCACGTGCTGGCGCAGGTGGCGGTGCTCGCCGTGCATCGGCACGACGATCTGCGGCTGAACGATGTCCTGCAGCCGCGCGAGATCCGGTCCGTTGGCGTGCCCCGAGACGTGATACTTGCCGCCCGCGTCATCGACCACGTCGACCCCGCGCTCGGAGAAGTTGTTCATGATCCGGATGACCTCCTTCTCGTTGCCGGGAATGGTCTTGGACGAGAACAGGAAGAGATCGCCCTCCTTCAGCTCGATGCCGTTGTACTTGCCGCGCGACAGCTGCGCGCTCGCGGCACGGCGTTCGCCCTGGCTGCCGGTGACGATCAGCATGAGGTTCTCGCGCGGGATCTCGACGGCCTCTTCCGGGCTCACGACGCGCGGGAAATCGACGAGCACGCCGGTCTCGATCGCGGCCTCGATCATCCGCCGCATGGCGCGGCCCAGCAGGCAGATCGACCGCCCGGCCTTGACGCCCGCGTCGGCCAGCGTCTTCACCCGTGCCACGTTCGAGGCAAAGGTCGTGGCCACCACCATCTGCGGCGCTGCCGAAATCAGTTCCTCGATGTTCGGGCCCAGCTCGGATTCCGAGCGGCCCTCGTGCTCGTTGAAGACGTTGGTGGAGTCGCAGATCATCGCCTTGACGCCCGAAGCCGAGACCTCGGCCCAGAGTTCGGGGTCGAAGGCCTCGCCCACCAGCGGCTCGTGGTCGAGCTTGAAATCGCCGGTGTGCACGAGCCGCCCGGCGGGCGTGTCGATGACCAGTGCCGAGCTTTCCGGGATCGAATGCGAGATCGGCAGGAACCCGACCGTGAACGGCCCCGCGGTCACCGTCTCGGGCCACTTCGAACAGGTCTGCACCGTGTCCTCGGAATAGCCGTATTCCGCGAGCTTCTGCCGCGCGAGGTTCGCCGTGAAGGCGCGGGCGTAGACCTTGACCCCGAGCCGCTCGAAGCAGTGGCCAACCGCGCCGACGTGGTCCTCGTGGGCGTGGGTGATGAACACCGCCTCGATCCGGTCGCGGTTCTTCTCCAGCCAGGAGATGTCCGCGAAGATGATGTCGACGCCCGGCGACGTGTCCATGTCCGGAAAGGCCACGCCGAGGTCGACGACGATCAGCCGCTCCTCGCCCGGGGCGCCGTAGCCGTAGACATAGCAGTTCATGCCGATCTCGCCGGCCCCCCCGAGGGGGAGATAGATGATGCGTTCGTTGCTCATGCAGCCTCCTGCCGCTTGTTATGTTCGTGGATGACCGTGAGGCCGTGCATGGTCAGCTCATCCACCCATTCGTCGAACAGGTCCTCTGCCTGCTGGAAGAGCGGCGCAAGCCCCCCGGTGGAAATAACGCGCATCGGGACGTCCCGTTCAGCCTTGATCCGCGCGCAGATCTCGCGGACGAGCCCGACATAGCCCCAGAACACCCCCGACTGCATGCAGGCGACGGTGTTGGTGCCCACCACCTTCTGCGGTTTGGTGATGTCCACATGCGGCAGTGCAGCGGCGGCGAGGTGCAAAGCCTCGAGGCTCAGGTTCACCCCCGGCGCGATCACGCCACCGACGTAGGCGCCGTCGCTCGCGACCACGTCGAAGGTCGTGGCGGTGCCGAAGTCGACGACGATCAGGTCGCCGCCATACAGGTCATATCCGGCAACCGTGTTGACCAGCCGGTCGGGCCCGACCTGCGTGCCCGCATCGACGCGCACGTCGACCGGCAGCACGCAATCGGGCTTGCCCACCACGTAGGGCCGCGTGCCAAAATAACGGTCCGCCAGCACCCTCAGGTTGAAGACCACTCGTGGCACCGTCGACGAGATGATCATGTCGGTGATGTCGGCCTCGATCTTGCGGAACTCCATCAGCGTCGAAAGCCAGACGTAATACTGGTCCGCCGTGCGCTGGTGCTCGGTCGAGGTCCGCCAGGTCGCAAGGAACTTCTCTCCGTCCCAGATCGAAAAGACGGTATTGGTGTTGCCGCAGTCGATCGCCAGAAGCATCGCCGCCCTCCCCTCAGAAAAATACGTCCGCCGCGGCGACGGCCTGCCGGCCCGCCCGGGTCTGCAGCACGAGGTTCCCCGCCTCGTCCACGGTTTCGAAGGTGCCGGTGATCTCGGCGTTGCCCGTCCGGGCGGTGATCACCTCGCCTAGCCGCGCCGCGCGCGCCAGCCAGGCCTCGCGCAGCGGCGCGAAGCCGTAGGTGACGAACCGCGCCTCATGCCCCGCGTAGGCCTCGGCCAGCAGGCCCAGAAAACTCTCGGGATCGACATGCACCCCGGTCTCCGAGAGCAGCGACACCGGCCGCAACGCGCCGGGCTCCACCGTCTCCGCAGCGGGCGCCGACGCGAGGTTCACCCCGATGCCGATTGCCAGATGCGCCACCCCTCGCCGCTGGCCGAGGCTCTCGAGCAGGATACCCGCCACCTTGCCGCCGTTCAGCAGCACGTCGTTCGGCCACTTGAGAGACAGCCCGTCCACCCGGCCGGTGGCCGCTGCAAAGGCATCGTAAAGCGCGAGCGACGCCACGAAGCTGCGCAGCGCCACCACCTGCGGCGCCTCGCGCGGCATCAGCAGCAATGTCGCCGCGAAATTCCCCTGCGGATCCGCCCAGGGCCGCCCCCGCCGGCCCCGCCCCGCGATCTGCCGCAGCGCGCAGATCCACTCGGGCCCCGCAAGCGTCCCCGCGAGCCGCGCGGCCTCGGCGTTGGTGCTGTCCACCTCCGGCAGCACCCGCCGCCCGTATCCTGCCGGCCATCTCATTCGATCACGCGCCCTGGCATCTTCTGGCCAAAAATATCCCCGCCGGAGGCCCCGGCGCCGCAGGCGCCGACACGAAAAAAGGCGACGCGCCGGCGGCGCGTCACCATCAGATGTTGTCCTGCGGAAAGGATCAGTTGACCAGCGTCGCGGCCGCCGCCGACGCGGCGCCCTCGACCCCGAAGAGGTTCACCACCCCGGCCACCATGATGATCGCCGAGACCATCAGGAAGCCCCAGAGCACCGGCGAGCCGCCGGCGTCCAGCGCATCCTCGCGGTCCTCGCCGAAATACATGAAGTAGACGATCCGCAGGTAGTAGTAGGCGCTGATGACAGAAGCGATCACGCCGCCCACCGCGAGCCAGACCAGCCCGGCCCCGTAGGCCGCCTGAAGCACGTAGAACTTGCCGAAGAAGCCGACCAGCGGCGGCACGCCCGCGAGCGAGAACAGCAGCACCAGCATCGCCAGCGCCCGGCCCGGTTCCTTCCTGGAGTACATGCCAAGCGACGCGATGTCGGTCACCGGCTCGCCGTCGCGGCTCATCGAAAGGATGAAGGCGAAGGTGCCGACGTTCATCGTCACGTAGATCGCCATGTAGACCAGCATCGCCTGCACGCCGAACTGGGTGCCCGCCGCGAGCCCCATGAGCGCGTAGCCCATGTGGGTGATCGAGGAGTATGCCATCAGGCGCTTGATGTCGCGCTGGCCGATCGCGGCGATCGAGCCGAGGAACATGGACAGCAGCGACAGCAGCGCCACGACCTGGCTCCAGTCGGCGACGGCGCCGCCGAAGGCGTCGAACAGCAGCCGCGCGAGCAGGCCCATGGCCGCGACCTTGGGCGCGGTGGCGAAGAAGGCGGTGACCGGCGTCGGCGAGCCCTCGTAGACGTCCGGCGTCCACATGTGGAACGGTACGGCCGACACCTTGAAGGCAAGGCCCGACATCATCATCACGAGACCGATCAGCAGCCCCACCGAGAGGTGCTCTTCGGTGGCCGCGGTGATGATCCCCGAGAACAGCGTGGTCCCCGAGAAGCCGTAGGTCAGCGAGGCGCCGTAGAGCAGCAGGCCGGACGACAGCGCGCCGAGCACGAAATACTTCAGGCCCGCCTCGGTCGAGCGCTCGTGGTCCCGGCGCAGCGACGCCACGACGTAGAGCGCCAGCGACTGCAGCTCGAGCCCCATGTAGAGCGCGATCAGGTCGCCTGCCGACACCATCATCATCATGCCGACGGTGCCCAGCGTCACAAGGACCGGGTACTCGAAGCGCAGCATGTTGTGGCGGCTCATGTAGCCTTCGGACATCAGCAGCACCGCCGCCGCCGACAGCAGGATCGCCACCTTGGCGAACCGCGAGAAGGCGTCGTCGATGAACATGCCGTGGAAGGCGACGCGGTCGCCCCCGCCCGAGGCCCCGATCCAGATCGCGACGGCGAAGAACAGGCCGGCGGTGACCCACACGAGGAGCGACGCCAGCTTGTCCTTGCCGGTGTAGACCGCGCCGACCAGCGCCAGCATGGCGTAGACCGCCAGCACGATCTCCGGAAGGATGGTGTTCAGATCAGCCGAGATCATGTCCCGCCCCCTTAATGGTTCGCTTCGGCCACGGTGGGTCCGCCGAGGTCGGCGGCCGCGACGGCCGTGTCATAGTTTTCCACGAGCGCCTCGACCGAGGGCCCGATGATGTCCAGCGCCGCCGCCGGGTAGACCCCGAGCCAGAGCGTCATCACCACGAGCGGTGCAAAGATCCACTTTTCGCGCGCGGTCATGTCCTGGATCGTGCGCAGGCTTTCCTTGATGAGGTCGCCCAGCACCACGCGGCGGTAGAGCCACAGCGCGTAGGCCGCCGAGAAGATCACGCCCGAGGCAGCCACGAAGGCCACCCAGGTGTTGACCTGGAAGATGCCCATGAGCGTCAGGAATTCGCCGATGAACCCGGAGGTGCCCGGCAGGCCGACGTTCGCCATGGTGAACAGCATGAAGATCAGCGCGTAGGCCGGCATCCGGTTCACGAGGCCGCCGTAGGCGTCGATCTCGCGGGTGTGCATCCGGTCGTAGATCACGCCGACGCAGAGGAACAGCGCGCCCGAGATGAAGCCGTGGCTCAGCATCTGGAAGATCGCGCCGTCGACGCCCTGCTGGTTGGCGGCGAAGATGCCCATGGTGACATAGCCCATGTGCGCGACCGACGAGTAGGCGATGAGCTTCTTCATGTCCTCCTGCACCAGCGCGACGAGGCTGGTGTAGACGATGGCGATGGCCGACAGCCAGAACACCAGCGGCGCCATGATCTCGGAGCCCACCGGGAACATCGGCAGCGAGAAGCGCAGGAAGCCGTAGCCGCCCATCTTCAGCAGGATCGCCGCCAGCACGACCGAGCCTGCGGTCGGTGCCTGAACGTGGGCGTCGGGCAGCCAGGTGTGCACCGGCCACATCGGCATCTTGACCGCGAAGCTCGCGAAGAAGGCGAGCCAGAGCATGGTCTGCAGGCCGCCGACGATGTGCACGCCAAGCACCGAGAAGCCGTCGGTGGCGAACTCGTGGGTCAGCAGCGTCGGGATGTCGGTGGTGCCCGCGTCGGTGTACATCGCGACCATCGCGACCAGCATCAGCACCGAGCCGAGGAAGGTGTAGAGGAAGAACTTGAAGCTCGCGTAGATCCGGTTCTTGCCGCCCCAGATGCCGATGATCAGGAACATCGGGATCAGGCCGCCCTCGAAGAACAGGTAGAACAGCACGAGGTCGAGCGCCATGAACACGCCGAGCATCAGCGTTTCAAGCAGCAGAAAGGCGATCATGTATTCCTTCACGCGCGTCTTGACCTGCCAGCTGGCAAGGATCGTGAGCGGCATCATGAAGGTGGTGAGCATGACGAACAGCACCGAGATGCCGTCGACGCCCATCTTGTAGTTCAGCCCCATGATCCAGCTGCCCTCTTCCACCATCTGGAAGCCGGTGTTCGAGCTGTCGAACTGGAAGAGGATGAACAGCGAGATGAGGAAGGTCGCCGAGGTGGCGATCATCGCCAGCCACTTGGCGTTCCGGTCCGCCGCCGCGTCGCCGCCGCGCAGGAACACCGCGAGGATCAGCGCCGCGAGCGCGGGCAGGAAGGTGACGATGGAGAGCAGGTTGTCCATTAGTGGGCCCCTCCGAGGATCGACATCCAGGTCACCAGGATCGCGATCCCGATCACCATGGCGAAGGCGTAGGTGAAGATGTAGCCGGACTGCGCACGTCCCGCGAGCTTGGTGAAGAAGGGGATGATCCCCATGGCGACACCGTTGATGCTGCCGTCGATGACGTTGCCGTCACCGCGCTTCCAGAAGAAACGGCCCACCGCCTTGGCGGGACGCACGAACAGGAAGTCGTAGGCCTCGTCGAAGTACCACTTGTTGAGCAGGAACAGGTACAGCGGACGCTGCTGCTCGGCCAGCTTGCGCGGCAGAACCGGGTTCACGATGTAGAACCAGTAGGCGACCGCGAAACCGAGAACCATCGCGACGAAGGGCGAGAGCTTCACCCAGATCGGTGCATGGTGCGCGTCGTCCATGACGGTGTTGTCGGGCGCCATGTAGATCGCGCCGTACTCGAGCCCGGTGGCGGCGTCTGCACCGGCGTGCTGCGCTGCGGCGGTCTCGCCGTGCTCGCCGCCCATAGCCGACGCCTCGCCGGCGTCCTCCGTGGCGGTGTCGGCCGCGGGGACCTCTTCCGTTGCGGTGTCGGCAGCAGCGGTTTCTTCGCCTTGGCTTTCTTCGGTCGCAGCCGCGTCGCCATGGTCTTCGGCCGCCGCGGTTTCGGTGCCGTGCCCCTCTTCGCTGGCCTCGGCGTGATGCGCGGGCATTCCGAAGAAGCTCAGGACCTTGTCGTGGTTCCCGAAGAAGACGCTGTAGAAGACCATCCCCGAGAACACCGCGCCGATGGCAAGCACGCCGAGCGGAATGGTCATGACCTTGGGGCTCTCATGCGCGTGTTCGTGAGTGTGCTTGTCGCCGCGCGGCTTGCCGTAGAAAGTGAGGAACATCAGGCGCCAGCTGTAGAAGCTGGTGAACAGCGCCGCGATGACCAGCATCCAGAAGGCGTAGCCCCCTTGTGTGCCTGCCCAGGCGCTCTCGATGATCGCGTCCTTGGACACGAAGCCCGCGAAGCCGAACCAGCCGGTGAGCGGAATGCCGACGCCGGTGATGGCAAGCGTGCCGATCATCATCGCCCAGAAGGTGTAGGGCACCTTTTTCCGCAGGCCGCCGTAGTTCCGCATGTCCTGCTCGTGGTGCATCGCGTGGATGACCGAGCCCGCGCCGAGGAACAGCATGGCCTTGAAGAAGGCGTGCGTCAGCAGGTGGAACATCGCCACCGGATAGACGCCGACACCCGCGGCCACGAACATGTAGCCGAGCTGCGAACAGGTCGAGTAGGCGATGACGCGCTTGATGTCGTTCTGCACGAGACCGACGGTGGCGGCGAAGAACGCCGTGGTGGCGCCGAGGAAGGTGATGAAGGCGGTCGCCTGCGGCGCGAATTCCATCAGCGGCGACATGCGGCACACGAGGAAGACCCCGGCGGTGACCATGGTCGCGGCGTGGATCAGCGCGGAGACAGGCGTCGGGCCTTCCATCGCGTCCGGCAGCCAGGTGTGCAGGAAAAGCTGCGCCGATTTGCCCATCGCGCCGATGAACAGCAGGAAGGCAATCAGGTTCGCGGCATTCCACTCGGTCCACAGGAAGGTAAGCTGGGTCTCGGCCAGGCGCGGGATCTCGTTGAAGATCTGGTCGAACTGGATGCTGTCGGTCAGGTAGAACAGCGCGAAGATCCCGAGTGCGAAGCCGAAGTCGCCGACCCGGTTGACCACGAAGGCCTTGATCGCGGCGGCGTTGGCCGAGGGCTTCTTGTAGTAGAAACCGATCAGCAGGTAGGACGCGAGGCCCACGCCCTCCCAGCCGAAGAACATCTGCACGAGGTTGTCCGAGGTCACCAGCGCGAGCATCGCGAAGGTGAAGAGCGACAGGTAGGCGAAGAAGCGCGCGCGGTAGGGCGTGTGCTCGAACTGCGGATCATGCGCCATGTAGCCGAAGCTGTAGAGGTGCACGAGCGCCGACACCGTGGTGACCACGATCAGCATGATCGAGGTCAGCCGGTCGACCCGGATTGCCCATTCGGTCGAAAGCGTGCCGCTTTCGATGAAGCGGAACAGCGACACGGTGTGCGCGTCGCCCAGCGTCAGGAACACGATCCACGACAGCAGCGCGGCAAGGAAAAGCAGACCCGTGGTGGTCCATTGCGCGCCCTTCTCGCCCATGAGCTTCCATCCGAAGCCCGCGAGGATGGCGCCCACCAGCGGCGCGAAAAGAATGATCGTCACCATCGGGTTCAGCCTTTCATCACGTTGATGTCTTCCACGGCGATGGTGCCGCGGTTGCGGAAGAAGCAGACGAGGATCGCGAGGCCGATGGCGGCCTCGGCCGCCGCGACGGTGAGGATGAAGAGTGTGAAGACCTGGCCCGCCAGATCGCCCAGGTAGGACGAGAAGGCGACCATGTTGATGTTCACCGACAGCAGGATGAGCTCGAGGCTCATGAGCAGGATGATCACGTTCTTCCGGTTCAGGAAGAGCCCGAAGATGCCGATGACGAACAGCACCGCCGCCACGGTAAGGTAATGTTCAAGCCCGATCATTCGCGGTCTCCTTTCCGGCACCCGTGTTGCCGCATCCCGAGGACCACGGGCACGAAGACGCCCGCGAAAAAGATGGCTATCCAGCTGGCTATGCTCATCGCTGTCCCTCTTACTGCCCCTGCGGGGCCTCGTTCTTGGTTCGGGCGCGCGTAGCACGCCCTCTGTCTTGTCACCCGCGCGCAGCCGGCGGGCCGTCGGGAGCGCCGTGGCGCCCCCGGGAGGAGAGGCTCAGAGCCCCTGCCCCGGTTTCACGTCGCGCAGCTCCAGCGCCTTGGCCGGATCGCGATACATCTGTGCCAGCACGTTCTGGCGCTTGACGTCCGAGCGGTGGCGCAGCGTCAGGACGATCGCCCCGATCATCGCGACCAGCAGGATCAGGCCGGCAAGCTGGAACAGAAGGAAGTAACGGTCGTAGAGCAGCACCCCGAGCGCGGCGGTGTTCTGCAGGTCCGACGGCGTCGGTGCGGTCATCAGCTCGGGCGCCATCTCCGACGTTTCCCACGCGCCAAAGGCCATGCCGAGCTGCATCAGCAGCACGATCCCGATCAGCAGCGCCAGCGGCATGTATTTCGCCATGCCCGACTTCAGCGCGGCGAAGTCGACGTCGAGCATCATCACCACGAAGAGGAAGAGCACCGCGACGGCACCGACGTAGACGATCACCAGCAGCATCGCGACGAACTCGGCGCCGAGCAGCACGAAGAGCCCCGCGGAACTGAGGAAGGCGAGGATCAGCCAGAGCACCGAGTGCACCGGGTTGCGGCTGATCACCGTGAAAAGCCCGCCGATGATGGCGCAAAGAGCGAAGAGGTAGAAGGCGAACACGGTCATTCTTCGTCATCCTTGTTGTCTTCCATGACGTCGCGCGCAAGCTCCATGGCGCGGGTCATGGCGGGTATGCCGGCGAAGACCGACATCTGTGCGATCGTCTCGGCGATCTCGTCTTTCGATGCGCCGGCCTCGAGGGCGTGGCGCACGGTCATGCGCACCGCCGTATCGGCCTGCGCGCCCTGCATCGTCAAGCCCGCGAGCGTCAGCAGCAGACGGGTCTTGGAGTCGAGCCCTTCCTTCGACAGCCCCTTGCCGAACCAGAACTCCATGGCGTCCTTCGGCATGGTGGGCCAGAGCTTTTCGAACTCGCGGGGCGAGAAGCTCTCGAGCGCGGGGTTGAACGCCCGCGCCATCTCCTGGGCCTGCTGCATCATCAGCTCGAACGGGTTCTTGCCGGTGTCGCTCATGCGCGGTCTCCCTGCTGCCACGACAGCCCCGGCGCCCGCGCGGCGGCGCGGCGCTCTGCAAGGGGGGCTGTGTGGCGGGTGGCTGTCATGGCGATCCTTGCAGGCTCAGCGGTAGGGTGCATCGAGTTCCAGGTTGCGGGCGATCTCCGCTTCCCAGCGCTCGCCGTTCTCGAGCAGCTTCTCCTTGTCGTAGAAGAGCTCTTCACGGGTCTCGGTCGAAAACTCGAAGTTCGGTCCCTCGACGATGGCGTCCACCGGGCAGGCTTCCTGGCAGAAGCCGCAGTAGATGCACTTGGTCATGTCGATGTCGTAGCGCGTGGTGCGGCGCGAGCCGTCGTCGCGGGGTTCCGCATCGATGGTGATGGCCTGCGCCGGACAGATCGCCTCGCAGAGCTTGCAGGCGATGCAGCGCTCTTCCCCGTTGGGGTAGCGGCGCAGCGCATGCTCGCCGCGGAAGCGGGGCGACAGGTAGCCCTTTTCATGCGGGTAGTTCAGCGTGGGTTTCGGCGCGAAGAAGTAGCGCAGCCCCAGCTGGAACCCCTTGATGAAGTCGAACAGCAGGAAATATTTCGCGGCGCGGCCGTAGTCGATCTGAGTCATTGGTTACACTCCCGTGGTCCAGCGGGCGAAGAGGCCCCAGAACCAGCCGAATTTCGCGGCGAAGGCGGTGAAGACCACCCAGACGAGGCTGAACGGAAGGAAGACCTTCCAGCCAAGGCGCATCAGCTGGTCGTAGCGGTAGCGCGGGGTGATCGCCTTCACCATGGCGAAGATGAAGAAGAAGAAGGCCATCTTGCCGACCATCCACAGGGCACCGTCGGGCAGGCCCGGGATCGGCGACAGCCAGCCGCCGAAGAACAGCAGCGAGGTCAGCGCACACATCAGGAAGATGGCGATGTATTCACCGGCCATGAACAGCAGGAACGGCGTGGCCGAGTATTCCACCTGGTAGCCGGCGACCAGTTCGGATTCCGCTTCCGGAAGGTCGAACGGCGGGCGGTTGGTCTCGGCCAGCGCCGAGATGAAGAACAGGAAGACCATCGGGAAGTGCGGCAGCCAGTACCAGCCGAAGAAGCCCCAGCCGGTGTCCTGCGCATGCACGATGTGGCCGAAGTTCATCGAGCCCGTCGAGATGATCACGCCGATGATGATGAGGCCGATCGACACCTCGTAGGAAATCATCTGCGCGGCAGAGCGCAGCGAGCCGAGGAACGGGTATTTCGAGTTCGACGCCCAGCCGCCCATGATCACGCCGTAGACCTCGAGCGAGGAGATCGCGAAGACGTAGAGGATGGCGACGTTGATGTCCGACAGCACCCAACCCTCGGAGAAGGGAATCACCGACCAGGCCACCACGGCCGTCACGAAGGAGATCATGGGTGCGAGGATGAACACCGCCTTGTCGGAGCCGGCGGGAATCACCACTTCCTTGAGGATGTATTTCAGCGCGTCCGCGACCGACTGGAGGATACCGAAGACCCCCACCACGTTCGGCCCGCGGCGCATCTGGACGGCGGCCCAGATCTTTCGGTCGCCGTAGACGAGGAACAGCAGCGAGATCATCACGAAGCCCAGTACCGCTAGGCACTGCGCGAGGATGATCACGAAGGTTCCGATCGGGGTTGAGAAGAAGTCTGCCATCAAGTGTCCCTCACACCATCGGTATTCCGTTCTCGGCACAGGCCATGGCGACGACTTCCGCGTCGATGGTCTTGAGCCCTCGGGGCAGCGCCGCCGAGATCGTGTAAACAGCATCTCCGCGCCAGAGGCCACCCTCCTGCGCGACATTCGTGCGCAGATGACGCGCAAATCCGTAGCCACGGATCAGCGCATACTGCGCCGCGGCGCACCGCGCATAATCTTCCACGTCGCCCGCATCCCGGGCGCCGCGCATCTCGACGAAGAAATTCACCAGGTCTCCGTCGAGCAGCGCCGTCTCGATCCCCTCGTATCGCGGCTCGAAGGGCACATCCTCCGGTGCCGCCGATTCGGCGCAGCCGCCCAGGGCGGCCGTCGCCAGAAGTGGTATCGCGAGACGCAGCCACATGGATCACTCGGCGGCGATCGGCTGTTCGCGGCGCGCCTTGGCGTTGGCCGAGAGCTCGGCCATCAGCACCGATGCGCGCGCGATCGGGTTGGTCAGGTAGTGATCGCGGATCGCGTAGCGGAAGCTCGCGTCGCCGAGGCTCGAGGTCGTCTCCGCCGACCACGTGTTGCCCGGCACCTGGTCGACCTGCGCGAGATGCGGCACGTCGGCCACGAGCGCCTGGCGCAGCTGCGGCAGGCTGTCCCACGGCAGCGTCTCGTTCAGCTCGGACGAGAGCGCGCGCATGATCGCCCAATTCTCCTTGGCCTCGCCCGGCGGGAAGCAGGCCCGCAGCGCCAGCTGCGGCCGCCCCTCGGTGTTCACGAAGAGTCCGTTTTCCTCGGTGTAGGCCGCGCCCGGCAGGATCACGTCGGCGCGATGTGCGCCGCGGTCGCCGTGGCTGCCCTGGTAGATCACGAAGGGACCATCGGCGATCTCGACCTCGTCCGCACCGAGGCTGTAGACCACGTCGGCACCGTCGATGGCAGCATCGAGGCCGCCGTCGGTCACCGCGTTCACGTCCATCGCGCCGACACGGCCGGCGGCGGTGTGCAGCACCATGAGCTTCGAGCGGGTGTCCTCGGCAAGCTTCATCGCGGCGGCCAGAACGGCGGTGCCGTCGGCCTCCTGCAGCGCGCCCTGCCCCACGATCACCACCGACGGCTGATCGAGCACGTCGCCGTAATCCTTGTCGAGCAGAGATTGCAGTGCCGCGCGGTCGTTGCCGACATGGGCGTAGTCATAGGTCAGGTCGACCGCTTCACCGACGACGCCCACATGCGCGCCGTTCAGCCATGCCTTGCGGATGCGCGCGTTCAGCACCGGCGCCTCGTCGCGCGGGTTGGTGCCGATGAGCTGCACGAACTTCGCGGTGTCGAGATCCTCGATGGAGGCGTTGCCGACATAGCCCGACCGGTTGCCGGCGGGCAGCTTGGCACCGTCCGTGCGGCACTCGACCGCGCCGCCCAGGCCCTCGATCATGCGCTTGAGCGAGAACGCCGCTTCCACCGGGGCGAGATCGCCCACGAGGCCTGCGACCTTCTTGGCCCCCTTCATCGCCTCGGCGGCCTTGGTCAGCGCCTCGGGCCAGGTGGCCGGGCGCAGCTTGCCGTTCTCGCGGATGTAGGGCTTGTCGAGACGCTGGCGGCGCAGGCCGTCCCAGACGAAGCGCGACTTGTCGGAAAGCCATTCCTCGTTCACGCCATCGTTGTTGCGCGGCAGGAAGCGCATCACTTCGCGGCCCTTGGTGTCGACGCGGATGTTCGAGCCGAGCGCATCCATCACGTCGATGGATTCGGTCTTGGTCAGTTCCCACGGACGCGCGGTGAAGGCGTAGGGCTTCGAGACCAGCGCGCCCACCGGGCACAGGTCGATGATGTTGCCCTGCAGGTTCGAGTCGAGCGTCTCGTTGAGATACGAGGTGATCTCGGCATCCTCGCCCCGTCCGGTCTGGCCCATCTGGCTGATGCCGGCGACCTCGGTGGTGAAGCGCACGCAGCGGGTGCAGGAAATGCAGCGCGTCATGTGCGTGCCGACGAGCGGGCCGAGGTCCAGGTCGTCCACGGCACGCTTCGGCTCGCGATAGCGCGAGAAGTCGACACCGTAGGCCATCGCCTGGTCCTGCAGGTCGCATTCGCCGCCCTGGTCGCAGATCGGGCAGTCGAGCGGGTGGTTGATGAGCAGGAACTCCATCACCCCCTCGCGGGCCTTCTTGACCATGGGCGAGTTCGTCTTGACCACCGGCGGCTGGCCGTCCGGTCCCGGGCGCATGTCCTTGACCTGCATCGCGCAGGAGGCGGCGGGCTTCGGCGGACCGCCCACCACTTCGACAAGGCACATGCGGCAGTTGCCGGCGATCGACAGGCGCTCATGGTAGCAGAACCGCGGCACCTCGATCCCGGCCTCCTCGCAGGCCTGCAGAAGCGTCATGGCCGGATCGACCTCCAGCTCTTTTCCGTCGATGATGATCTTGCGCAGGTCAGTCATTGGCATCTTCCCAGACAGAATTTCCTCGCGGCCGGCTCACGCGCCGGCCCGGACATGGTGCGGGCAATTTCCGAAGCGGCGCGCCGCATCACCACGCCCTCAGGAGCGCGCCGATCTGCGAGCCCCTCTCGATTTCCTCGCGCCCGACGCGGCAGTAACCGGCTTCCTCGCCCAGCGTCACGCCGCGCGCCTGAAGCCAGGCCTCGCCCTCGGCACGGTATTTCTTCTTCTCGTCCTTCGAGGTCACGTAGTCCTCGATCTCGTCGTCGCTGTAGCCGAGCGCGCGCGCCTTGCCCTTCAGATCCCCGAGGAAGCTGTAGGCGGCGATCATGCGCGCACCGATGTTGCCGCAGGTCTTGCGGATCTCGTCGGCGATTCCCACGGCGAGCAGCCCGTCGTGCACCGCCTTGACCTCGCCCAGTGGCGGCTTCGCGGTTGCAGCGGCCGGCAGGGCCGTGGTGCCGATCATGGCGGCCAGCAGAAGCGGTTTGATCCCTTGCATCGCGTGTCTCCCGTTCGCGGTGTTACGAGGCGCGGTTCTGCGCCTCCCTACTCCCGAAGACATGGGAAGACCATGCACGGTCATGCAATAACCGCGATCGTGACCGCCGGATATGACGGTTCGCTCGCTCATTCGAGGCAGGTCCCCGAAAGCCGCACCTCGTCGTCCTGCACCGGGATCTGCGCGGCCGGGGTGTCGGGCCCCACCGTCCACGCGATGTCGGACGTGCCGAGATAGTCGATGCAGTATTTGGTGCCCTCGAAACGGGCGCCGCCGATGGCCCCCTCGAGCGACGCGCTGGCCGGGCCCGCGGTGGACACGAAGCTGGCCCTGTCCCCGCTCAGGGCCTTCGCGTCGCCGGCGAAGGTCACGCCCTGGTAGACGTAGCTGTTGTCGTCGCCGCCAAAGATGCCGCAGCCCGCAAGGCCGGCGCCCGCGAAGGCCAGCAGCGCCATGGTCCTGATGCCGATCCCTGTTTTCACGTCACCCACCGCTTCCGTCACAGTTTCTGCAGGAGTTGCCCCACGTCGGAGCCCTGCGCAATTTCCGCCTCGCCCACCGGGCAAAGGGTTTCCGGCTGGCCCGGAACCGCCCCGCGTGCGGCGAGATAGGCCTCGGCCTGCGCGCTGGAGTTGTTGAAGTCATGCGCGGTATAGACCGCGTTCAGCGCGGCGCGGTCGGCGCCGCCTGCCGCCAGCTCTTCGGTGGCGCGGTTGACCGCGCCGGTCCAGGGCGACGGCGCCATCGAGATGCCCTGCCCGTAGCAGGCATCGGCGATGCGTTCGGCAACGCCGATGGTCACAACGCGATATTCCCACCGCTCGGCCAGCGGCGCCGAGGCGCCCGGCGCGCGGCCAGCCTGCGGGGCGCTGCCGTTGCCGTTCGACGCCGGCGCGCCGCAGGCCGCCAGCAGAACGCAGGCCACCAGCGCGCCGCCGCGCATCAGGGGATATGTTGCCGCCCGCGCCACGATCACTCGGCCGCCATCGCGCCCATGCGGCCAGTCTTCTTGGCCTTGATGCGGTCCTCGATCTCTTCGCGGAAGTGCCGGATGAGACCCTGGATCGGCCAGGCCGCCGCGTCGCCAAGCGCGCAGATGGTGTGGCCCTCGACCTGCTTGGTCACGTCGAGCAGCATGTCGATTTCCTCGACCTCGGCCTCGCCGGTGGCGAGACGCTGCAGCACGCGCATCATCCAGCCGGTGCCCTCGCGGCACGGAGTGCACTGGCCGCAGCTCTCGTGCTTGAAGAAGCTCGACAGGCGCCAGACCGCCTTGATCACGTCGGTGGAGTTGTCCATCACGATCATGCAGCCGGTGCCGAAGCTCGACTTGTTCTCGCGCATCCAGTCGAAGTCGAAGATCGCGTCCTCGAGGCTGGCCTTCGGCAGGATCGGGCAGGACGCACCGCCGGGGATGATCGCCTTGAGATTGTCCCAGCCGCCGCGGATGCCGCCACCGTGCTTCTCGATGATCTCGCGCACCGAGAGCGACATTTCCTCTTCGAAGACGCAGGGCGTGTTCACGTGGCCGGTGAGGCCCATGAGCTTGGTGCCCGAGTTGTTCTTGCGCCCGAAGCCCGAGAACCAGCTGGCGCCACGGCGCAGGATCGTCGGTACCACCGCGATGGATTCGACGTTGTTCACCGTGGTCGGGCAGCCGTAGAGACCCGCGCCCGCCGGGAACGGCGGCTTCATGCGCGGCATGCCCTTCTTGCCCTCGAGGCTCTCGATCAGCGCGGTTTCCTCGCCGCAGATGTAGGCGCCGGCGCCGTGGTGCAGGTAGAGGTCGAAGTCCCAGCCGGTGCCACAGGCGTTCTTGCCGATCATGCCGGCGTCGTAGGCCTCGTCGATGGCGGCCTGCAGCGCTTCCTTCTCGCGGATGTATTCGCCGCGGATGTAGATGTAGGAGGCATGCGCGCCCATCGCGAACGACGCGATCAGCGCACCCTCGATCAGCGTATGCGGATCGTGCCGCATGATCTCGCGGTCCTTGCAGGTCGCGGGCTCGGATTCGTCGGCGTTGATGACCAGGTAGTGCGGCCGGCCGTCGTTCTCCTTGGGCATGAAGGACCACTTGAGGCCCGTCGGGAAGCCCGCGCCGCCACGGCCACGCAGCCCGCTGGCCTTCATCTCCTCGATGATCCAGTCACGGCCCTTGTCGATGAGCCCGGCGGTCCCGTCCCAGTGTCCACGCTTCTTCGCTCCCTGCAGCGTGCGGTCGTGCATGCCGTAGAGATTGGTGAAAATGCGGTCCTCGTCCTTCAGCATCGCATCAGTCCTTGTCCTTCTGGCGCGCGCGCCAGAGCCCGTAGATCATCCAAATCGCCGTCCCGAACCCGGCGAGTGCCGCCAGGTCGAAGAAAGCCCGTGTGCGCTGGCTCCAGTCCAGCGCGTTGCCCGCCGCCATGGCGGCGACCCAGGCCAGCCCGGTCCCGGCGATCACGAGCGCGATGATGCGCCCTTGCCGGTCGTGGCGGTCTCGGTCGTTCATGCCTTCGGCCTCCGTGGGTCCCGGGGCGTAGAAACGGCGCCTGTCACGGCACCGGTCGGGCCCCTGCCCGTTTGCCTGTCATCGTCCTGCCCCACACGGGCCAGCCGCCCGGAGCGCTTGTGCTGTCGAGGTCTCAGTAGACCTCGCCGTCGTCGACGCGCTGCGAGAACTCGGTCTCGCTACCCGCCGCCAGAATCTTTGCCTGCCCGACCCAGTCGTCGCGGGACACGCGGCCCCGGAAGCCCTGCAGGTTGGCATCCATCCAGGCCACCTCCTCGGCGCCCCAGCCGGCGATCTGCTCGAAGTGGAAGATGCCATGCTCGTGCAGCAGCGTCTCCAGCTTCGGGCCCACGCCCTTGATTTCCTTCAGGTCGTCGGCGCCGCCCTCGCGGGGGGCCGAGAGGGCCTCGGGCTTGCTGCCCTCGGCCTCGACCGTGTCATCGCCCGTCGTCGCGTCGGGCTCGTATCGCCAGCTGCCCTTGCGGCTGTCGAGATCGGCCTCGCCCGGCAGCGGCTTCGACGGCTTCACCACCGATGCGCTTTCGCCGGTTTCGGGCGCCGGTGCGCTGTCCGGCGCGACCTCATCTGCCGTCTTCGGCGCGGAGGCTTCGGCGGCGGGCTCGGGCGCGGCTTGTGCCAGGGGTGCAGCGGCAGCGGCGTTCGAGGACGGTGCGGCCTCCGGGGCGGACGGCTTGCGCGGCGCAAGTTTCGGAACCGGGGCGCAGACCATCCAGACCAGCAGCGCGCCAAGCAGCGCCGCCGTCAGGACACCCAGCAGGATCGCCGCGACGATCCCCTTGTGTGCTCCAAGCGCGAACAATGCCACGACCAGCCCGACCACACCGGCCCCGATCCAGCAGTTGCGCTTGCAGGCTCCGTCCATCACCGTGTCCGTCATCCCCTTAGTCCCCCCTCAGCAACAGGTGCAGGAGGGATCCGTCCTCGTCATTCGGCGCCTCCCGCGTTCTCCGACGAGTCATCCGGCTCGCCCCCGGCGGCCAGCTTCCTGGCCTGCTCCACCCAGTTGTCGCGCGTCACCCGGCCCTTGAACCCTTGCAGGTTGTCATCGACCCAGGCGACCTCCTCTGCGCTCCAGTTGGCAATCTGATCGTAGTGGAAGATCCCGAGCTCGTGGCAGGTTTCCTCGAGCTTCGGCCCCACGCCCTTGAGCATCTTGAGATCGTCCGCCCCGCCCTCGCGCGGAGCGTCGAGCAGCGCGGGCTTCGTGCCGACGGTTGCGTCTTCTGCGGCCCGTGCCTCGGTCGTGGCGTCTTCGACCGGAGACTCGACCTTGCCCGAGGGTTCCACCGGGGCTTCGCGCTTGTCGACGCCGGTCTCGCCTGCCGTCGCCCCTTCCGAGAGCTTCGGAGCGTGGGTGTCGGGGGTCACATCACCCTTTTCATCCGACCGGTCATGCCACGGCGTGCGCAGTGGCACCTCGGAGCCGTCGATCCGCTTGATCGTGTCCTGAAGCTCGACCGCGAGCGCGACCGAGGCGTTGTGCTCGGGCCGGCCCTCGACATGCGCGGTCAGCACCACCGGGCCACCCGCCGGTTCCGAGGAATAACGGCCGGTCTGCGAGCCGGGCTGCGGCACCTTGCCGGCGGCCAGTTCGTCGATGATCTCGCCGAGACGATCGGCGGTCAGATCCTCGTAGTAATCCTTGCCGATCTGGGCCATCGGCGCGTTGGCGCAGGCGCCGAGGCACTCGACCTCTTCCCAGGAGAACTTGCCGTCGTCCGAGACCATGTGGGCCTTGGGCGCGATCTTTTCCTTGCAGACCGCCATCAGGTCCTCGGCACCGCAGATCATGCAGGTGGTGGTGCCACAGATCTGGATATGCGCGACCGAACCCACCGGCTTGAGCTGGAACATGAAGTAGAAGGTCGCGACCTCGAGCACGCGGATATAGGCGAGATCGAGCATCTCGGCGACCGTCTCGATCGCCGGCCGCGACAGCCAGCCTTCCTGCTCCTGGGCGCGCCACAGCAGCGGGATCACCGCGCTTGCCTGGCGGCCTTCGGGATATTTGGTCAGCTGCGCTTCGGCCCATTCCAGATTGGCAGGGGTGAAAGCGAAGCTCTCGGGCTGTTCGGGATGAAGACGGCGAAGCATCAGTCGGATGGCCTCTGTTTATGTTGTCGGGTCCGCGCCGGGCGCGGGGGCCTCTCGGCCCGTGTCATAGGGACGGCTCCGCCCCGGCGGGCCGGTCAGCCCGCGCTGTCGGCAGTGTCGGTCTCGGCGACGATGTCGGTCTCGGGCGCCGCGGCGGGCGTGGTCGCCGCGGGATCGCAGGCGCCGGAGGTCAGCCGGAAGCCGCCCGTCTCGGTGCTGATGCCGTCCCCGGCGTTGATGCGATACTGCGCGATCTTCTGGATCGTCGGGCGATCCAGACCGGTCTGCAGCTCGACCGGCAGGTAATCGGACTCGCGCTCGAGCGAACACCCGACCGAGGTCACGGCCTCGTCGAATGCCGCGAGATCGGCGTCGTCGGTGCCCTGCGGCGGAATCGCCAGGCAGCCGGCGGTTGCGATGAACGGCAGAAGCGCCAGGCTTTTCTTGAGCATCACGGTCCCCAAATGCTTTTCCTTGTTGCGGCGCGGGCGCCGGTCGGCACGCGGCGCCCCTGCGCCACACGCCGCATGTTTCAGAGCCGCCTCAGCGGTCGACCTCGCCGAACACGATGTCGAGCGAGCCGAGGATGGCCGCCACGTCGGCAAGCTGGTGGTTCTTGCAGACATGGTCCATCGACTGCAGGTGCAGGAAGCCCGGCGCCCGCAGCTTTGCCCGGTAGGGCTTGTTGGTGCCGTCGGACACGAGGTAGACGCCGAACTCGCCCTTGGGCGCCTCGACGGCGGCGTAGACCTCGCCCGCCGGAACGTGGAAACCCTCGGTGTAGAGCTTGAAGTGGTGGATGAGCGCCTCCATCGAGGTCTTCATCTCGGACCGCTTCGGCGCCGTCAGCTTCCCGCGTGCCAGCACGTCGCCCTGGTTCTCGGGCATCTTCAGCTTCTCGAGCGCCTGCACCATGATCTTTACGCTCTCGCGCATCTCGGCCATGCGGACGAGGTAGCGGTCATAGCAGTCGCCGTTCTTGCCGACGGGGATCTGGAATTCGAACTCGTCGTAGCATTCGTAGGGCTGCGCGCGGCGCAGGTCCCATGCGAAGCCCGAGCCGCGCACCATGATGCCGGAGTAACCGTGCATCTGGATCTCTTCCTCGGACACGATGCCGATGTCGGCGTTCCGCTGCTTGAAGATCCGGTTCTCGGTCAGCAGGTCGTCGATGTCCTTGAGCCGCGCGGGGAACTCTTCGCACCAGGTGAGGAGATCGTCGATCAGCGCCGGCGGCAGGTCCTGGTGAACGCCACCGGGGCGGAAGTAGGCCGCGTGCAGGCGCGCCCCGCAGGCGCGCTCGTAGAAGGTCATCAGCTTCTCGCGCTCCTCGAACCCCCAGAGCGGCGGCGTCAGGGCGCCGACGTCCATGGCCTGCGTGGTCACGTTCAGCAGGTGGTTCAGGATGCGGCCGATCTCGCAATAGAGCACGCGGATCAGCTGCGCGCGGCGCGGCACCTCGGTGCCGGTAAGCTTCTCGATCGCAAGACACCAGGCGTGTTCCTGGTTCATCGTGCCGACGTAGTCGAGCCGGTCGAAATACGGCAGGTTCTGCAGGTAGGTGCGGCTTTCCATCAGCTTCTCGGTGCCGCGGTGCAGCAGGCCGATGTGCGGGTCGCAACGCTCGACGATCTCGCCGTCGAGCTCCAGCACGAGGCGCAGCACGCCGTGCGCCGCAGGGTGCTGCGGGCCGAAGTTGATGTTGAAGTTGCGGATCTTCTGCTCGCCGGAGAGCGCGTCCACGCTACCGTCGTCGAATTTGGAGCCGTCCATCATCTCAGACCTCCTGTCTCGCGGGGCCGAAATTCTCCACGCGGAAAATCACGGCATCTGTGGGCTGGCGGCTCATTTCGTCTCCGCCTTCTCGTCGCCGGGAAGAATGTAGTCTGCGCCTTCCCAGGGCGACATGAAATCGAACTGCCGATATTCCTGCACGAGGTTCACCGGCTCGTAGACGACGCGCTTGAGCTCTTCGTCGTAGCGCACCTCGACATAGCCCGTGGTCGGGAAGTCCTTGCGCAGCGGATGGCCGCGGAAGCCGTAGTCGGTCAGGATGCGCCGCAGGTCCGGGTGGCCCGAGAAGACGATGCCGAACATGTCGAAGACCTCGCGCTCGAACCAGTTGGCCGAGGGATGGATCGAGGTGATCGACGGCACGACCTCGTCCTCGCGCACCGCGAGGCGCAGCCGGATGCGGTGGTTCTGATACATCGACAGGAAGTGGTAGACCATGTCGAAGCGCTTGGGCCGCTCCGGGTAGTCGACCGCCGTGATGTCCACGAGGGTCGAGAACCGGCAGGACGGGTCGGTCTTGAGGAATTCCACGAATCCGGGAAGGTTCGCGGGCGCCACGTCGATGGTCAGTTCGCCGAAGGTCACGGTCCAGCCGAGCACGCAGTCCGGCCGCTTGAGCTCGAGGTGACCGCCGAGTTCGTCGAGTGCTTGCGTCATCTGTTTCCTCCCCGCCTCAGCGCACGATCGTGCCGGTGCGGCGGATCTTTTTCTGCAGGGCCATCAGGCCGTAAAGCAGCGCCTCTGCCGTCGGCGGGCACCCCGGAACGTAGATGTCGACCGGCACGACGCGGTCGCAGCCGCGCACCACGGAATAGCTGTAGTGGTAATAGCCACCGCCATTTGCGCAGGAGCCCATCGAGATCACGTAACGCGGCTCGGGCATCTGGTCGTAGACCTTGCGCAGGGCCGGAGCCATCTTGTTGGTCAGCGTGCCCGCGACGATCATCAGGTCCGACTGGCGCGGCGAAGCGCGCGGCGCGGTGCCGAAGCGCTCGAGGTCGTAACGCGGCATCGAGGACTGCATCATCTCGATCGCGCAACAGGCCAGACCGAAGGTCATCCAGTGCAGCGAGCCGGTGCGCGCCCAGTTGATGACATCGTCGACCGAGGTCAGCAGGAACCCCTTGTCGCTGAGTTCGCGGTTCAGCGCCTGGGTCGCGACCTCGCGGTCACCTCCGGCGGTGTTCGCCCCGGTCATCACTCCCATTCCAGCGCCCCTTTCTTCCATTCGTAGGCAAAGCCGATGGTCAGCACCGCCAGGAACACCATCATCGACCAGAACCCGACCATGCTCACGTCCTTGAAGGCGGTGGCCCAGGGGAACAGGAAGGCGATCTCGAGATCGAAGATGATGAAGAGGATCGACACCAGGTAGAACCGGACGTCGAATTTCATCCTTGCGTCATCGAAGGCGTTGAAACCGCATTCGTAGGCCGAGACCTTTTCGGGGTCGGGATGGCGCACGGCGAGGACGACGGCAGCGAGGATGAGAATGGCACCGAGCGCGATGGCTACGGCAAGGAATACGAGGATCGGGAGGTACTCCCGCAGCATCTCTTCCACTTGCTGGCTCCTTTAGCGAGGCGCGCCGTCCGACCGGCGCGGAGACCTTGGCGATGTTGCCTTGCTCTCCGTGACTTATCGCCAGCACGGGACGGGGTCAACAAGCTCACGGGATATTCAGCAGCGGCAAAACTGGTGAATTTTGAACAGCTTGTCGGGAAATGAACGGTGACTGCCTGACAATTCGGCATTTTTTTCGTCGACGTTTGCATACCGTCGCACGAAAGCCCGCTGCTCAGCCCGTCATCACCACGAGCGCCATCGCCGTCATCACGAGGCCCAGCGGCCCCCAGAGACGGCGTTCGGCGGTTGAGCGCGCGAACAGACTCACCCCGGCCGAGGCGCCCTGCCCCGCGAGCGCGGCCCATCCGGTCCACCGGGGCCAGCCCAGCGGAAAGCCCGCGGCCGAAACGATGGCAAGTGCCATTAAAAGCAGCACCGGCACCGAAAGCGCCGCCGCCATGCGCGCGCCGGCGGACAGCGCGCCGTCCGAGTGGCCGACCAGAGCCCAGTTCCCCCAAGGCGCCCCGAAGATCAGCGCCAGATGGAAGAAGACGATGCCAAGGCAGAGCGTCGCATGGAGATGTGCGATCTGGATGGTCATGCCGGCCCTCGTTGCGCCACGTCGAGCCTACTGCCCTGCCGCGCGCGGAACAATCGCGCCACGGTGACGCGGCATCTGTGCCAGCAGGCCTCGACCGGCTGGGCGCAGCCGTGGTCGTCCCGCCTGCCGGCAGTCCCTGTTCACCGGCAGATCGCCCGGCGGTCCGGCCCGGGCTGTCCCCCATGTCCGGGCCGGCTCACTCAGACCCAGGGCGCCTTGCGCTTCTCGAAGAAGGCCGCGATCCCATCGCGCGCCTCGTCGCTTTCCCAGCGGTCTGCGAGCGCGTCGATCGAGAGGTCCACCTGCGCCGGCGTGACCGTCCCGGCCAGCGTGTTCAGCAGTGCCTTGGCCTCGCGCACGGCGAGGGGCGCACAGGAGAGATAGGGCCGCACCTCCGCCTCGACCGCGTCGTCAAGCTCTTCCGGCGCCACGGCGCGCGCCAGAAGGTCGAGCCTCACCGCCTCCTCGGCGTCGAAGATCCGCGCCGACATGAAGACCCGCCGCGCCCGCGCCGCCCCCATGCGGGCGATGACGTAGGGCCCGATGTTCGCCGGGATTAGCCCCAGCCGGGTCTCGGTAAAGCCGAGCTTCAGACCGGTCACGCCGATTACCACGTCGCAGACCGCGATCAGCCCCAGACCGCCGCCGAAGGCGTTGCCCTGCACCCGCCCGATGAGCGGCTGCGGCAGCGCGGCCAGCGCATCGAGCGCGGTGGCGATGCGCCGCGACTCGCGCTTGCGCGTCTCCGCGTCCATGCCGAACTGCTCGCGCATCCAGGCAAGATCTCCGCCCGCGCAGAAGGTCGGCCCGTCGGCGGCCAGCACCACGACCCGGACGTCATCGTCTTCGGCCAGCGCCCTGGCCGCTGCCTCGAGCTCGGTCATCATCTGCGCCGACAGCGCGTTGTGCTTCTCCGCCCGCGCCAGCCGCAGCGTCGCCACCCCGCGCGCGTCGCGCGCCACCTCGATCAGCTCCATGCTCATCCCTCCGTTCATTCCTCGATCCGCTCCGCCGCATGGCGGGACGGCACAACCTTCTGAGGCCGCAACATATCCCCGGCCGCAGGCACGCATTCCCCTGCGCAGTCCGCGTCCCGCCCCGGCACCGGCCGCACGCTCACCCGCGCATCGCCCGGGCCAACGCGGCGGCCTCCTCGAGAACCGCCATGTCGAGCCCGGTTTCGTATCCGAGCACCTCGAGCCGCGCCGCCACCGCCTCGGTCGCCACGTTGCCGGCCGCGCCGGGGGCATAGGGGCATCCGCCCAGGCCGCCCACCGCCGCGTCGAAGACCCGAAGCCCGCGCTCAAGCGCCACCTCGATGTTCTCGAGCGCCCGCCCGGCGGTGTCGTGGAAATGGCCCGCGAGCCGCGCAGCCGGCACGGCGCCCAGCACCGCCGCAAGCATCGCGTCCACCGCCTCCGGTGTGCCCCGCCCGATGGTGTCGCCAAGCGAGATCTCGTAGCAGCCCATCTCTCGCAGGGCCCCCACGACCCGTGCCACCTCCTCCGGCGCAACCGCGCCGTCGTAGGGGCATTCGACCACGCAGGAAACATACCCCCTGACCGGCACCCCGCGCGCCGTCGCGGCCTCGGCCACGGGGCGGAAGCGCTCGAGGCTCTCGGCGATGCTGGCGTTGATGTTGGCGCGGCTGAAGCCCTCCGAGGCCGAGCCGAAGATCGCCACCTCGTCGGCGCCCGCCGCCATTGCCGCCTCGAAGCCCTTCATGTTGGGCGTGAGCGCCGCATACGAGACGCCGGGCACCCGGGTGATCCCGGCCAGCACGTCGCCCGAGTCTGCCATCTGCGGAACCCACTTCGGGCTCACGAAGCTCGCGCACTCGATGCGCCGGAAGCCCGCGCGGCCAAGGCAATCGACCAACGCGATCTTCTCCGCCACCGGGATCTGCCGTGCTTCGTTCTGCAGGCCGTCGCGCGGACCCACCTCGAAGATCTCGACCCGTTCGCTCATATCCTAACCGCTCCTTTCCGCTCTGCCGCACACCCGCGCCACGCCGCCCCCGGCACACCGCCCTTACCACCGGCGCCCACCCGAGCCGTCCGCCACAGGCGCGCGCCGCCGGATCACGCCTCCCACGGGGCGTAGAAGTCGCGGGCGTAGAGCCGCTCGTCCGCGTCCGGCAGGCTCCGCCGGAACCCCGGGCGTTCGGTGATCCGATCGTACCAGGCGGACACCTCCGGGAACGCCTCGATCCGGGCGAAATGCCGCGCCATGTAGACCGCCTGCCCCAGCGCGATGTCACAGGCCGTGAAACCCGAGGTCAGCACGTAATCCCGCCGCTCCACGGGGGCCGAAAGCCGCGCCTCGAGCGCCGCGTAGCATTTCTCCAGCCGCTTCGCCTCGAGTTGCATGATGATCGGCGACCGCATGTGATCCTCGCGCAGCATGATGTGCTGTTGCGTCAGCGCCGCCGCATGCTGGCTGATGGTCTCGGCGAAATGCAGCCAGCTCAGCCAGCCCATGCGGTCCGGCGCCCCGGGTGCGCGCCCCAACCCGGCGTCGGGGTAGCACTCGCAGAGATACTCCATCATCGCGAGGCTCTCGAACATCCGCTCGCCCTCGATCTCCAGCGCCGGCACCCGACCCGCCGGTGACAGGCTCAGGTAGTCCGGTGACCGCAGCGACTTGTCGAAAGGCCGCAGCACCAGCTCGAATGGCACGTCCAGTTCGTGGAGCAGCCAGAGCACCCGCATCGAGCGCGACTCCGGCACATGGTGCAGCCGGATCATGCCGCCGTCTCCCCTGCATCCTCTTCCAGCCGGATGAGCGGCGCCCCCGCCTCGACCTGGGCCCCGGCCTGCACCAGCACCTCGGCGACCACGCCGTCACGAGCGGCGGTGAGCGTGTGCTCCATCTTCATCGCCTCGAGCACCGCGAGCCGGTCGCCGGCGCTCACGGCCTGCCCCGCCTCGGCCATCACCGAGACGACCTTGCCCGGCATCGGCGCCTCGATCACGTCGCTGCCCGCGCCGGCGGCCGCGGCCCCCTCCAGCGGGTCGGTCACGCGGAAGCTGCGCCCGACCCGACCGAAGAGCGTGATCTCGCGCCCCTGTTGCACCATCGGCACCGCCGGATGGCCGTCGAAACGCCAGGCGCCGTCGATGCGCTCGGCCGCGACTTCGGTCCCGGCCACGACCAGCGTCGCGCGATCCGGGCCGTCTGCCCGCAACACCACCGAATGGATGTCGTCGCCCTCGGTGAGCAGCAACGTCCGGGACAGCGGCGCCCACAGGGCGAAGCCGGTCTGCGCCCCGGCTTCCCCGACGAGCCCCGCCGCCACCAGCGCCGCCTGCGCCACCGCGCGCGGGGGCAGCTCCGGCACCTCGGTCAGCGCGTCGAGATCCCGGGCGATGAGCCCCGTGTCGACCTCGCCGGCCGCGAACCCGTCGTGCCGGGCCAGCGCGCCGAGAAACGCGAGGTTTGTGACCGTGCCGGCCACCTGCGTCTCCTCGAGCCCGCGCGCAAGCCGGCGCAGCGCGATCTCGCGCGTGGCCCCGTGCACGATCAGCTTCGCGATCATCGGGTCGTAATGCGGCGAGATCACGTCGCCGGCGCGCACCCCGCTGTCCGAGCGCAGCCCCGGCGGAAAGGCCAGATGCCCCAGCCGCCCCGTCGCCGGCAGGAAACCCGCCGGCACGTCCTCGGCATAGAGCCGTGCCTCGAAGGCATGGCCGGTGATCGTCAGGTCCGCCTGCGCCGCCGGTAGCGGCTCGCCCGCCGCCACCCGCAGCTGCCATTCCACCAGGTCGACACCGGTGATCGCCTCGGTCACCGGATGCTCCACCTGCAGCCGCGTGTTCATCTCCATGAACCAGAAGCCGTCCGGCCGCAGTCCCCGGCTGCCGTCGACGATGAACTCCACCGTGCCGGCGCCGCTGTAGCCGATGGCCTCGGCCGCGCGCACCGCCGCCGCCCCCATCGCCTGCCGCATCTCGTCGGTCATGCCCGGCGCGGGCGCCTCCTCGATCACCTTCTGGTGGCGCCGCTGCAACGAGCAATCCCGCTCGAAGAGATGCACCGCCCGGGTGCCGTCGCCAAAGACCTGCACCTCGATGTGGCGCGGCTTCTGCACGAATTTCTCGATGAGCACTGCGGGGTTGCCGAAGGCGCCGCGCGCCTCCGACTGCGCGCTCTTCAGCGCCTCGGCGAAATCCTCCGGCCGCTCGACCAGCCGCATCCCCTTGCCGCCGCCGCCGGCGACCGCCTTGATCAGCACCGGGTAGCCGATGGCCTCGGCCTCGCCGGCAAGGAACGCCGGTTCCTGCCGGTCGCCGTGGTAGCCCGGCACCACGGGAACGCCGGCCTCCGCCATCAGCCGCTTGGCCGCGTCCTTCAGCCCCATCGCCCGGATCGCGGAGGCCGGCGGACCGACGAAGACCAGCCCCGCCGCCTCAACCGCCTCGACGAAATCGGGGTTCTCCGACAGGAAGCCGTAGCCCGGGTGGATCGCCCCTGCGCCGGTCTCAAGCGCGGCCTCGATGATGCGGTCGCCGCGCAGGTAGCTCTCGGAGGGCGCCGCGCCCCCGATGCAGACCGCCTCGTCAGCCATCGCCACATGTTTCGCCCCCGCGTCGGCCTCGGAATGGACCGCGATGCAGCGCAGTCCCATGGCCCGCGCCGTCTCCGTCACCCGGCAGGCGATCTCGCCCCGGTTGGCAATCAGCACCGTGTCAAACATCTCCGACCTCCTCGGTCCCAGTCTCTTCATCTTGCCCGGAAAACTCCGGGGCGAGCGCGCCCTGGCGCGCGGGGGGCAGCAGCCCCCATGCAACATCCGTCATCGCGCCAGATCCTCCACCACCTCGAAGCGCTCCAGCATCATCGCCACGTCCGGCGCGAACCGCCCCGAGCGGGTGAGATACGCCTCGTAGCCGCGCCGCCAGTGGGCGAGATCGGTGAACTCGCCCTGCTCCGCCGCCATCTCCTTGGTCATCTCCGCAAACGGCACCCGCAGCACCTCGAGCGTCCGCGTCGCCAGCGCAGGCGCACCGCCCCAGTCGAGCACGATGTCCACGCACCCCACCACGGGCAGCGCCTCTTGGCCCTCGTCGAACACCGCCCAGGCCTCGCAGCTCGCCCGCTTCCGCCCCGACCGCATCAGCGCAAGGATCTCCGCGTTGAGCTCGGCCGAATCCCCGGGCCGGTAGCTCTGCGCCCCCGGCCAGCGGGCCAGCGCCGCCTGCAGCGCCGCGGTCATCGCCCCGCCTCGACGCCATGATCACATCCGGAACACGCCAAAGCGGGTCTCCTCGATAGGCGCGTTCAGCGCCGCCGACAGCGACAGCGCCAGCACCTCGCGGGTCTTGCGCGGATCGACGATGCCATCGTCCCAGAGGCGCGCCGAGGCGTAGAGCGGATGCGACTGGCGTTCGAACATCTCGATGGTCGGCCGCTTGAAGGCCGCCTCCTCTTCCTCGGTCCAGCTGTCGCCCCCCCGCTCGATGGCGTCGCGCTTCACGGTCGCGAGCACACCCGCCGCCTGCTCGCCGCCCATGACCGAGATCCGGCTGTTCGGCCAGGTCCAGAGGAAGCGCGGCTGGTAGGCCCGCCCCGCCATGCCGTAGTTGCCGGCCCCGAAGGAGCCGCCGACCAGCATGGTGATCTTCGGCACCGAGGTCGTCGCCACCGCCGTCACCATCTTGGCGCCGTGCCGGGCAATGCCCTCGTTCTCGTACTTGCGGCCGACCATGAAGCCGGTGATATTCTGCAGGAACACCAGCGGGATCTTGCGCTGCGAGCACAGCTCGACGAAATGCGCGCCCTTCTGCGCGGCCTCCGAGAACAGCACGCCGTTGTTGGCGACGATCCCCACGGGCCAGCCGTCGACATGGGCAAAGCCGGTGACCAGCGTCTCGCCGTAGCGCGGCTTGAACTCGTCGAAACGCGAGCCGTCGACCACGCGCGCGATCACCTCGCGAATGTCATAGGGCGTGCGCAGGTCGGCAGGCACCACGCCGAAGAGCTCGTCAGGGTCGTAGGCCGGCGCCTCGGGCGTCTCGCGCCCCGAGGCCTTGCCGCCCAGCGGTCCAAGCGAGCCCACCGCGCGGCGCGCCAGCGCCAGCGCGTGCGCGTCGTCCTCGGCAAGGTAATCGGCCACCCCAGACAGCCGCGTGTGCACGTCGCCGCCGCCGAGATCCTCGGCGCTCACCACCTCGCCCGTGGCCGCCTTCACCAGCGGCGGTCCGGCAAGGAAGATCGTGCCCTGCTCCTTCACGATGATGGTCACGTCCGACATCGCCGGCACGTAGGCGCCGCCCGCCGTGCACGACCCCATCACCACGGCGATCTGGGCGATCCCCTTGGCGCTCATGCGCGCCTGGTTGTAGAAGATCCGGCCGAAGTGGTCGCGGTCGGGAAAGACCTCGTCCTGGTTGGGCAGGTTGGCGCCGCCACTGTCCACGAGGTAGACGCAGGGCAGGCCGTTCTCCTCGGCGATCTCCTGCGCGCGCAGGTGCTTCTTGACGCTCATCGGGTAGTAGGTGCCGCCCTTCACGGTGGCATCGTTGCACACCACCATGACCTCGCGCCCCTGCACCCGGCCGATGCCGGCGATGACCCCCGCCGCGGGGGCGGCGCCGTCATACATGCCGTGCGCTGCCGTGGCGCCGATCTCGAGAAACGGCGAGCCCGGATCGAGCAGGTTCGCCACCCGTTCGCGCGGGAGCATCTTGCCCCGCGACAGGTGCCGGTCGCGGGACTTGGCACCGCCACCGGCGGCGGCGGCCTCGGCGGCTTCGCGCACCACCTTCAGCGCGTCCTGGTGCGCCCTGCGGTTGGCCTCGAAATCCTCCGAGCCGGGAATGATCTGGGACTGCAGCTTCATCGCATGACCTCCGGTCGCACCGGTCGCCCGGTCGTATTCGATTGCTTGTGGGGGCGCGGCAGCGGCGCCGCGCCCGTCGGGGTGGCCCTCATGTCGCGACCTCGCATTCCGCCGCCGCGCGGGCCTTCAGCTCCTTGCGGATCACCTTGCCGGTCACCGTCATCGGCAGCGCCTCCACGAAGGCGATTTCCCTTGGATACGAATATCCTGCGAGCCTTTCCTTGACCCATTTCTGAAGCTCCTCGGCAGAGGCTGCGCTGCCCGTCTTGCGGACCACGTAGGCCTTGACGATCTCGGTGCGCAGCGGGTCGGGCTTGCCGACCACGCCCACCGTCGCGACACCCGGGTGGGTGAGCAGACAGTCCTCGATCTCGGCGGGGCCGATGCGGTAGCCGGCCGAGGTGATGACGTCATCCTCGCGACCCACGAAGCGCAGGTAGCCGTCCTCCCAGGTGCCGCGGTCGCCGGTGACCAGCCAGTCGCCCCGGAACTTCGCCGCGGTCTCATCCGGGCGCTGCCAGTATTCCAGCAGCATCGAGCCCGCGCCCCGGCGCACCGCCACGTCGCCCTCTCCGTCGGTCTCGCGGCCCTCGGCGTCGATCACCGCGACCTCGAAACCCGGCGCGGGTTTCCCGATACAGCCAGGACGCGCCGGGAAAAGCGCCGCGCAGGAGCTCGCGACCATGTTGCACTCGGTCTGGCCGTAGAACTCGTTGATCTCGACGCCAAAGGCTTCTCGGCCCCAGGCGAGCATCTCGGCGCCCAGCGGCTCGCCGCCCGAGGCGACCGAGCGCAGCCCCGGCAGCCCGGCGCCCTCGGCCTTCAGCATCCGCAGCGCCGTAGGCGGGAAAAAGACATTTCGGACAGAGGCATCCCGGCAGATCTTCAGGCAGTTGTCGACATCGAAACGCGGCATCCGCGCCGCCACCACCGGCACGCCGAGCGCAAGCCCCGGCATCAGCACGTCGAAAAGGCCGCCGATCCAGGCCCAGTCCGCCGGAGTCCAGAGCACGTCGCCCTCCTGCCCGAGCAGGTCGTGGCTCATCTCGACCCCCGGGAGGTGGCCGGTCAGCACCCGGTGTCCGTGCAGCGCGCCCTTGGGGGTGCCGGTCGTTCCGCTGGTGTAGATGATCACCGCAGGGTCCTCGGGGCCGGTGTCGGCGGCGGCCTCGACCGCCCCATCGGCGGGCAGCCCCGCCTCGGTCACGGTCTCGAGCCCGAAGGGCGCAAGCATCTCGACGCCCTCCGCGTCGGTCACCACCACCCGCGCGCCGCTGTCGCCGAGCCGCGAGGCCAGCGCGTCGTGCTTGAAGAGCTTGAACAGCGGCACCGAAATCGCGCCCATCCGCCACGCCGCCACATGCGACGCCGCGCAGAGCGGCGACTGCGACAGCAGCACGCCCACCCTGTCGCCCCGGGTCACGCCCTGCGCGCGCAGCCATGCCTCGACCCGCCGCGACAGCGCCTGCAGCGCGCCGTAGGTCACCACCTCGAGCGTGCCGCTGCGCATGTCCAGGATGGCGGGCCGGTCGGGGTACTCAGCCGCCCAGGCGTCGCAGGCCTGCTCCGCCATGTTCAGCCGCGCGGGCACCGGCCAGCGGAACCCGTCCCGCAGCGCCGCGTGATCGCGGCCATCGCGCAGCATCCGCCGCGCCGCCGTTGGTGTCATGTCGAGCATCATGTCTCGGGCCCTCTCTCCTCCTTGCGGGCGACCAGCCCTCCGAGCCGGTCTGCCTCGTAGCGTATGCGCCCGGGCGCACCGTCGCAGGTCACCACGACCCAGACCGCCCCCTCGCCCGGCCGCCCGACGCAATCGCCGCGCGCACCGCCCTCGTCGGCGTAGCGCTCGGCATAGAGCGCGATCACGTCCGTCTCCGTCAGCTCCGCTGCCTCCCGGCCGTTACGCAGGGCCAGAACCGCCAGCAGGGCCGCAAGCGCCACGAGCGGCAGAACCATCGCGACACGCCCGGTCACGCCCCGGCCCGGGGTCGCTCAAAGATGCGCACAGGACTACGCATATGATCCATCTGCAACACCACAACCGCCTGAAACCACGGCTTGATTCAGATCAACCCGCACCCGGGGCAGACGCGCCAAATGGCGGCACGCGCGACCTGGAAAGGGAACAAGATGAACAAGACGACACTCCTCTCCGCAGTGGCCCTCGTGGCCCTCACCGCGACCGGCGCCATGGCCCAGTCGAAGGGAGACATGACCCTCGGTTTCGGCATTGCGACGGTCAATCCCGCCGATGACAACGGCTCGCTCGCGAGCGGCGCGTTCGATGTCGATGTCGACAACGATACCCAGCTGTCGCTGACCTTCGAGTATTTCTTCGCCGACAACTTCGGTATCGAGGTGCTGGCCGCGACCCCCTTCACCCACCAGGTCGCGCTGAACGGCGGCGACGTGGTCAAGGTGAAGCACCTGCCGCCCACCGTGACGCTGAACTACCACGTGCCCACCGGCACCGCCTGGACGCCCTTTGCCGGCATCGGGGTGAACTATACCACCGTTCTCGACCTCGAAGACCAGCAGATCTCGGGTCTCGACGTCAAGGACAGCTGGGGGCTCGCCGGCCATCTCGGCGTCGACTACGCCCTGAACGAGCGCAGCGCCCTGCGGGTCGATGCGCGCTACATGGACATCGACCTCGACGTCGACCTCAACGGCTCGGACATCGGCACGGTCGAGGTCGACCCCTGGGTGTTCGGCGTGTCCTACATCCTGAAGTTCTGAACCGCCCGCAAAGCGGATCGTGTCGGGGGGCACCGTCGCGTGCCCCCTTTTTGCGTCTGGCGCAGCAACAACCGGCTGCGCGCATGGCCCGACGAGCTGCATCGCTCAGTCCATCGCCGCCATGAGCTCGCGCCCGACGAGCATCCGGCGGATCTCCGAGGTGCCGGCCCCGATCTCCATGAGCTTGGCATCGCGGAAGAGCCGCGCGACCGGTGCATCGGCAAGAAATCCCGCGCCGCCCATCGCCTGCACCGCCTGATGCGCCTGCACCATCGCCTGCTCCGACGCGTAGAGACAGCAGGCCGCCGCGTCCTGGCGCGTGACATCGCCGCGGTCGCAGGCCTTGGCCACCTCGTAGACATAGGCGCGGGCCGAGTTCATCGCCGTGTACATGTCGGCGATCTTGCCCTGCATGAGCTGGAAGCTGCCAATCGGCTTGCCGAACTGCTGACGCTCGGCGAGATAGGGCATCACCTCGTCGAGGCAGGCGGCCATGATGCCGGTGCCGATCCCCGCGAGCACCACGCGCTCGTAGTCGAGGCCCGACATCAGCACCCGCACGCCCTTGCCCTCTTCGCCGAGGATGTTCTCGAAGGGCACCTCGACATCCTCGAAGATCAGCTCGGCAGTGTTCGAACCGCGCATCCCGAGCTTGTCGAAATGCGGGCTGGTCGAGAAGCCCGTCATCGACTTCTCGATCAGGAAGGCGGTGATCCCCTTCGATCCCGCATCCGGGTCGGTCTTGGCATAGACCACCAGCGTGTCGGCGTCGGGGCCGTTGGTGATCCAGTACTTGTTGCCGTTGAGAACGAAGCGGTCGTTCTTCTTCTCGGCCCGGAGCTTCATGCCGACCACGTCCGACCCGGCGCCTGCCTCGGACATCGCGAGCGCGCCGACGTGCTCTCCGGACACCAGACCGGGCAGGTATTTCCGCTTCTGCTCCTCGGAGCCGTTCAGCTTGATCTGGTTCACGCAGAGGTTCGAATGCGCGCCGTAGGACAGCGACACCGAGGCCGAGGCCCGCGCGATCTCTTCCACCGCGACGACGTGGGCGAGATAGCCCATGCCGGCGCCGCCGAAGTCCTCGGGCACCGTGATGCCCAGCAGGCCCAGTTCGCCCATCTCGGTCCAGAGGTCGTTGGGGAAGCTGTTGGAGCTGTCCACCTCGGCCGCGATCGGCTTCACGCGCTCCTGTGCCCAGCGATGCACCATCTCGCGCAGCGCGTTCACATCCTCCCCAAGGTCGTACGTCATGACCGCGTTGAACATCCCTCGCCCTCCTCCGGCGGTTATTGAACGCTTGTTCATATCTATGCCCCGGATCACGGCTGCGTCAAGCAAAAGGAACGCAGACGTCGGGTCCGCGTTGGACCGGTGAAGCAAGGAAAGGAGGACGTCATGTCCAAGGATCTCAAGGACGAATTCTGGAGCCAGCTCAAGTCGGTGCGCGCAGGTCTGCTGTCGGCGGACAGCGAGCGGCCCGTCCCGATGTCGCCCTATGCCGACAAGGACGAAAAGGCGATCTGGTTCATCACCGCACGCGGCTCGGCGGCCGACCGGGCCTCGAAGAGCGGCGGCGAAGCGGCCTTCTACGTCGCCGATTCGAAGGCGCATCTTTACGCCAACGTCTTCGGCAAGCTGACCGAGGTGAACGACAGCAAGAAGCTCGACGAGATCTGGAGCGCCGTCGCCTCCGCCTGGTTCGAGGACGGCCGTGACGACAGCGCCGTGCAGCTGGTGAAGTTCACCCCCCATGAGGCCGAGGTCTGGTCCGGTGACGGCGGCGCAAGCTTCCTCTACGAGATCGCCAAGGCCAATTTGAAGGGTGACACGCCGGACACAGGCGATCATGGTCGGGTGGTCTTCTAAAGCCGGCCGACAAGGATTATCACGATGAAACCGCGCCACCTCGCCGCCCTGCTCTGCTTGGCTCCCCTCATGTCCACCGCGGAACAGGTCGGCGAGGTGGGCGTGGACTGGACCGGCAACGACATCGTCATCGAGGCCGTTGCCGACCCCGAGGTCGAAGGCGTGACCTGTCACCTCGCCTATTTCGACCGCGGGCTGATCGACCGGCTGTCCAAGGGCAACTGGTTCGAGGACCCCTCGAACGCCTCCATCGCCTGCCGCCAGACCGGGCCCATTACCTTGGGCGACATCGACCGCAGCGAGGAAGGTGAGGACGTGTTCCGCACCTCGCGCTCGATCGTTCTCAAGAGCCTGCGCGTGAAGCGGATCTACGACGAGGCGAACCAGACGCTGATCTACCTCGTGCACGCGCGCGAGCTTGCGGACGGGTCGGCGAAACTCGCGATCTCGACGGTCCCGCTTTACGGGACGAATGCGGTCGAGTGATTTCTGGCGGCAGTTGGGGGCTCTGCCCCCTCTGCGGCTGCGCCGCATTCACCCCCGAGGGTATTTTCAAAGAGAAGAAGCTGGGGCGTCGCGCCTGACCGAGGTCGGTGCGCGCTTGCGCGACGCGTGACGTTGGTCAGGCAGTCGCGGTCACGTCGTGGCCGTAAATCCAGTCGAACTGGTGCAGCATCCTGTCCGGTGCGAGACGCCCTGCGATTTTCAGACCGGAATGCGCGACGCCGCGGATCAGCGGGTTGCGCAGGTGGTACTTCCACGCGTTGCCGTTGGCGGCCGCCACGATCCGGGCGCATCGGTCGCGTCGCCGCAGCTGGTAGGCTTCGAGGGCCGCCGACTGGTCGGCCTGCTCGTCGAGGCAGCGCGCAAGCGTCCACGCGTCCTCGAGCGCCATGTTGGCGCCCTGTGCCATGAACGGAAGAGTGGGATGCGCCGCGTCCCCGAGCAGCGCAACACCTTCGCCATGCCATTGGCGCGCGACGGGATGCCGGAAGAGGCCCCAGAGTCCCGTGCGCCGCACCCGTGCCAACATGTCCGGCACCTTGCCGCCGAAGCCGGCGAAGGCTGCGCGGAGATTGTCCGGGTCATCCTCGTGCGACCAGCTTTCCTCGACCCAGTAGCGCCGTTCCTCGGCGGCGACGATGTTGACACAGTCGCCCCCGCGCAGCGGGTAGCTCACCATGTGGCGGCCGGGGCCCATGTGCACATGCGCCTCGGCGGGATGGCCGAAATCGTTGGGCACGACGGCGCGCCACGCCACCTGACCGGTGAAGACCGGCGCAGTCGTCGCGTTCAGCGCAGGGCGAAGCGCGGAGTGGAGTCCGTCCGCTCCGACGATCAGTTCTCCGCAGAGCCTGTCGCCGTTGCAGAGCGTGATCTCGGGGCGGGGGCCGGGGGTGACCGCCCTTACCTTCTGGAGGAGCCGGATCTCGACCCCGGCAGCGCGTGCTGCCGTTGCAAGAAGCTCGACGAGATCGGCGCGATGAACGAAGTGATAGCCCTGCCCCTCCGGCAGCCGCGCCAGGTCGAGCCGCAGCACCTGCGCTCCGCTCGGCCCGTCGCGCAGCACGACCGCGCGGCCGCGGCTCGCGCGCGAGACCAGTGGCTGCACGAGACCCAGAGCCTCGATCACGCGCAGGCCGTTCGGGCTGACCTGAATGCCGGCACCGACCTCGGTGATCGCCTCGGCCTGCTCCAGCACCCGCACCTCGGCGCCCCGCTGGCGTAGCGCCAGTGCCGCCGCCAGCCCGCCGATGCCGCCCCCTGCGACGACGATCCGCCTGCCTGTCAGGCTCATGTCCGTTCCTCGTTCGCCTGTCTTCGCCCGGATCGCTCACGGCGCCCCGCGCGGTCCGAAAACCGAAGCGCCGGAGCTTGCCGCCCCGGCGCTTCGCTGATGATCCATGCTGCCGAAAGCCGCCCGGCGCCCGTTTCACGAACACCGGGGCGGGCCGGTATCAGTCGTCGCGATGCACCTTCTCGCGGCGCTCGTGACGCTCCTGCGCCTCGAGGCTCATGGTCGCGATCGGACGCGCATCGAGCCGCTTGAGCGAGATCGGTTCGCCGGTCACCTCACAGTAGCCGTATTCGCCCTCGTCGATGCGGCGCAGGGCCGCGTCGATCTTGGCCACGAGCTTGCGCTGGCGGTCCCGGGTCCGCAGCTCGAGCGCGCGGTCGGTTTCCTCGCTCGCGCGGTCGGTGACGTCCGGGATGTTGCGGGTGGCTTCCTGCAGCGCCTCGATCGTGTCGCGGCTTTCGGCAAGAAGGTCGTTCTTCCATGCAAGCAACTTGCGGCGGAAATACTCGAGCTGACGCTCGTTCATGAACGGCTCGTCCTCGGCGGGACGATAATCGTCGGGAAGGAAGGTTTCGGGCTTCATTTCTGCTCCCATAAAATGGCCGATCCCCGCCCAGTCTGGCCCTGAACGCTACCGGCACCCCTTGCGACGCCGGGATTATCCCAAGCTCGAGAGGTTGTCACTACACAATCAGGGGCTCGACCCTTGAAAGCGGCAAAAGCAGACCAAATGGCGCCAGGGGCGCGAAAGACAATGAAAAAACTGCAAGACAATGCGCAATTTTCGGCGTGCAAATTGGCACACACACGACATTTCTCAAAAACTCCACCGCGCGTTGTGCACTGCCCGCGAATTCATCACTTCGCGGCCCGGGCGAACGTCGCCCGGACCACGGCCTGCGGGTGCGGTCGCTGGCACCGCCCGAAATATGACAATCGGCTCCATATCGAGCACCGAGAGGCGGCAACACGTCACAGGGGCTCAGGCGCTTGCAAAGCCCGGCTGCGCTCATTACCCCTCAAAGCGGACTGCAACAGGGGGCACCATGCACTTCGACGGCACCGACAGCTACGTCGCCACGGACGACCTGACCATGGCGGTCAACGCCGCCATCACCCTCGAACGGCCCCTGCTGGTCAAGGGCGAGCCCGGCACCGGCAAGACCGAGCTGGCCCGGCAGGTGGCGCAGTCGCTCGGGCTGCCGATGATCGAGTGGAACATCAAGTCCACCACCCGCGCCCAGCAGGGCCTTTACGAATACGACGCGGTCAGCCGCCTGCGCGACAGCCAGCTTGGCGATGAGCGGGTGCATGACGTCGCCAACTACATCCGCAAGGGCAAGCTCTGGCAGGCCTTCGACGCCGATGAGAAGGTGGTTCTGCTGATCGACGAGGTCGACAAGGCCGACATCGAGTTTCCCAACGACCTGCTGCAGGAACTCGACCGGATGGAGTTCCACGTCTACGAGACCGGCGAGACGGTGCGGGCGCGCCAGCGGCCCATCGTCATCATCACGTCGAACAACGAGAAGGAGCTGCCCGACGCCTTCCTGCGGCGGTGTTTCTTCCACTACATCAAGTTTCCCGACCACGACACACTGCGCCGCATCGTCGAGGTGCACCATCCCGGCATCAAGCCGGCGCTGCTCACCACCGCGCTGACGCAGTTCTACGAACTGCGCGAGCAGCCGGGGCTGAAGAAGAAGCCCTCGACCTCCGAGGTGCTCGACTGGCTCAAGCTGCTGCTGGCCGAGGACATGGACCCCGAGGATCTCAAGCGCGAGGGCGCGAGCGCGCTGCCGAAGCTGCACGGCGCGCTGCTCAAGAACGAGCAGGACGTGCACCTCTTCGAGCGGCTCGCCTTCATGGCGCGGCGCGGGCGCTGAGCCCGCGGCCCCGGCTTGGTGCCCGTCCCGGTCCCACTCTCAGTCTAGATCGCGCCGCATGGTCGCCATGCCGCCCTTTTCGCTCAGCACCTCGTAGCCCGCGGCCTCGTAGATGCGCATCGCGGGTGCGTTGTCGGTCTCGCATTTCAGCGTGATGGTCAGCGCGCCGAGATCCCGGGCCGCCTGTTCGATCCAGCTGGCCATCAGGTGGCCGGTGCCGCCGCGCATCTCCTCGGCCACGAAGACGTAGGTGAGATGCCGCACCTCGGGGCCGATGCCGACCCGCAGCGCGAAAAAGCCGACCTCGGTGCCGTCGTCGTCCACGAGGTAGAAGGACTCGTCGTCCATCTCGCCCAGCCACTTTTCCTGCCACTCGGCCGGATCGAAGGGCTGCTTGGCGTTGGGGTTCACCAGCGTGAGCGCCTCGGGCTCATGGAGCAGCCGCGCCAGCGGCGCGAGATCGCGTTCGACGTTCCGGCGTATCGTCAGCTCGGTCATGCGCTTCCTTTCGGAGTGTCTGTCGGTCCTGGCCCGCCCTGCGAACATATCGCGCGGATCGGATCAACCCCTGCCCCCGACATAGCGCGGGCGCGGCGGGTGCCACCCCTGACAGGACCCGGAGGCGCCATGACGCTGCGGGCCACGGCGCGGCGCTCAGTCGCTGGCGGGGAAGACGAAGCAGCGGTCGCGGCGGACCGTGAGCCACATCGGCGTGCCGGGCCGCGGCAGGAAGACGTTCGGCACCGTCGCCTTCAGCACGCCGCCGTCGAAATCCATGCGGAATTCCACGAGGCTTTCCGACCCCATGAAGCGCGCCCGCTCGACGACACCGCGCGCCGGGGTGCCGGCCATCTCGGTCGGGTTCGGACCGCGCCCGCCCCGGTCGAAGTCGATCCCCACGTGCTGCGGACGGAACACGATGTCCACCTCTTCGCCATCCGGCACGCCGGGCGCGAGGAAGACACCGAAGGGCGTCTCGGTCAGCGCGCCCCGCACGGTGCCGCGCAGCACGTTGATGTCGCTGAAGAAGGCGACCGCCGCCTTGTCGGCCGGGGCGTTGTAGATGTTGTAGGGCGCGCCGCGCTGCACGATGTGACCGTCGCGCATCAGCGCGATCTCGTCGGCCATGCGCATCGCCTCCTCGGGCTCATGCGTCACCAGCAGCACCGAGGCGCCCTCTTCCTTGAGCAGCGCCAGCGTCTCGTCGCGGATGCCGTCGCGCAGCCGGTTGTCGAGCCCGGAAAACGGCTCGTCCATCAGCATGATCTTGGGCCGTGGCGCCAGCGCCCGGGCAAGCGCCACCCGCTGCTGCTCGCCGCCCGACAGCTGGTGCGGATACTCGTCGATGAAATGCCCGAGCCCGACCCGGTCGAGCAGCTCGACCGCCCGGGCCCGCTTTTCCGACTTCGCGCCCTTGAGACCGAAGGCCACGTTCTCGCCCACCGAGAGATGCGGGAACAGCGCGAAATCCTGGAACATCAGGCCGATCTGGCGGCGCTCCGGCGGCACCCGGAAGACCGTGTCGCAGATGAGCTGGCCATCGACGTGGATCTCGCCCGCATCCTGCATGTCGACACCGGCGATCATCCGCAGAGTCGTCGACTTGCCGCAGCCCGAGGGCCCGAGCAGGCAGGTCACGTGGCCCGGCTGGATCGACAGCGACACGTCGTCGACCACGGCCCGGCCCTCGAAACGGCGCAAAAGGTTGCGGATCTCCAGCCGGGGTGTGGTCACGGGGGAACGCTGCCTCTTCTTTCCCGATGAAATGTCTCGGATTTGCCCTTCGGACTACCAGCCCCGCCCCGCGCCCGCAAGCCAGCTTCTTCTGGCCGGAAATATCCCGGGGGAGTCGCCGCAGGCGACGGGGGCAGCGCCCCCGGCTCCGCCGTCAATCGCCGGCGCGGCCCGCCGCCTCCAGTGCCTTGCCGAGCCGCGGCAGCCGCGCCTTCTTCAGCAGGCGGCGCATGGTCCAATCCTCGCCCGAGAGCCTGCGGGCCTCCTCAAGGACGGCGGCGCAGGCGTCGGCCACCGGTCCCGGCTGCGCCTCGAAGAGCCCGCGCAGGAAGCCGTCCGCGTCGACCCGGCTCAGGCCTTCCTCGGCGAGGATGCCGCGCGGGAAATCCTTGGCGTTCTCGGTGACGATCACGTCGGCGCTGCCGTCGATGGCGGCGGCGAGAACGTGCAGGTCGGCGGGGTCCGGCAGCCACAGCCGGCTTTCCAGCGACGGCCGCCATGTCACCTCGGCCCGGGGCCAGGCGGCCCGCAGCTGCGCGATCTCGCCGCGCGCCTGCGCCTCGCCCATCGGTCCGAGCTTGCGCGCCGCCAGCGCCCATTCCTCGAGGATGCGTGCCGACCAGAGCGGCTCGTAGAGCCCCTTGGTGGCGACCCCGAGCAGCACCTCGCGCATCACCGTGGGATACATCACGCAGGTGTCGAGCAGCACCTTCACAAGCGGAACACCAGCGCCTTCAGGTAGCCCGATTCCGCCAGCTGCGGCAGCAGCGGATGATCGGGGCCGGCAAACCCGGTGTGGACGAGCTGCGCCCGGCGCCCGGCCCGGCCGATGCCGCGCAGGCAGGCGCCGGTGAAGCTCGACAGGTCGGCGGCGTGGCTGCACGAGCAGAGCACGAGATAGCCCCCTTCCTCGACCAGGGGCGCCGACAGGCGCGCCACCTTCTCGTAGGCCCGCAGACCGGCCTCGAGCGCCGGCTTCGCGGGGGCAAAGGCCGGCGGATCGCAGATCACCAGCCCGAAGCGCGCGCCTTCTTCGCCCAACGCGGTCAGCGTGTCGAAGGCATCGCCCTGGCGCGTCGAAAAGCGCTCGGCCGCGCCCATCCGGCGCGCGCCCTCCTCGGCCAGTGCCAGCGCCGGGGCCGAACCGTCGACCGCCAGCGCCGAAGCGGCACCGCCCGCCAGCGCCGCGAGCGCGAAGCCGCCGACGTGGCTGAAGACGTCGAGCACCGCCTCTCCGCGCGCCAGCCGCGCGGCGAAGCCGTGGTTCGGGCGCTGGTCGTAGAACAACCCGGTCTTCTGCCCCCCGGTGAGGTCGGCCATGTAGGTCGCGCCGTTCATTTCGACCGGCACCGGCGCGTCGGGCGCCTCCCCCAGCAGCACGGCGTCCACGTCGTCGAGCCCTTCGAGCGCGCGTCCGCGCGAACCCGCGTTCTTGAGGATCGTCGTCACCCCGGTCACCTCGGCCAGCGCCTCGGCCAGCTCGGGAAGCAGCGCCTCCGCCCAGGCGGCGTTGGGCTGCACCACGCAGGTGTCGCCGAAGCGGTCGATGATGACCCCCGGAAAGCCGTCGGCCTCGGCATGCACCAGCCGGTAGTAGGGCGTGTCGAACACGCGCTCGCGCAGCGACAGCGCCTTGCCGAGCCTTGCAGCGAGCCAGTCGCGGCCGATCTCGGCCTCGGGGTCGCGGTCGAGCATCCGGCCGGCGATCTTCGAGGCGGGCGTCACGCCCACCAGCCCGACCGGCTTGCGGGCGTTGTCCTCGAGCAGCGCGACCGTGCCGGGGGCGAGCCCCTTCGTGCGGCGATCGAGCACCAGCTCGTTGGCATAGATCCATGGGAACCCCCGGCGGATGGCGCGGGCGTTGGCTTTGGGCGTCAGTCGGACGACAGGCAGGGATGCGGCACACATGGCGCCCCTATAGCGCGGCCCCCGGTGCGAGGGAAAGCGTCGAAATCGGATCCGGATGGACCGCCCCTTGCGGGTGCCGGTGGTCCGGTCACGGAGGACTGCGCCCGGGGGCCGCAGCAACAAGGCCGTCGAGGTCCTGTCGCCCAGTGCGGGCCCGCCACGTCCCTTGGCAGTTGCCAGCGCCCTGCTCTGGCGTTCCCGAGAACGGCACCGACGCAAGCGTCCGGCGTTGATTGGAATTGCAGCAGATGCGGTCAGATTCGTCCCGTCCGCGACGCGTCCCCGTGGCACTCGGCAAGACACAGGGTGCGAGGCGCTTTACTGGTAGCGCTAACTGGATTAAATGCGGAGACGTAGCGAGGTTCCGCCATCCGGCGGAACGGCCAGGGAAAGGGAGACGCCCATGCCGCTCGACGCCACCATCGCCCGCGTGACCGAAGCCATCGAGGCCCGCTCGGAAGGCCGCCGCGCCACCTATCTCGACCGGATGCGCCGCGCCGCCGACGAGGGCCCGCGCCGCGCCCATCTGACCTGCGGCAACCAGGCCCACGCCTATGCCGCAATGGGTCAGGACCAGTCGGCGCTGGCCGAGGGCCGCGCGCCCAACCTCGGCATCGTCACCGCCTACAACGACATGCTCTCGGCGCATCAGCCGTTCGAGCGCTTCCCGCAGCTCATCCGCGACGCCGCGCGCAGCGCCGGCGGCACCGCGCAGGTGGCAGGCGGCGTGCCGGCCATGTGCGACGGCGTCACCCAGGGCCAGGTCGGCATGGAGCTGTCGCTGTTCTCGCGCGACGTGATCGCGCTGGCCACCGGCGTCTCGCTCTCGCACAACACCTTCGACGCCGCCGTCTATCTCGGGGTCTGCGACAAGATCGTGCCGGGCCTCGTCATCGGCGCGGCCACCTTCGGCTACATTCCGGGCATCTTCCTGCCCGCCGGTCCGATGACCAGCGGCCTGCCCAACGACGAGAAGTCCAAGGTGCGCCAGCGCTTCGCCGCCGGCGAGATCGGCCGTGACGAGCTGATGAAGGCCGAGATGCAAAGCTACCACGGCCCGGGCACCTGCACCTTCTACGGCACCGCGAACTCGAACCAGATGCTGATGGAGATCATGGGCCTGCACCTTCCGGGTGCGAGTTTCGTGAACCCCAACACGCCGCTGCGCGACGCGCTGACCGAGACCGGCGCCAAGCGCGCGCTCGAGATCACCAGGCTGGGCAATGACTACCGCCCGGTGTGCGACATCCTCGACGCCAAGGCCTTCGTGAACGGCATCGTCGGGCTGATGGCCACCGGCGGCTCGACCAACCTAGTGCTGCACCTGCCCGCCATGGCCCGCGCCGCCGGGATCGAGCTGGAACTCGAGGATTTCGAGGCGATCTCCTCGGTCACGCCGCTGATGGCCAAGGTCTACCCCAACGGGCTTGCCGACGTGAACCACTTCCACGCGGCGGGCGGGTTGCAGTATCTCATCGGCGAGCTGCTCGACGCAGGCCTGCTGCACGAGGACGTGCACACCGTCGCCGGCGACGGGCTGTCGCTCTACCGGCAGGAACCGAAGCTCAAGGACGGCGCCGTCACCTACCAGCCGGCGGCGCGCGACAGCCAGAACGACAAGATCCTGCGCCCGGCCTCGGACCCATTCCAGAAGACCGGCGGGCTCAAGCAGCTCGAGGGCAACCTCGGCCACGGCATGATGAAGACCTCGGCGGTCGATCCCTCGCGCCACGTGATCGAGGCCAAGGCACGGGTCTTCCAGGACCAGGCCGAGGTCAAGGAGGCCTTCAAGGCCGGCGAATTCACCGAGGACACGATCGTCGTGGTGCGGTTCCAGGGCCCCTCGGCCAACGGCATGCCCGAGCTGCACTCGCTGACGCCGACGCTGGCGGTGCTGCAGGACCGTGGCCTCAAGGTGGCGCTGGTGACCGACGGACGCATGTCCGGCGCGTCGGGCAAGGTGCCCTCGGCGATCCACGTCTCGCCCGAGGCCGCCAAGGGCGGCCCCCTCGCCCGCCTGCGCGACGGCGACGTGGTTCGCGTCGACGCGGTCGCCGGCACGCTGACCTGCCTGGCCGAGGACTTCGAGACGCGCGAGCCGGTCACGGCCGATCTCAGCGGCAACGGCCACGGCGTCGGCCGCGAGCTCTTCGAGGCGTTCCGGCAGAACGTTGGCCTCGCGTCGAACGGAGCTGCCGTGGTGGTCTGAGCCACGCCAGCTTGCGCAAATCACAAGGCGTGCCGCATCGGCGCGCCTTTTCTTTTGGGCGGGTGTGGCGCGCTCCCCCAGCGACTTTCACTGGTCCGGTCTTCGGGAGGCCTCCGGCGGGGATATTTTCGGGCCAGAAGAAACCCGCGCGAGCGCCCGTCCACCGCATGGCCGGCCAGCCGACAGGGCGTTGCGGACTCGGGGCTCTGGGGTGGGCTCATGACCTGTTGGAGGGACGCCATTCAAACGGCCAGAGGCAGTTGCCTTGGCCATCAAGGCCGTGCCGGATCGTATCTCAAAAACCAGGGGCACGTGCTCGGCGCCGTCAATCCGGAGCATCCTTTCCCGAAGAGAAGAAGTGACGTTATCATGGTATGTTAGGTGTGATGCCAAGCCAAGATTGGAATCTCTGCGCTATTTCGCCCCAAAGCCACTGCCACTGTGGCCCAGATCACAGTCTTGCCCGAATAACGCTGGCCGGGTGTAAACGTGTACGGACATGTCAGACCGATACCATATAAAAAGGGCGCTTCGAGTATGTATATCGCCCCAGTGAAACCCTCCTCATGCTACAAGGCAGAATGTAGCAATGAGTATGACGATGCACGACGGCATCAAGCGTTGGACGGCGAAAAGGAAGACGGCCCTGGTGATCGAGATCATCCAGGGCAAGACGACCGAGTCGGAGGCGAGCCGGTCCTTTGACCTGACGCCCTCCGAGATCGAGGGCTGGGTCGAAGACGCCAAGCGGGGGATGGAGAACTCGCTGCGCGCCAACCCGCTCGACATCCGGGAGCAATACGGGAAGCAGCTCCGGGACCTGCAGGAAGCCTATGGCGAGGCCATGCTGGAGCTACGGGCCCGAAAAAAGCGTCAGGCCCTGCTGGATGCGCAGGACGGGAATTGATCCGTCGCATCCGGCAGGGCCTCCTAGCGGAGGGCGTGGCGGTGTCGATCGCCAAGCTCTGCACGTGGTTCGGCATTCCCCGGCGCACGGTCTGCTACAAGCCGGTCAAAGCCGCTCCCAAGGTCGATCCCCGCTTCTCTGAACCGATCAGGAAGATCCCTCTCACACATGCTGCGCATGTGTTGCCGGGCAGTGGATCGAGGAGGAGCCGTCCTTTGGCTATCGGACCGTGGCCTGGCTCCTGGGCTTCAACAAGAACACCGTGCAGCGGATATTCCAGATTAAGGGCTGGCAGGTGCGCAAGCGTGCCGTGGGCATGCGGCCCCGCATCCAGGCTGTGCCGTCGGTTGCAGCTGCGCCGGACGACAGGCGTGGTCGGCGCGAATGCACCTCTCGGCTCGGCGGGTTCGTGTCAAAGCGTGGAGCGCAGATCCAGACCTTAGACGCATCCCTTTCCAACATCGCCCGCTCGATCCTGCTGAGCCTCTCGCCGGCCGCTTTGGTGTCCCCGTCGTAGTCTCTCAGCGCGCGCTGCCAAGCGCGCCGTGCCGCGCGGGGAGACCAAGGTGCGCCGCCTCGGCCAAACAGGCGCGGAGTTCCGGAGGAAACCTGTCATGGGCCGCCATCGGATCGCCGATGCGGGTGCGGTCACGAAGGCTGCTGCATGCGTTTCCGCGCTGTGTGATCCGCGCCATTAGCCGGGCTCGACTGCGTCGATGACAGCAGTTGATATGTTTTGCCGCGTCGGGCGATAGGCGGCGAACGGTGGACCTCAGGCAGCAGGTCGTCGCGCAGAGTGCAGAAAATGCAGCCGATGGTCATCTCGACCAGCTTTTCCTCGGTCTGGCTCAGCTCGGCGCCGCCGTCGCGGAGGAGGTCCGTGTCGATGTTCACCTCGGACATGTCGTTGACGATGACCGCAACGTGACGGCCCTCGCGGTTGTTGAACACCCAGTTGAGAAGCGTCGTTTGTCTGGCGCCCAGAAAGCCAGAGAGGACTGTGACAGGGATGCGGGTGTCCGTTGATTGCATGCCGTGTCTCTTCGTGCCGGTAGTGTGGATCACGGACGGCCCCGCAGAGCCGCCCGCGAATGTCGGATCAGTGGGCCGTCATCTCCTGGGCGACCTCTTCGCCGCTCAGCTCGGCGGGATAGTAGGTCGGCCAGTTGGTCACTTCCTCGAGCAGCGCCGCCCGGTCGTCGCCCCAGTAGAGGTGGAAGTGCCCGGCGTCGGTGGGCGCGATCGCGTGGTCGCTGAACTGGATGAAGCCCGGCGCCTCGGCATCGCCGCCCGCCTTCTCGAAGATGTAGCGGACGCCGCGGTTGCCGGCCTCGTAGGTCAGCACCTCGTGGCCGTCATCCTCGTAGCGGCCCTGCACCGGCTCTCCGTCACGGAAGAAGATGACGCTATCGCCCTTGATCAGGATGCGGTCCACGTCGGTCGCATAGCCGGTCAGGTAGTAGCCCGTATATTCGGCCGCGGTCATGTCGCCGTGCTCGGCCTTGTGGGCCATGACCTCCTCAAGGGTGCCGTCCTGCAGCAGCGGGTAGACGGATTGCCAGTCGCCCTCCCAGTCAGAGAGGTCGCGAGCCTTGATCTGATCGTCGTCGAAGTAGCCGTTGTAGATGTCGTCGTCGCCGTGATCGTGGGCGTGTTCTTCGGAATGCTCGTGATCGTGGCCCGTCGCGCCGTCGCTGCCGCTTGCCGCGAAGGCCTGCGCGGAAAGGGCGAACAGTGCGCCGGCGGCGAGGATGCTGACGTGCTTGGCGAATGCCTGTTGCATGAGTGTCTCCTGTCATTACCGGGGATCGACGATCCCTACGATTCGTTATGTTATCACATAACATTTTGCTGGTAGCCTCAATCGACGGTGCAGACAACCGCATGATCAGGGATGCGCTCTGCACGAGCGGACAAGGGTCTGAGGAGAACGGCCTCGGGCCGACGTGTCAGGGCAGGCTCAGCCGCACCCTCCGACCGCCATGCACGGCATAGACTTGTCCGGTGATACGGCTTTGTTGCGCAAAGGCGGATGTAGGATTCATCTCGTGAATCCAGAGTGGTAGCTGGGGCGCCATGAGCAGACCTCTCCCGCCGAACTACAAGACCAAGAACTGGCCGGCCTACAACGAAGCGCTGAAGCAGCGTGGCTCCCTGACGATCTGGTTCGATCCGGACATGGTCTGGGTGCCGCGGCCCACAGGCAAGCAAGGCCGGCAGCGGCTATATAGCGACGCCGCGATCCAGACGTGCCTGACGATGAAGGTCCTCTTCGGCATGGCGCTCCGGCAGACGACCGGTTTCGTTGAAAGCCTCCTGCGCCTGGTCGGCCTCGACTGGGCGGTGCCGGATTTCAGCACGTTGAGCCGGCGCCAGAAGGCCTTGGTGGTGACCGTTCCCTACCGCGGCTCCGAGGGGCCGCTGAACCTGCTGATCGACAGCACCGGCATCAAGGCGGAAGGCGAAGGCGAATGGCACGCCCGCAAGCATGGTGGCGCGAAACGCCGCCTGTGGCGCAAGATTCACATAGGCGTCGATGAACAGACGCTGGAAATTCGGGCCATCGAGGTCACAGGGAGTAGGGTCGGCCCCTCTCGGCAGCATCCTGCGGATGCGCCTGCCGGGCAGTGGATGCGCCGATGCTGCCCGAGTTGCTGGATCAGATCCCGGCAGATGAGGAAGTCGCGTCAGTCACCGCGGACGGAGCATACGACACGCGCAAGTGCCACAACGCGGTCGCAGATCGAGGCGCACACGCCGTCATTCCGCCGCGCAAAAACGCCAAGCCGTGGAAGCCTTCGACCGCCGGCGCCATTGCCAGGAACGAGGCACTGCGCGCATCGAAATACCTCGGCCGCGCCATTTGGCGAAAGTGGAGCGGATACCACCGCCGAAGCCGCGCCGAGACGAAGATGCACTGCGTGAAGCTCTTGGGGCAGAGCCTCATGGCGCGCGACTTCGATCGCCAGGTCGCAGAACTCCAAGTCCGCGCCGCCGTGTTGAATGGCTACACTGCGCTCGGAATACCTGTCACCGAGCCCATGGGATAAGTGCGTCCGGGGAAAGGGGAAGTGCAGTCTTCAGCCTCTTTGCGCAACAAAGCCGAGCTACGCTCACGAAATAACCGCATGACCGAAGCCAGGCGGCACTTTCGAGGTCAATGCAAAATGAGTTGGCGATCCCCCGACACCTGCATCGACTTACCGACGTAGGATCGGGTGCCCTTGATCATCAGGGCCGGCATTCAGAACTCGACACCCTGCTGCGCCTTGATGCCGTCGCGGAACGGGTGCTTGATCAGGCTCATCTCGGTCACGAGGTCCGCCGCCTCGATCAGCTCGGGTTTGGCATTGCGCCCGGTGAGACAGACATGGGTCATCTCGGGCTTCGAGGTCAGAAGGAAATCGACCACCTCGTCGATATCGAGATAATCGTAGCGCAGCGCGATGTTGATCTCGTCGAGCAGCACGAAGCGGATCTCGGGATCAAGGATCTGCTCCTTTGCAATCTCCCAGCCCCTGCGGGCGGCGGCGATGTCGCGGTCGCGGTCCTGCGTCTCCCAGGTGAAGCCCTCGCCGGAGACGAAGAACCGGCATTCCTCAGAGAACCGCGAACGGATCATCTCGGCCTCGCCGGTGATCCAGGTGCCCTTGATGAACTGCACCACGGCGCAGGGCATCCCGTGCCCGATGCAGCGCAGGATCATCCCGAAACCCGACGAGGACTTGCCCTTGCCGTTGCCGGTATGCACGAGGATGAGCCCCTTCTCTCCGGTCTTGCCTTCCATCATGCGATCGCGCACCACCTTGATCTTCTTCATCTTTTCGTTGTGGCGGGCGGCGGTCTCGTCTGTCATTGCAATCTCCGGGCTTGACCTGTCTTTGAATTTCGCGCCATGTGGCCCGGTGTTGGTGCCTGTGTAAACAGGTGAAAAGGGAATGGTCAGCCTGCGATGCCTGTCGGCATTTCGGGTCAAGACAGCCGCCCCCGCGACCGTGAACGGAGAAGGTGCTTCGATGCCACTGGCCCAAGGGCCGGGAAGGTGGAGCACCGCAGGGCCATGTGCCCGGGATGCCGTGAGCCGGGAGACCTGCCAGCCCGAATGATGACCGACCGGACGGGGTGTGCCGGTGTCGGAGTGCGCCCGGCTGCCTGTTCTCGTGCGCGTTTCCGCCTGTGCCCCCGTTTGCCAAGCCGATGGGGCCGCGAGAATGAAAGACCTGCTTACGACCGAGACCGAGCTGCTGGTCTGCGTGACCTGCCGCCGCAAGGGTGCGCCGCCAGAAGACGCGCGGCGTCCGGGCCGCGTGCTGTTCGATGCCATCGCGGCTCAGGACAGGCCCGAGGGGCTGCGGGTGACCCCGGTCGAATGCCTGCAGAACTGTTCGCAATCCTGCACCGTCGCGCTGCGCGGGGGCGATGCGAAATGGACCTATGTCTTTTCCAACGTCGACGAGACCGAGCATGCCGCGATGATCGTCGCCGGCGCCGCGCAATATCACGCCGCGCCCGACGGGGTGATCCCGTGGCGCGAGCGCCCCGAGCATTTCAAGCGCAATTGCCTTGCGCGCATCCCTCCCCTCCGCCCCAAGGAGTCCTGATCCATGAGCGATCTGTCCAAGCTTCCCGTCACCGTGATCACCGGCTTTCTCGGCTCGGGAAAGACCACGCTGATTTCCCATCTGATGCGCAAGCCCGAGGGGCGGCGGCTTGCAGTGGTGGTGAACGAGTTCGGTGATGTCGGTGTCGACGGCGAGATCCTGCGCGGCTGCGCGATCCCCGACTGCCCCGCCGAGAACATCGTCGAACTGGCCAACGGCTGCATCTGCTGCACCGTGGCCGATGATTTCATTCCCACCATCGAGGCACTGATGGCGCTTGATCCGCGCCCCGATCACATCCTGATCGAGACCTCGGGCCTGGCGCTGCCGAAACCGCTGCTCAAGGCCTTCGACTGGCCGGACATCCGCGCGAAGATCACGGTCGACGGCGTGATCGCCCTTGCGGATGCCGAGGCGGTGGCGGCGGGCCGGTTTGCGCCCGACGTGGCGGCGGTGGATGCGCAGCGCGCCGCCGATGACAGCATCGACCACGAAACGCCGCTGTCCGAGGTATTCGAGGACCAGCTCTCCTGCGCCGACATCGTGCTGCTCACCAAGCCCGACCTCGCCGGGCCGGAAGGCGTCGCCAGGGCGCGCGAGATCGTCGCAGCGGAAGCCCCCCGCCCGCTGCCGGTGGTCGAGGTCGCGGAGGGCGTGGTGGATGCACGGGTGATCCTCGGGCTCGGGGCCGCCGCCGAGGCTGACCTCGACGCGCGTCCCAGCCACCACGATGGCGCCCCCGAGCATGACCACGACGATTTCGAGAGCATCGTGCTGTCGCTGGCCGAGGTGCCGGACGCGGCGGGTCTGGCCGCGCGGCTGGAACGTCTGGCGCGTGAGCACGACATCCTGCGGATCAAGGGCTACGCCGCCGTCTCGGGCAAGCCGATGCGGCTGCTGGTGCAGGCGGTGGGCGCGCGGGTGCGTCACCAGTACGACCGCATGTGGGGCACGGACGAGGCGCGCAACGGTCAGCTGGTGATCATCGCCGAGCATGACCGGCTCGACGCCGCGGCGCTGCGCGCGGCACTGGCCCCCGCGACGGCGGGCTGAGCCGATGCACGTCGTCTTCCGCGAAAGCCACGGGCTCGAGGACAGCGCGGTTCCGACCGACCTCGCGCAGGATCCGGCGGATCTGGTGGTTCTGTCCTTTTCGGACAGCGATCTGGGGGCCTTTGCGGAAGGCTGGCACCGGGCGGCCGGCGGCCTGCCCTCGCTGCGGCTTGCGAACCTGTCGGCGCTGCGGCACCCGCTGTCGGTCGACACCTATGTCGAGCGGACGCTGGCGGGGGCGAAGGGCATCCTCGTGCGGCTGATCGGTGGGATGCCCTACTGGGACTACGGGCTGCGGCAGGTGCAGGCGCTGGCCCGGGCGCGCGGCATCGCGCTGGCGGTGCTGCCCGCCGATGGGCGGGAAGATGCGCGGCTGGATTCGGTCTCGACCCTGCCGATCTCGACCCTGCGCCGGCTGGCGGAGCTGTGCGACACCGGCGGCGCCGTGGCCGCGCAGGCGGCGCTGGCGCAGATGGCGCTGGCCTCGGGGCTTTACGCCGCGCCGGTGCCGGGATCGAAGGCGCTGCCGGTGGTCGGGTTCTGGACGCCGGAGTGTGGCGCGATGTCGCCTTCGGCGGCGAGAGGCGCTGCCCCTCGCGCTCCCCGGCGTATTTCTGGAAAGATGAAAGGGCGACGGGTGCTGGTGGTGTTCTACCGCTCCTACATCGTGTCCGCCGACGTGGCCCCTGTGGAAGCTCTGTTCAGCGCCTTTCGTGCAGAGGGGGCAGAGGTGACCGGGCTTTATGCCCCATCGCTGAAGGGGGCGAGTGCCGGGCCGCTGGCGGAGGCGATCCGGGAGGCCGCGCCCGATGTCATCGTCAATCTCACCGCATTTTCCGCCGCCTCGGGCGAGTCCGCGCCGGTGCTGGACGCGGCGGGCGTACCGGTGTTCCAGGCGGTGATGGCGACCTCGTCGCGCGAGGCGTGGGCAGGGGCGGAGCGCGGTCTTTCGCCTGCCGACCTCGCGATGCACGTGGTGTTGCCCGAGGTCGATGGGCGGCTGATGGGCGGGGTGATCTCGTTCAAGCAGGCGGGCCGGCGCGACCCGGCGCTGCAACATGCGCTGACGCGGCATTGCCCCGAACCCGCGCGCATTGCTGCGCTGGTGGCGCGAGTCGGCGGCTGGATGGCGCTCGCGGGACAGGCGCCCGCGGAACGCCGGGTGGCGCTGATGCTCTCGACCTATCCCGGCAAGGACTGGAACCTTGGCCATGCGGTGGGGCTCGACGCGCTCGCCTCCGCCGAGGCGATCCTGTCGGACCTGCGCGACGCCGGCCATGACGTGCCGCCCTTTGCCGCGCTCGAGGCCGGCCTGCAGGCCGAGGAGATCCGCCTGCCGCTGGAGCGCTACCGCGCTGCGCTGGAGGCCCTGTCGCCGCAGTTGCGCGCGGGTCTGGCCGAGGCCTGGGGGGCGCCGGAAGAGGATGCTCTCTGCCGCGACGGCGCCTTCCACATCACCGGACTGCGCCTTGGCAAGGCGCTGGTGCTGCTGCAACCGGAGCGCGGCACCCCGGCACGGCGTGCGGAGGAGTACCACGATCTCTCGCGCCTGCCCTGCCACGCCTATGTCGCGCTTTACCTCTGGCTGCGCGAAGAGGCAGACGCGCTGGTCCACATCGGCGCCCATGGCACGCTGGAATGGCTGCCGGGCAAGTCGGTCGCCCTTTCGGATGACTGCTGGCCCGAGGTACTGACCGGCGCGCTGCCGGTGCTCTACCCGTTCATCGTCAACGATCCCGGCGAGGCGGCACAGGCCAAGCGGCGCATCGGGGCGCTGACCCTCGGGCATCTGCCGCCGCCCCTGCGCGAGACCGGAACGCCCGACAGGCTCGGCCCGCTGGAGGCGCTGCTGGACGAGTTTTCCACCGCCGACGGCCTCGACCCGCGCCGCCGCGACAGGCTCATGCAGGACATCCGGGCCGAGGCGCAGGCGCGGGGTCTCGGGGCCGATCTGGGGCTGGGCGAGGTCTGCGGCGCCGAGGCGATCACCCGCATCGACCGCTTCGTCTGTGATATCAAGGACAGCCGCTTTCCCGAAGGATTGCATGTGTGGGGCCGCAGCGGTGCCTGCGCGGAGCAGGAGCGCGATGCGCTGCTTGCCGCGCTCGACGGGCGGCGGATCGCGGCGGGGCCGTCAGGCTCGCCCTACCGTGGGCGCAGCGATGTGCTGCCCACCGGGCGCAACCTCTTCACCACCGACCCCCGCGCCGTTCCGACCCGTGCCGCCCATGCGCAGGGCGTGGCGCTGGCCGGAGAGTTGGTACGCCGCCACCTGCAGGACGAGGGCGACTGGCCGCACGGGCTGGTGGTCGATCTCTGGGGCTCGGCCACGATGCGCACGGCAGGCGAGGAATTCGCCATGGCGCTGCATCTTCTCGGCGTGCGTCCGCGCTGGGACGAAGGCTCGGGCCGGGTGAGCGGCTTCGAGATCCTGCCCGTGGCAGAGCTCGACCGTCCGCGCATCGACGTGACGCTGCGGGTCTCCGGCCTCTTTCGCGACGTGTTCGCGCCGCTCACGGCACTGTTCTCGCAAGCGGTGCGCGCGCTGTCGCAACGTGACGAGGCCCCGGACTGGAACCCCTATGCCGGCAGCGATGCCGGCGCGCGGGTCTTCGGGCCGGAGCCGGGGCGCTACGGGCTCGGGATGGGGAACCTTTCGGAGCAGGACCGCCATGCCGCCGGACAGGCCTGGCTTGCCGGGTCGTCCTGGGCGCTCGACGGCGAGACCGCTCGGCACGACCCCGAGGCGCTGCGTGCGCAGGTCGCAGCGGCGGATGCCTTCGTGCACCTTCAGGACCTGCCCGAAACCGACCTCTTGATGGCGGCCGATTACGCCGCGCACGAAGCCGGATTTGCCGCCGCGCAGACGGTAACGGGGGGCGAAGCGCGGCTGTGGCATCTGGATGGGACCGATCCGGCACGGCCCCGCGCCCGTGCGCTGCCCGAGGAAATCGCCCGCACCGTGCATGCCCGCGCCGCGAACCCCGCATGGATCGCCTCGATGCGCGCCCACGGCTTTCGGGGCGCCGCCGAGATCGCGGCGACGCTCGAGCATATGGCCGCCTTTGCGCAGCTTGCCGGAGTGGTGTCTCCGAAGCTCTTCGATCTCTTCCATGAAGAAACGCTTGGCGATCCCGAAACCGACGCCTTCCTGCGCGAGACGAACCCCGGCGCCCATGCGGCGATGCTGGACCGCTTTGCGGCGCTGCAGGCCGCGGGGCTCTGGATGTCGCGGCGCAATGCGCGGGTGATGGCATGAGCGTGGTCAAGGGATGGTGTCCGGGGGCCCACCGCCCGATGCTGTCCGGGGACGGGCTCGTCGTCCGGGTCCGCCCCTTTCGCGGCGAGCTGAACCGGGCGCAGGTTCTTGGGCTGTGCGATCTTGCCGAGCGGTTCGGCAACGGGCTGATCGAGCTGACATCGCGCGCCAACCTGCAACTGCGGGGCATCGCGCAGGAGGATCACCTCGCGCTTCTTGCCGCGCTGGAAGGGCTGGGCCTGCTCGACCTCGATCCATCGTTCGAGGCGCGGCGCAACATGCTTGTCGCCCCGGACCGGTCCCCGGGCGATCTCACGGACCGTCTTTGCACCGGGTTGCTCGAGGCGCTGCCGCGGCTTCCCAACCTGCCCGAAAAGATGGGCTACGTGATCGACACCGGTGCCCGGGCCTGGCTTGGCGAGGCGATCGGCGACTTCCGGCTGGAACTGGCCGAGAACGGCGCGCTGCTGCTGCGCGCCGACGGTGTGGCCCTCGGGCGGCCCGTCTCCGAGGCCGGGGCGATCCCCGCGATCATCGAGCTTGCGGACTGGTTCGTCGGCACCGGAGGTCGCGACAACGGGCGCATGGCGCGCCATGTCGCAAAGGCCATGCTTCCCGAGATGTGGCAGCGAGCCGCCCCGCGCGCGCAAGGCTGGCCGGAGCCGGGCATCGATCCCGAGCTTGGCGCGGTGCTTGGCGTGCCCTTCGGCGCACTTGAGCCGGAGGCGCTGCGCGGCCTCGTCGCGCAAAGCGGTGCCTCGGCGCTGCGCCCCCTGCCGGGCCGGATGCTGCGCATTCTCTGCCCGCAGCCCGAGGCCGCGTTGCACCCCGGCTTTGTCAGCGCCCCGGGCGCGCCCGAGATGCGTGCCTCGGCCTGCCCCGGCGCCCCCTTCTGCCCAGCCGCCAGCGTCGAGACCCGGTCGCTTGCCCGCACGCTTGCGCGGCGCGCCAGTGCCGACACCGATGCCGGGGGCAGCCTGCATGTGTCGGGCTGCGCCAAGGGCTGCGCCCATCCGCGCCGTGCAGACCTCACGCTGGTGGGGCGGGACGGCCGTTTCGATCTTGTCCGGGGCGGCGCGCCCTGGGACCCGCCGAGCCTGACGGGCCTTGACCCGTCGCACATTCCCGACGCCATCCGGAGCGCCTGAATGCCCTACGATTACCAGAAGGATGGCGCCGCCATCTACACCGAGAGCTTCGCGACAATCCGCGCCGAGGCCGATCTTGGCCATTTTAACGCGGATGAAGAGCCGATCGCCGTACGCATGATCCATGCCGCGGGCATGGTCGGGCTGGAACGTCATGTGCGCTTTTCGGACGGCTTTGCCCGCGTCGCCCGCGCCGCGCTGGCCAATGGCGCGCCGATCCTTTGCGATGCGCGCATGGTCTCGGAAGGCGTCACCCGCAAGCGCCTGCCGGCGGACAATGATGTCATCTGCACCCTGCATGATCCCTCCGTGCCCGCGTTGGCGCAGGAGATGGGCAACACCCGCTCGGCGGCGGCGCTGGAACTCTGGCGGCCGCATCTGGACGGCGCGCTGGTGGCCATCGGCAACGCGCCGACCGCGCTGTTCCATCTGCTGAACATGCTCGAGGATCCCGCCTGGCCGCGCCCGGCGGCGATCATCGGCTGCCCCGTCGGCTTTGTCGGCGCGCGGGAAAGCAAGGATGCCCTCTGGGCCGACCAGCCGGTGCCCTGCTGCATCGTCGAGGGCCGCCTCGGCGGCAGCGCGATCACCGTCGCGGCGATCAACGCCATCGCGAGCCGGGCGGAATGAGCTTGCAGGAGGACCTGGCCAGTACCCGGGCGAACTCCGTCCGCGGCACCATCCGCGGCGTGGGGCTCGGCCCCGGCGATCCCGAGTTGATGTCGGTCCGGGCGGACCGGCTGCTGCGCAGCGCGCGCCACGTCGCCTATTTCCGCAAGGCCGGCCGCGCGGGTCAGGCGCGCCGCATCGTCGAGGGGATGCTTCCCGAGGGCGTCGTCGAGATCGCCATGGAATATCCGGTCACCACCGAGATCCCGCTGGACGATCCGCGCTACAACGGGATCCTGTCGGCGTTCTATGCAGAGTGCACCGCGCGGCTCAAGGCGCTGTCGGACGCGGGTCATGACGTGCTGGTGCTCGCCGAGGGCGATCCCTTCTTCTACGGCTCGTTCATGCATCTCCACACCCGGCTGACCGGGCTGGTCCCGCTCGAGATCGTGCCCGCGATCACCGGCATGTCCGCCGCCTGGGCGGCGACCGGCGCGCCGATCACCTGGGGCGACGACATTCTCAGCACCCTGATGGGCACGCTGCCCGAAGAGATGCTGGCCCAGCAGATGCGGAACGCCGATGCGCTGGTGATCATGAAGATCGGGCGCAATATCGAGAAGGTGCGCCGCGCCCTGCGCCGCGCGGGCCGCTACGAGGACGCCTGGCTGGTGGAATACGCCGCCATGCCGAACCAGACGGTGCAGCGCCTCGCCGAGGCCGAGGGCCGCGTGACCCCGTATTTCTCCATCGTCATCGTGCACGGACAGGGGCGCAGGCCATGAGCGGCAGCATCACCATCGCGGGGCTCGGGCCCGGCGCCGAGGCGCTCGTCACCCCCGAGGTCACCGCCGCGGTGGCCGCGGCCACCGACGTGATCGGCTACATCCCCTATGTCGCCCGCGTTGCGCCCCGCCCCGGCCTGACGCTGCACCCGTCCGACAACCGCGTCGAACTCGACCGCTCGCGCCATGCGCTGGAGCTGGCAACACAAGGGCGGCGCGTCGTGGTCGTCTCATCGGGGGATCCGGGTGTCTTCGCCATGGCCTCGGCGGTGTTCGAGGCGGTGGAGGCGGGACCGACCGCCTGGCGTGACCTGGATATCCGCGTGCTGCCCGGCATCACCGCGATGCTGGCGGCGGCGGCGCGGGCCGGTGCTCCGCTCGGGCATGATTTCTGCACCATCAACCTTTCGGACAACCTCAAGCCCTGGTCGCTGATCGAGCGCCGGCTGAAGCTCGCCGCCCAGGCGGATTTCGCCATGGCGTTCTACAACCCGCGCTCGAAGGCCCGCCCCGAGGGGTTCGCCCGCACGCTGGAGGTTCTCAGGGAGGCATGCGGCGACGCGCGCCCGGTGATCTTTGCCCGTGCCGTCTCGACCCCAGAGGAACAGATCCGCGTGGTGCCGCTTCCGCAGTGCACGCCCGAGATGGCGGACATGCGGACAATGGTGATCGTCGGCAACTCTGCCACGCGGATCATCGAGCGCGCGGGCGCGCCCATCGTCTACACCCCGAGGTCGGTCCCCGCATGAGCCAACCACTCCATCACCTGCGCGATCTCGTGTGTCTCGTGCCGGGGCGGCATCTGCGGCCGGTCGATCATCAGGACCGGCAGGCCGAGACGGCGCGCCGCCTCGATCTTGGCATAGGCCCCCGCGCCGCCGGAATTCTTCGAGACGACAAGCTCGATGCCGTGCTGCTGCATGAGGGCGATGTCGCCGTCGAGGGCAAATGGGCCGCGGTCCACCACGACGGTGCAATCAGGCAGCGGCAGCGCCTCTGGCGGATCGACGAGCCGGAGCAGGTAATGGTGCTGCGGCTGCTCCGCGAAATCCATAAGATGCATGCGGCCCACGGCGAGCATCACGCGGCGGCGCGGGCCTGCGAGGGCGCGGCCCGCCCTGGCGATGTCCGGCACATGGGTCCAGCGGTCGCCCTCTTCCGCCTGCCAAGGCGCGCGGGTGAGCGCGATCAGCGGCACACCGGTCTGCGCGCAAGCGGCCACGGCGTTGCCGCTCATCCGGGCGGCAAAGGGGTGGGTGGCGTCGATGACATGGGTGATGCGGTTTTCCGCGATGTAACGCGCCAGCCCCTCCGCCCCGCCGAATCCCCCGACCCGCAGCGGCAAAGCCTGTGCCGCCGGGCTCGCCACGCGCCCTGCCATGGAGATCGTGCCGTTCACCCCGGCCTCGGCAAGGGCGCGGCCAAGGCGGGTGCCCTCGGTGGTGCCGCCCAGCACGAGAAGGTTGGTCATGTCTGAGGCTCCGTGGCTGACCATCGTCGGTGTCGGAGAGGATGGCCCGGACGGGCTGTGCGCTGCAAGCCGAAGCGCGCTGGATGCCGCAGAGGTGGTCATGGGACCGCCCCGCCATCTTGCGCTGCTGCCCGAGGGCGGCGCGGAACGCATCGCATGGCCTGTGCCCTTTGCCGACGGGGTGGAGCAGTTGCTTGGCCTGCGCGGCCGGCAGGTTGTGGCGCTGGCCTCGGGCGATCCGTTCTGGTTCGGCGCGGGCGCGGTGCTGGCGCGCAGGCTGTCGCCCGGAGACTGGCGCGCTCTGCCCGGGCGATCCTGTTTCGCGCTGGCCGCCGCCCGGCTGGGCTGGCCGCTCGAGGACACCGTCTGTCTCGGGCTGCACGCCGCACCGCTGGCACGGATGCGCCCGGTCCTGGCGCCGGGGCGCAGGATGCTGGTGCTGCTGCGCGACGGCGCCGCGGTGGCGCAGCTTGCGGGATACCTCGCGCAGGAAGGGTTCGGCGCGTCGGACCTGCACATCATGGAACGCCTCGGCGGTCCGTCCGAGCGTCTTACACGCCAGCGCGCCGATGCGGGTGCCGGATCGCACGAGGCGCCGGTCTGTGTCGGCGTCGAGGTGGCCGGCAAGGGCCGGGTGCTGCCGCTCGCCTCGGGACGGGCGGATGACTGGTTCGACAATGACGGCCAGATCACCAGGCGCCCGGTGCGCGCGCTGACCCTTTCGGCGCTGGCGCCCCGGCCCTTCGAGCATCTGTGGGACATCGGCGGTGGCTCGGGGTCCATCGCCATCGAATGGCTGCTGTCCGATGTCTCGCTGACGGCCACCACCATCGAGCCGCGCCCCGACAGGGCTGCGCGCATCACCGCCAACGCCGCGAGGCTTGGAGTCGAACGGCTGCGCGTGGTGCCCGGCTCGGCGCCCGAGGCGCTAAAGGGGCTGGAGACGCCGCAGGCGGTCTTCGTCGGCGGCGGGCTGGATGCGGCCCTGCTCGGCTGGCTGACCACCCACCTCCCACGCGGCACGCGGATCGTTGCCAACGCGGTGACGCTGGAAACCGAAGCGCTGCTGATCGCGGCCCAGGCGGCGCATGGCGGTGATCTGCTGCGGGTGCAGCTGTCGGAAACGCGCGCGCTCGGCTCGAAACGTGGTTGGCAGACCGCCTTCCCGATCCTGCAATGGAGCGCCGTGCCATGATCGTCGCGGGGTTCGGATTTCGCACCAGCGCGGGACCGGAGAGCCTGCGCGACGCCCTCGCCCGCGCGGGCCAGCGTCCGCAGCGGATCGCCACCGCCGAGGACAAGGCCACATCCCGCGCCTTCATCGACTTTGCCCAAGCCGAGGCGCTGCCCGCCCAGGCGATCCCCCCCGACGCGTTGACGGCCCAGGTCACGCTGACCGCCTCGTCCCGCGTGCTGGCAGAACGCGGCACCGGCTCGGTGGCCGAGGCCGCCGCCCTGGCTGCCGCAGGCCCCGGTGCGCGGCTCCTGGGGCCGCGGGTCTTTTCATCCGACCGCATGGCGAGCTGCGCGCTCGCCCTGCAAGATCTCGAAGGACAGGACACATGACCGTTCACTTCATCGGCGCCGGTCCCGGCGCGCCCGACCTGCTGACCCTGCGCGGCCGCGACATCATCGCCTCGTGTCCGGTCTGCCTCTACGCCGGGTCGCTGGTGCCCGAGGCGATCCTTGCCCATTGCCCGCCCGGTGCGCGCATCGTCAACACCGCGCCGCTGAGCCTCGACGAGATCATCGACGAGATCCGCGCGGCCCATGACGGGGGTCAGGACGTGGCCCGGCTGCATTCAGGCGATCTTTCGGTCTGGTCCGCCATGGGCGAGCAGATGCGTCGCCTGAAGGCCGAAGGAATCCCTGTGTCGGTGACGCCGGGCGTTCCGTCCTTTGCCGCCGCCGCCGCCGCTCTGGGGGCCGAGCTTACGCTGCCTGGCCTCGCCCAATCGCTGGTGCTGACCCGCACGCCGGGGCGGGCCTCTTCGATGCCCGAGGGCGAGACGCTGACCAATTTCGCCGCCACCGGTGCGACGCTGGCGATTCACCTGTCGATCCAGAACATCGCCGCAGTGGTGCGTGACCTCGCACCCGCTTATGGCGCGGACTGCCCTGTTGCCGTGGTCTTTCGCGCCAGCTGGCCGGACGAGCGTATCATTCGCGGCAAGCTCGCGGACATCGAAACCCGTCTCGACGCCGGCATCACCCGCACCGCGCTGATCCTCGTCGGCCCGGCGCTCGGCGGCGAGGGGTTTGCCGAGAGCTGCCTCTATGCCGCCGACTACGACCGGCGCTACAGGCCGCAAACTGCAGACAGCCCGTGGCAGGACTGGACCCCGGAGCCGCAGGATGGCTGACGGGCTGATGATCTCGGCCCCCGCCTCGGGGACCGGCAAGACCACGGTGATGCTGGGCCTGCTCCGGGCGCTGACCGAGGACGGCGTCAAGGTGCAGCCCTTCAAGTCCGGGCCCGACTACATCGACCCGGCCTTCCACCTTGCGGCGGCGGGGCGGCACAGCTTCAACCTCGACGGCTGGGCGATGGGCGACCGGCTCTGGCACGCCATCGCGGCGCAGGCGGCGGGGGCAGATATCTGCGTCGCGGAAGGGTCGATGGGGCTCTATGACGGGGTCGCCACCAAGGGCCTGCGCGGCTTCGGCAGCAGCGCCGAGACGGCGGTTTCGATGGGCTGGCCGGTGGTGCTGGTGATCGACGTCAGCGGACAGGCGCAGAGCGCCGCCGCCACCGCGCTGGGATTCCGGCAATACATGCCCGAGCTGCCCTTTGCGGGCGTGATCCTCAACCGCTGCGCCTCGCCCCGGCACGAGCGGCTGGCCCGGGCCGGGATGGACCGCGCCGGGCTGCCGGTGTTGGGCGTGCTGCCCCGGCGCGGCGATCTGGCGCTGCCCGAGCGGCATCTGGGGCTGATCCAGGCGGTCGAGCATCCCGACCTCGACAAGGCCATCGCAGGCTATGCCGCCTTTCTGCGCGAACACGTGGACATTGGCGCGATCCGGGCGGCGGCGCGCGGCCATGCGCTGCCGGCTCCAGGCGCCCTGCCCCGCCCCCCGGCGCAGCGCATCGCGATTGCCCGCGATGCGGCATTCTCCTTCACCTATCCGCACCTGCTGGAAGGCTGGCACGCGGCGGGCGCCGAGATCCTGCCCTTCTCGCCACTGGCCGACGAGTCCCCTGCCGCCGATGCCGATCTGGTCTGGCTGCCCGGCGGCTACCCCGAGCTGCATGCCGGGCAGCTTTCTGCAGCCGGGAGTTTCCGCGCGGGGCTGCGGGCCTTCGCAGAGACCCGCCCCGTTCATGGCGAGTGCGGCGGCTACATGGCGCTTGGCGCCGGGCTGATCGACAAGGAGGGCACGCGGCACGAGATGGCCGGGCTGCTCGGTCTCGTGACCAGCTACGAAAAGCGAAAGTTCCACCTCGGCTATCGCCGCGCGGTGCTGAGCGCGCCGATGCCCGGAAGCGCCCCCGGCGCGGCGCTGCGCGGGCACGAGTTCCACTACTCGACCATTCTCGAACAGCCCGACGCACCACTGGCAAGCGTCAGCGACGCCGACGGCGCGCCCGTGCCCGAGACGGGTTCGGTGCGCGGCAACGTCACCGGCACCTTCTTTCACCTCATTTCCCGGGAGACCCCGTCATGAGCGGTTTCGTCAGTTTCGTCAGCTCCGGCCCCGGCGATCCCGAGTTGCTGACACTCAAGGCCGTGGACCGCCTGGGCCGCGCCGATGCGGTTCTCTACGACGATCTCTCGGCCGGTCCGATCCTCGAACACGCGCGTGAGGGGGCGGACCTCGTCGGCGTCGGAAAACGTGCCGGGCGGCCCTCGCCCCGGCAGGATCACGTCAGCCGCCTGCTGGTGGAGTATGCCGGGGTCGGTCAGCGCGTGGTGCGGCTGAAATCCGGCGACGGCGGCATCTTCGGCCGGCTCGAGGAAGAGCTGACCGCGCTCAGGGAGGCCGGGATCGACTACGAGATCATCCCCGGTGTGCCCTCGGCCTGTGCGGCGGCGGCAGCGGCGGGCATCCCTCTGACCCGGCGGCTGACCGCGCGGCGGGTGCAATTCGCCACCGGCCACGACCTGACCGGCGCGCTGCCCGAGGATGCCAATATCGCGGCTCTGGCCGACCCGATGGCGACCACGGCGATCTTCATGGGCAAACGCACCTTCCCCGGCCTTGCCGCGCGCCTGATCGCAGAGGGGCTGCCCCCCGAGACGCCCGCGATGCTGGCGGAATCCGTCAGCCGCCCCGACCAGCAGATCTCGCGCCATACCGTCGCGAGCCTGGCCGCGCGGCTTGCGAACGAGCCCGGCGACAAGGCCGGGCTCATCCTGTTCGGACCTTTGGCAGAGGAGTGAAACGACCCGGCCCCGCAAGGGGCCACCGCCGAGAGGGTGCGCCGCCATGCGCGGCCGCAGGGAACCGGGTGAAAGGCCCGGACTGCCCCCGCAACTGTAAGCGAAGAGCGCCGAGGATCATCCCACTGGCAACCCTGCCGGGAAGGGCCGAGGCGCGGTGAGACGCGAGTCAGGAGACCTGCCCTTCGGCACCTCAACCGCCCCGCAAAGGGGCCAGCGCTGCCGGTGGGGCAGCATAACGAGAAAGGACATATCAATGCATATCGAACCCGGCGTCGTCGACGGCGCCAAGATGATGTTCGCGGTTGCCACGGCGGCGGGCGCGGCGGGCCATACCGCAAAGGAGGTCGTCCAGGACGTCAAGGCGGGCGGTGCACTGTCGCTGCTGCCGCGCACTGTTCTCGCGGCCATCGGCACCTTTGTCTTCTTCGAGCTGCTGCCGCATTTCGCGGTGGGCATCTCGGAGGTGCACTTCATCCTCGGCTCGACCCTGTTCCTGTTGCTGGGCACCGCCCCTGCGGCGCTGGGGCTGGCGCTCGGCCTGCTGATCCAGGGGATGTTCTTTGCGCCGACCGACCTGCCGATGTATTTCGTCAACGTCACCACGCTTCTGGTGCCGCTGTTCGCAGCCTCCGCTCTGGCCCGCCGCGTCGTCGCACCGGGCACCGCTTATGTCGATCTGCGCTATGCGGACGTGCTGAAACTCTCGGCGATCTACCAGGGCGGCGTTGTCGCCTGGGTCGCGTTCTGGGCCTTCTACGGCCAGGGCGTTTCGGTTGGCACGCTGGCGTCGGTCGGCACCTTCGGCGCGGCCTACATGATGGTGATCCTGATCGAGCCGCTGGCCGATCTGGCAGCCCTCGCTGCGGCCAAGTCCGCCCGTGACAGCGGTATCGCCCGCCTGTTCACCCCGCGTCTCTACGCGGCCTGAAGCCATTGCCGCCGGAGCCCCCTCAATCGGGGCTCCGGCTTTTGCATGCAGGAATGACACGGATGGACGATCTCTGGCTCATCGGCATCGGCACCGGAAGCCCGGCGCATGTCACGCTCGAAGGACTGCAGGCGCTGCGCGATGCAACGGTGATCCTCGTGCCCCACAAGGGCGAGGGAAAGGACGCGCTTGCCGCGTTGCGATACGGGATCATCGAGGCCTCGGGGGCGCAGGCCGAAGTCCGAAGCTTTGATTACCCGGTGCGCGATCCCGCCCTGCCTTATAATCGACGGGTCATCGAATGGCACGACGAGATTGCCCGGCGCTGGGTCGCCGCGATGCAGAGCGCACCGCCGGGGCCGGTGGCGCTGCTGGTCTGGGGAGATCCCGCGCTCTACGACAGCACGCTACGGATCGCCGAACGGATGGTGCCCCGTCCCCGTCTGAGGGTGGTGCCCGGGATCACCGCGATACAGGCGCTGACGGCGGCCCACGCGATCCCGCTCAACACGGTGAACGGACCGGTCAAGATCACCACCGGACGGCAGCTGCGCGACCATGGCTGGCCGGAAGACGAGGAAACGGTGGTGGTGATGCTGGACGCCGAATGCAGCTTTCAGGGCCTTGACCCCGAAGGGCTGCAGATCTGGTGGGGCGCCTATCTCGGATCCGAGGCGCAGGCGCTCGAGGCCGGATCGCTGGCCAAGGTCGGGGGCCGGATCATGGAGCGCCGTGCCGAGCTGCGCGCCCGGCACGGCTGGATCATGGACACCTACCTGCTGCGGCGGCTGTGTTGCCCGGAGGGCGCGTCGCAACTGCGACGCGCTCGGTAGCCGGGTGGCCCGTTGCGGGAACAGGGCTGAGGCGACCAGACCTTGGGCTTTTCTAGGCATCCCCCTCCCTGATCTCGCCTCGACAGGGGCTTCCATCGAAGCCTTCCCTCACCACTCAGCAGGCGCATGAAAGCACGCCAGAGGGGCCCACTGGAGCGGGGCAGTCAGTGGGGCATTCTTCCGCCCCGAAGGGAAGAAGTGACGCCATCACGGTATGTTAGGAAGAACTGGCTGGGGTGGCAGGATTCGAACCTGCGGTACGCGGTACCAAAAACCGTTGCCTTACCACTTGGCTACACCCCAACCGTGGCGCGGGTATTACGATACGATTCCGGGGGGCGCAAGCCCCGGTTTCGCAAAAAAGATACAGATTTTTCATCTCGCCTCAGAGCGCCGCCTTCGGCGGGCCATCTTCGTGAAACGCGTATTGCGCGCGACCGTTTCGCTTGGCCGTGTATAGCGCGGTATCGGCGCGTCCGAGCAGGGTTTTGGTGTCCGAGAACGACGCCATCTCGGGGTCGCTTCGCACGATGCCGATGCTTGCCGAAATCCGGCAGACCTCGGTGTCGAGCGCGATCGGCTGCTCAATCCGGCCGACGAGTCGCTCGCAGAGCTCGGCGAGTCGCGTGCGGTCGGTGACCCCCGCGAGCAGAATCACGAACTCGTCGCCGCCGATGCGCGCGACGAGATCTTCCCTCCGGGTGACCTCGAGCATGATCTGCCCGACCCTCTGCAGGACCCGGTCCCCCGCGGCGTGGCCGCGGGTGTCGTTCACCTGCTTGAAGAAATCGAGGTCGACGTGGAGCAGCGCAAAGCGCTCGGCAGCGCGGACGAGGCGCTGAAGCGCCCGGTCGAGCCCACGACGGTTCTGCAACCCTGTGAGCGAGTCGGTATAGGCCCGCTGTTCCGCTGCGAGCATCGCCCCCTGCAGCCGCAGGTTCAGCGTGCGCGAGGCCTCCATCGCGGCGGATTTCGCCTCGACGAGATAGAGCATGTCGATGGCGAGGTCGGTCACGGCGAAATCGGTGCTGGTAAGCGCATGGCTGCGCACCGCCTCAACCACGCCGATGCCGAAGGAGAGGTTGAGCAAAACGCCCCCTTCCCCGTCCGGCATCGCCAGCCCCTTGAGCGCGCGGCCCGGCCCGTTGCGGAGGCGCAGTTGCAACTTGCGCCCCTCGAGCGCGCGCAGGTCGCGCAGGTTGCGGACACGCTTCGGGCGGTAGATGTCGATGACCTCGTCGAACGGCACGCCCGCAAGGCGCCGCTCGCCCGTGAGCTTGCGAAGCGTGGGCCCGGCCCCCCGGACACGGCCATCGGAGCCGATCTGCAGGTGCATCGGGCACATCACCTCGAGCGTGCGTCCGGGCAGGCTCATGACACGACCTGGCGCGGCGGGAGCACCGCGCCGAGCTCGAAGGCCCGCCCCTCGCTGAAGCTGGCCTCGACCACGGTGATGTCGATGATCTCGGCCCCGTCGAGCACGCCACGGTGATCGAGCGTGACGAGCGCACCGTAATCGTCGGCCATGGCGCGCAGCACCCCCACCAGAACGTGCCCGAAGCCGGGCATCTCGCGCTGGCTACGCAGGCATGAGAGCAGGAACTGGCCCGGAGAGGAATCGGAGAGCTCGAGCTCGGGAAGCACCAGATCCGACACCGCCAGCTGCGCCCGCCCCGGCAGATCCTCGAGCGAGTGCAGGAAGTCGATGAAATCGACCCCGCCATACCGCATCAGGCGCCGGAGACCTTCGTTGTGCGGGTGGGTGATGAGATATGTTCCGATATCCTCGAGCATGGCGTCGCGGGGCTTGTCGAGATGCGCGACGGCGGCATCGAGCACGCCTTCGACGGTGCGCGTGTCATAGTCGAGCATGGCCTCGAAATCGCCCGCCTCGAAGATCGCGGCGGTGGTGATATCCTGCCATGCGGGGTGCCCGTAGGTATCCTGCAGGAAGCACTGGAGTGTCCTGGCGATCAGCCCATGCATCTGGCGTTTTCCGCTTGCCTGTTGTCCTCCGCCACCCTTGCAGGAAAGGGTTTACGAAGGCTTCAGGCAGGACGGGTTTCCTCCCGGAGCTGGCGCGCCTCAGGCCGCGCCGAGCCAGTCGGGAAGATGACCGATGTGCGGCAGGATGACGTCAGCATGGGGCGCGAGCACCTCGGCCGCGATCGGACCGGTCAGCACCGCGACGGTCTGCATCCCCGCCGCCCGCCCGGCGGTGAGATCGTGCGGGCTGTCGCCCACCATCACGATCCGCTCCGGCACCATCCCGACCGCCCGTGCGAAGGCCAGCAGCGGCGCCGGGTCCGGCTTGGCCCCGTGACCGCTGTCGAAACCGGCGATGAAGCGGAACGCCTGCTCGATGCCCGCCGCGCGCAGATGGGCGCGCGCGGCGAACTCGGCGTCATTGGTCATCACGCCCAGCGGCAGGCCCAGCCCGTCGAGCCGCGCCATCAGCGCCACGAGCGGCGCCGCCTCGACAAGAGGCGCCTCGGCGGCGGCGAGCATCAGGTAACGCTCGACCTCGTCCGCCACGAGATGCGGCAGCGCGCCGGCAAGGCATTCGGCGGCCTCGCGGTTGGTACCGGCAATGATCGGGCTGTCGGGCAGAAAGACTTCACGCTCGAGATCGAACCGCGAGGCCGCAGCGAGCGCCAGGAGCGCATCGCCATCGCCGCCGGAGAGATCGCGCAGGGCATCGCGACCCCAGGCGTTCCAGGTCGCGCCGAATTCGAAAAGCGTGCCGTCCTTGTCGAAGAGCACCGCGTCGGCGCGCAGGCTCATGTCCAGTGGACCTCGCCGCCGCCGGGCAGCATCGCGCGCGCCGCGGCGGGCTGATCGTAGGTCATGCCCTGCGCCTCGCAGAAGGCACCGACCCAGGCGTCGTCCATCAGGATGAAATCCAGCACCGCGCCCTGGAAGGACGGGTCTTCGAGCGCCGCGCGGAAATCGTCCTCCGCGGCCCCGGTCGCCCCGAGAAACACCGGCAGCAACTCGTCGTTGCCCGCCAGCCATGCGACGGCCTGAAGGCCGATCAGTTCAGCGGCTTCCCGCGACAGCATCCGTTTGCCTCAAATCCGAAAGAGTTTCTTAACCGTTCTGCAGGAAGACTGCACCTGCAGAAAGGCGCGCGTGATCGGTCATTTGCGTAGCTGATCGTCGAGAAAGGTGCAATGACAGGACGGATACTCATCGCAGACGGCGTTCCGACGAACCGGATCGTGCTGAGGGTCAGGCTCTCCTCGGCCTACTACGAGGTCGCACAGGCGGGCTCGGGGGCAGAGGCTTTGCAAGTGGCCCGCCGCGAACGGCCCGATCTGGTGATCGCCGCAACCGACCTGCCAGATACCGACGGCGAAACGCTCTGCCGGAAGCTGCGCGGAACGGCGGGCCTTTCCGACACGCCGGTGATCCTGCTGCATCCGGCCCCGGACCGCGCGACGCGCCTGCGCTTGCTCGCGGCTGGCGCCGACGACGTGCTCGCCCGCCCGGTCGATGAACTGGCGCTTCTGGCCCGGCTGCGCAATCTCCTGCGCGCGCGCCACGCCGAGGACGAGCTGCGCCTGCGCGAGGACACCCGGCGCGCGCTCGGGCTGGCCGAGCCGCCACGGGCGTTCGAGCGTCCGGCCCGGATCGCACTGGTCCCGGTGCAGGCCGATATTCCGTTGCGCCCGGCACTCGTGACACTGCACGCACGCCAGCCGCACCGTTTCGAAATCCTCGACCCCGAGCAGGCGCTGCGCGACGGCCCGACCCCGCCAGAGGTCATGGTGATCGCGGACACCGGCAGCCGCCCGGGCGCCGGGCTGTCGCTGCTGACCCAGCTGCGGGGCGGACCGAAGTCCCGGCGCGCCGCACTGTTCTACGCCACCCGGCCGGACTGCCGCAGCGCCGCGACGAGTGCGCTCGACCTCGGCGCCGACGACGTGCTGGCCGAGGGCTTCGACCCCGAGGAGCTGATGCTCAGGCTGCCGAGGCAGATCGCGCGCAAGCGCAGCGCCGACCGCTTGCGGGACACGATGCGCAGCGGGCTTCGGGCGGCTGTGACCGACCCGCTCACCGGCCTCCACAACCGCCGCTATGCACTGCCCCACCTCGCCCGCCTTGCCGAGCGCGCGGCGCGCCAGCATCGCGAGCACGCGCTGATCCTTCTCGACCTCGACCATTTCAAGCAGATCAACGACCGTCACGGTCATGCCGGCGGCGATGCCGTGCTGGTCGAGGTGGCGCGCCGGCTGACCGAGGGGCTGCGCATGGCCGACCTCGTGGCGCGGATCGGCGGGGAGGAATTCCTTGTCGCTCTTGCCGACACCGACGCGCCGCGCGCGCTACGGACCGCAGAGCGCCTCCGCGCCCGCATTGCCGACCTCGCCATCGATGTATCGGGCTGCGGAGACCTCGTTCCGGTGAGCGCGAGCCTCGGGGTTGCGCTGGCCTCCCGCGCGCGCCAGGAAACATCCGAAGAGCTCTTCGTGCGGGCTGACCGGGCGCTCTATTCCGCCAAGCGGGCGGGCCGCAACCGGGTCGTCATGGCAGACGCGCCGCCTGTCGCGGCGCCAGCAGAGCTGGTGCCGGACCTGCCAAGGGCGGCATCGGCCCGGCCCTGAGAACAGGTCGGGGCACCCCGCCGGCACCTCAGTGGCGCGCGTGATCGAACCGTTCGGCCATGCGCCCGATCTCGGCCTCGAGACGTTCTGCATAGGCGCGGCGCTCGTCGACGGACATCGCCTCGACATAATCCATGAAGACCTGCTGTCCGACCTCCTGACGTCGCCGCGCGGCGGCGCCCTGGTCGGCGAGCGTGGCACGGAATGCCTCGGCGTCGAAAGGATCGGCCCGCAGCATGCCCAGCGCCGCGCGGTAGCCGTCGAGATAGCCGCCCTCACGCTGCTCCGACCGCCGCTCGGCGCGATCCTCGTCGAAGGCGCCGCGCAGCCGCCGGCCGAGTTCGTGGCGCTGATCCTCGCTGAATGCGCGGGTATAGGGGAAGACGAAGTCATGCCCCTGCGGAGGCCGCCGGTGCGGATGATCGGGGCCGAGCAGCAGCATGCCTGCCACAAGCCCCACCACGGCAAGGTTCGCCGCGAGCGAGACAAGCAGCAGTATCCGCATGCCGCGGCTCATCTTGGGTGTTCCGGAGTGCGTGTCGGCCATCGTTCAAAGTCCCAGCATGGCGTAATCGAAGCCGCTCGCCGGCTCGAGCGCGGTGATCGTGTCGCCCGAGGCGGCATCAAGAAGATCGGTGAGGCCCGACGGGTCGGCGGCGCCGAACCAGATGCCCGTGGCGCAGGCGGCGACCAGCCCCGCCATCGCCGGCCAGCCGCCGAGCGCCCCGAGGGTCTCGCGCAGCCAGCCGCCGCGCCGTACCTGTGCCGCAGGGGTTTCGGGCGCAGCGGCGGGACGCGGCGCGGGCATCTCGTCCAGCGCCATGCGCTCCATCCGCGCGAGCCAGTCCTCCGACGCTGCCGGCGCCTCGGCGCGGCCGGCCTCGAACCACGGGGCGAGTGCCCCTTCCTCCGCCTTGCGCTTGTCAGTCATCGTCATATCCCAACTCTGCGCGCCGCGAGGCGAGAAGCCCCTCGAGCGCCTTGCGGCCCCGCGCGGTGAGGCTTTCCACCGCGCGCACGCCGATCTCCATGATCCCGGCGATCTCGGGGTTCGACAGCCCCTCGAGATGCCGCAGCACCACCGCCTGCCGCTGCCGCTCGGGCAGCGTGTCGAGCGCCGCCTGAAGCGCCGCGCCGCGGGCGGTCTCCTGCAATTCCTGCTCTGCCGAGCGTGCCGGGTCCAGCGGCTCTGCCACCGCGTCGAGGTCGACGCTGCCGCCGCGCCGCCGCCGGATGCGGTCGATGCAGAGATTGGACACCACCCGGTAGAGCCATGTCGAGACCTTCGCCTCGCCGGTCCGCCAGCCGGGTGCCGCGCGCCACAGCCGCAGAAGCGCTTCCTGCGCCACGTCCTCGGCCTCGGCCCGGTCGCCGAGCATCCGCATCGCGAGACCGAAGGCCTTGGGCCCCAGCCGCACGGTCAGCGCCCGCGCGGCGGCAGGTTCCCCCGCCGCGTAGGCACCGAGCAAGTCCTCGTCACTGCAGTCGCTCATGGCGTCGTATGGCATCCGGTCCATCCACATGCGCTAGCCCGAAGGCCGGCGCCGCGCAACGGGCGCGGGCGGCGGCACGATGCCGCCGCCCTGCCCCGTCGCGAAGGGCTCAGTCGTGGCGCCAGTAGGGCATGCGCTCACCGTCCATGCGGTGATGCTCGCCGCGCGGGCCACGCATGTCACCGTGGTGACGGTCGAACCGCTCGCCGCCATGGCGCCCGTCGCCGTCGCGCATCCCGCCGGGGCGCTTGTGCATCTGCTGCTGGGCGGCCGCCATCTCTTCCTGCGTCACGGTGCCGTCGTCATCGGCATCGAGCCGGTCGAACATGGCAGCCGGACCACGGTCGTTGGCCTGCAGTTCCTCGAGGCTGAGCGTGCCGTCCTCGTCGGTGTCGAACCGGTCGAGCATCCGCTGCTGCATCATCGCCTGCCGACGCGCCTCGCGCTCGACCTTGCGCGCCTCGTGGAAGGCTGTGAGCTCATCGCCCTCGAGCATGCCGTTGCCGTTGGCATCCGCCTTGTCAAAGGCCGCGGCCGGGCCGACCGCCGAAAGCTCCTCCTGCGTGATGGCGCCGTCGCCATCCGCGTCGAGCCGCGAGAACATCATCTGCGCCATCTGCGGACGGCCGGTCTGGCCGTTGCCGGCCTGCGGTCCCTTGGTATCGGGGGCCGCAACCGCGAGACTGGTTGCCCCCATGACGACAAGCGCGGCGCCCGTGAGAAGTCTGGTCATGCGTTTCATTGCTGCGATCTCCTGTCTGTCGCGAAACCATCGACGCCCTCTCTGGCTGTCGATCTGCTCTTTCCACGCAGCAGCCGCGCAGTTCCGTCGCATTTTTTTGGCAGATCTCCGAGCAGGCCCGTGCGAGCCCGTCTCCACGGTGGGGGTTGCCGCACACACCGGGGGGCGCCATCTATAAGTGGAAAGATGCACGCGCGACCCGTCTTTGCGACATGGCGCCGCAAGGACAGTCTGCCCACTTCCTGTGCAGCGCTCCCTGCGGCAGGCTGCGCGGATGATCCAAGGCGACCCAGTTCCAGACATGATGAAGACCGAGCAGCACACCGACACACCGCGCCCCACCGATCCGGCCGCCGCGCCGCTCGACGGGCCAGTCCACACCAGCGCCGAGCCGCAAGACACGCGCGACGCCTGGCCTGCCATCCGCAAGGGCTTTCGCCGGCGGTGCCCGAACTGCGGCACCGGCCACATCCTGCGCAGCTATCTCAAGCTGCGCGACCATTGCCCGGTCTGCCGCGAGGAACTCTTCCACGCCCGCGCCGACGACGGGCCGGCCTACCTGACGATCCTTTTCGTCGGGCACCTCATGGCGCCGGCGCTGCATATCGCCTTCGTCACATGGCGCCCCGAGCCGCTGACCCTCATCACCATTTTCTCGATTGGCTGCATCGGCTTGTCGCTTTATCTTCTGCCCAGGCTGAAGGGGGCGATCGTGGGCTTCCAGTGGGCGCGACGGATGCACGGCTTCTCGTGACCGCGCGGACGCTGCCACGGCGGGAGGAGAGATGAGCATCGACAAGACGGCAATCCGCGACGCGGCCACGGTGATCGTGCTGAGGGATCGCGACACCGCTCCGCGCGTGCTCATGGGCCAACGCGGCGCCAAGGCGGCCTTCATGCCGAACAAGTTCGTCTTCCCCGGCGGCGCCGTCGACGCCGCCGACGCCGAGGTGCCGCTCACGCGACCGCTCACACCGCTCTGCCGTGCCCGGCTCGAGGACGACGCGCCGTCCGGGGTGGCCGATGCGCTGGCCGTGGCCGCGATTCGCGAACTGTGGGAGGAAACCGGGCTGATTCTGGGCACGCCGGGCGATTGGCCCGCCCCGCCCGGCGACTGGCACGGTTTCGCCGCCACCGGCCACCGGCCCGACGCCTCGGGGCTGCAATTCGTGTTCCGGGCCATCACCCCGCCGGGTCGGACCCGCCGGTTCGACGCGCGTTTCTTCCTTGCCGATGCCGAGGCGCTGGCCTCGGATCCCGATGATTTCTCCGCCGCCTCCGACGAGCTGAGCCACCTTCAGTGGATTCGTCTCGACGCCCTGCGCTCCATCGACATGCCGTTCATCACCGAGGTCGTCCTTGCCGAGGTCGCCGCCCGCGCGCATGACGAACGCCCACCTGCGTCGGTGCCCTTCTTCCGCAACGATGACGAGGAAAGCCTTTTCCTGCGCCTCTACGGGCGCCCGATGCAGGACTGAGCCCCGGGGCCCTGGCTCAGACGAGGCCGCGCCAGAGCAGCACCGCCATCACCAGCGCGAAGATGATCAGCAGGTTCAGCATGATCCCGCTCAGGAGCAAGAGCAGCCGCCCGCGCCGCCGATCGGCGATATCGACCGACTTGATGTATGCCTCGAGCCGCGATGACGCGGCATGCAGGGAAGCACCGTCGAGCATCCGCGCGAGTTTCGGATGCCCCGCGACCTTGCGCGCCTCGAGCAACGCAGAGAGATCCCGCCGCAGGCGTCGGGGCAGCATCCCCCGCGCCCGCTTTGCACGCGCGTCGAAGTCGCCACGCTTGAGCCGCAGCCTGTCCTCGAAGAGCCGGTCGAGCCGCGCGACGGCGCCGCCGATGTCGTGATCACTGGTCATGGGCCAAGGCTACGGGCTCACGCGGCGCGGCGCAATACGACACCGGCGCGGCGCGCCCGGAGAAACGCGCGACAACGCGCGACGAGGGGCATTCCCTTCCGCGCCGCGCTCTCCTAAGAAAAGACCATGCTGAACACCATCCTGCACGGCACGCCGGGTGCCGAACCGCCTCTGCTCATCGTCCACGGGCTCTACGGCTCGGCCCGCAACTGGGGAGTCATCGCCAAGCGCCTCTCGGATGAGCGGCAGGTGATCGCCGTTGACCAGCGCAACCACGGCGACTCGGACTGGACCGAGAGCCACAGCTATTTCGACATGGCGGAGGATCTGGCCGAGGTCATCGCGGCACACGGCGGCCGCGCCGACGTGCTCGGCCACTCGATGGGCGGCAAGGCGGCGATGGTGCTGGCGCTGACCCGGCCCGACCTCGTCAACCGGCTGATCCTCGCGGACATCGCGCCCGTCGGTTACGATCACTCGCAGATCCAGTATATCGAGGCGATGCGCGGCGTGGACCTTTCGACGGTCGAGAAGCGCTCGGATGCCAGCGCCCAGCTTGCCCGGACCGTGCCCGAGCCGACCCTTCAGGCCTTCTTCACCCAGTCGCTCGACATCAAGGAGAAGCGCTGGAAGCTGAACCTGGACCTGCTGGCCGAGGAAATGCCCAAGATCATCGGCTTCCCCGAGATCGACGGGCAGTTCGACGGGCCGACGCTGTTCCTGTCGGGGGCAGAGAGCGATTACGTGAAGCCCGAGTATCGCGAGCGGATTCGCGCGCTCTTTCCCGCCGCGCGCTTCGCCAAGATCCCCGGCGCGGGCCACTGGCTGCACGCCGAGAAACCGCGCGAATTCGAGGCAGCGGTGCGCGCCTACCTCGAGGCGACCTGACCACAGTTTCGGTTTTTCCGAAACTGCCGGGTCCAGTTCCGAAATGAGCCCCCGCGCGGCTTGATGCCCGGCCCGGGCGCCCCTTTTCTCGAAAGGGAAAGGAGGCCGCCCGTGCCCAGTCGCTCAGTCGCCCGCAAGCACCCGCAAGTCGCCCTCGAGCCACGGCAATTGCCGCAGCGCCGGCGCGATCACGCAATCCGAGACCAGCTTGCGCATGGTCCGCGCCACGTCGCGCGGCACACGGTCCGTCCAGTCGGAGGCCGCGAAAAGCGAGATCGTCCGGGTGAAGGGGCGGAACGGCAGCGGGTGCGCCTCCATCCGGTCATGGAAGCGCCCTGCCCGCATGTAGCCGAGCGGCGTGGTGATGCCCCAGCCGACCCCGCGCGCGACCAGCGTCATCAGCGACAGGTGCGCGCCGATCTCGAAACGCTCCGGAAAGGTGAGCTTCTGGCGGTTCAGGTGGGTCTCGATCTGCCGCCCGATGAGCTGCTCTCGGTCGTAGCGCAGCAGCGGCAGCCCCTGCATCAGCTGCGCGGCACCGCCCGCGTCGGCCAGCGCGCCACGGGCGCAGACCAGCATGAACGGGTCGCGCACCAGCGGGTATTCGACCACTCCGTCGAGCACCTCGCCGGAGCTGGCGGCAATGGCGATGTGCAGCTTCCGCTCGCGCATCGCCTGCGCAATCTCGTGGCTCGGCGCCGTGGTCAGCTTGAAGCGGCAGCGGGTCATGTTCTCGGCAAGGATGGTGACCAGTTGCGGCGTGAGATCGTTGTCGAAGTCGTCGATCACCCCGAGGTTCAGCGTGCTGAGGTGGGTGAGGTCCATCACCGTCAACTCGTTCTGCGCCAGCCGCAGCTGGCTCAGCACCGACTGGGTGCGCAGCAGGAACGAGCGCCCCGCCTGCGTGAGCTGCATCGGGCGGCGGCCGTGGTCGACCAGATCGGTGCCGAGCGCGGCTTCGAGGTTACGCATCTGCTGGCTCACGGCGGGCTGGCTGAGGCCGGTCATCTCGGCCGCCTGCGCCACCGAGCCGGTCTGCGCCAGCGCTTCGAAGACCTCGAGCCCGCGCAGGGTCACCCCCTTCATCAGCATTCGGCCGCTCTCCTCGCGCGCTGCTCCGATATTCACCTTTTCTGAAACTCCACACCTCTCAGGTCAAGTCCAACCCATGCCCATTCACCACCTCAAAGCCGCGCCCGGCCTGCCACCGCAGGATGCCTCGGACACTGCAGACACCGTCGCGATCATGCTCGCCCGCCTGCGCGCCGGTCGCGAGGAGGCGGCGCGCGACTATGCCCGTCGGCTCGATGGCTGGAGCGGCGACGGCACGCCGGAACTGTCGCAGGAGGCACTCGCCGGCGCACACCGACGCCTGCCGGTGACGCTCTGCGAGGACATCGCCTATGCCCATGCCAACATCCGCGCCTTCGCCGAGGCGCAGCGGGCGTCGATCACCGAGTTCGAGACCGAGCTTCGTCCCGGCCTTGTGGCGGGCCAGCGGCTGCTGCCGCTCACCTGCGCCGGGGCCTACGTGCCGGGCGGACGCTACGCGCATATCGCCTCGGCGCTGATGACCATCACCACCGCGCGAGCGGCGGGCGTGCCGCAGGTCACCGCCTGCACGCCGCCGGGCAAGGACGGCCCGCATCCGGCGATCCTGCACGCGATGCACGTCGCCGGCGTCGACCGGTTGCTCGCCATGGGCGGGGTGCAGGGCATCGCCGCGCTGGCCTTCGGTCTCTTCGACCTGCCCGAGGCGGACCTGCTTGCCGGTCCCGGCAATGCCTTCGTCGCCGAGGCGAAACGCCAGCTCTTCGGTCCGGTGGGCATCGACATGGTCGCGGGGCCGACGGATTCGATGATTCTCGCCGATGCTACCGCGAGCCCGCGCCGCGTCGCGCTCGACCTCGTGAGCCAGGCCGAACACGGCGGCACCTCGCCGGTCTGGCTGGTCACCGACCACCGCCCGCTGGCCGAGGCCGTCCTGCACGAGGTGCCCCGGATCATCGAGACGCTGCCCGAGCCCAACCGACAGGCCGCCGCGACGGCCTGGGAGGCGCTCGGCGAGGTCATGCTGGCCGAGAACCGCGAGGAGATGGCGGCGCAGGCCGACGTCTACGCGCCCGAGCACCTGCACGCGCAATGCGCCGCGCTCGACTGGTGGCGTGATCGGCTGTCGGCCTACGGCTCGCTGTTCCTCGGCGCCGAGACCACGGTGGCCTTCGGCGACAAGGCGGCGGGGCCGAACCACGTGCTGCCGACGGGCCGCGCCGCGCGCTACACCGGCGGGCTGTCGGTGCACAAGTTCCTGAAATGCGTGACATGGCAGCGTGTCGAGCCGCGCGCCCTGCCCGAGCTCGCCCGCGCCAGCGCCGGCATCAGCCGCGCCGAGGGCATGGAAGGCCATGCCCGCGCCGCCGAAGACCGGCTGACCGGCCCGGAGGCCCGGCTCGGCGGCCTGTGAAACAGTTGCGCGCCGGCCTCAGAGGCCGGTGCACATGTTCTCGGCGCGGTCGATGAAATCGTTGTAGCGGTCCCAGAAGGCGCGGTCCGACGAGCGGTCGGACTGGCGCACTTCCTGCGCCCGGTGCGGATCGCGGTAGAAGCGGACCGCCTTGCGCTGGTCCGAGCCCGAAAGCTCGATGTTCGCCGCCGCCTGGATGCAGCCGCAGAGCCGCGGGTTGCGGGCCTTGCGATCCGAGGAAATGCACGCCTTGCTGATCGGCCCGCTCGCCATGCGCGAGACCCGGTAGTCGTCCGCTCCGCCGCCGCCACAGCCGGCCACGACCGCCAGCACCATCACCATGGAAATCGTTCTCATGCGCCTGTCGTCCTTCCGCTCGATGCTCCTGCGGGGCTTTGCGCCTCCTGTTCCGGAGCTTCCCGACAAGATGCCCGAAATCGGGCACCGATTCAATTCACTCGGACGTCAGCGCCGCACGCTGAAGCCATGGATGCCCTCGAGCGCATCGGCTTCGGCCGGCGCATGCGAGACATCGCTCACACGGGCCGCTTGAGGCCCCTCGTGAAACAGCCGCAGCATCTCTGCCACGGCGTCTTCCTCACCGCCGATCAGCGCCTCGACCGTGCCGTCGGCGCGGTTGCGCACCCAGCCGGTGAGCCCCAGCCGCCTGGCCTCGCCTTCGGTCCAGCCGCGGAACCAGACGCCCTGCACCCGGCCCGTCACCACCACCGTTTCGATCCGCATGCGCGCTCTCCCTTGCCATCAAGCTTGCCATGTCGCCCGGCGCAGAGGTATGGCGCGCGGCGTCCCTGCCAAGCCTGAGGCGGCACGAAGGTGCAGACAGCCGGACGCAACCGCAGAACTTACCTTGACCGGCCCCCTGTTCCACAGCATATCCAGCAAATCATGACCGATCTCGCGCATATCCGTAATTTCTCCATCGTTGCCCACATCGACCACGGGAAATCCACCCTGGCCGACCGGCTGATCCAGCTCACCGGCACCGTCGCCGAACGCGACATGCAGGAACAGCTTCTCGACTCGATGGACATCGAGCGGGAACGGGGCATCACCATCAAGGCCAACACCGTGCGGATCGAGTATCCGGCGAAAAACGGTGAAACCTACGTCCTGAACCTGATCGACACCCCCGGCCACGTCGACTTCGCCTACGAGGTCGCGCGCTCGATGCAGGCCGTCGAGGGCTCGCTGCTGGTGGTCGACGCCACGCAGGGGGTCGAGGCGCAGACGCTCGCCAACGTCTACACCGCCATCGACGCCGACCACGAGATCGTGCCGGTGCTGAACAAGGTCGACCTGCCGGCGGCGGAACCCGACCGCGTGAAGGAACAGATCGAGGACGTGATCGGCATCGATGCCTCCGAGGCCTGCCTGATCTCGGCCAAGACCGGCGTCGGCATCCCCGACGTGCTGGAAGCCATCGTCAATCGCCTGCCGCCCCCGGACGAGGGCGACCGCGACAAGCCGCTCAAGGCGATGCTGGTGGATTCGAAATACGATCAGTATCTCGGCGTGATCGTCATCGTGCGGATCATCGACGGCACCCTGAAGAAGGGCGACCGCATCCGCATGATGAAGACCGGCGGCACCTACGACGTCGACGACGTCGGCGTCTACCGCCCCGCGATGACCGCCGTGAAAGAGCTCGGACCGGGCGAGATCGGCTACCTCAACGCCTCGATCAAGCAGGTCCGCGACACCCGCGTCGGCGACACGATCACCCACGAGAAGAAGCCCTGCGAAACCGCGCTGCCGGGATTCAAACCCTCGGTGCCGGTGGTTTTCTGCGGCCTCTTCCCGGTCGATGCCAACGACTTCGAGGACATGCGCGACGCCATCGAGAAGCTGGCGCTGAACGACGCCTCCTTCACCTACGAGATGGAGACCTCGGCGGCGCTCGGCTTCGGCTTCCGCTGCGGCTTCCTCGGGCTGCTGCACCTCGAGGTGATCCGCGACCGGCTGGAACGCGAATACAACATCGAGCTCATCACCACCGCGCCCTCGGTGATCTACCATCTCTACACCAAGGACGGCGAGCGGCGCGACCTGCACAATCCCGCCGACATGCCCGACCCGTCGACCGTCGCCCACGTCGAGGAGCCGCGCATCAAGGCCACCATCATGGTGCCGGACGAATACCTCGGCGACGTGCTGAAGCTCTGCCAGGAGCGGCGCGGCATCCAGCTCGACCTGACCTATGTCGGCGGCCGGGCGATGACGGTCTACGACCTGCCGCTCAACGAGGTGGTGTTCGACTTCTACGACCGCCTGAAATCGGTGACCAAGGGCTACGCGTCCTTCGATTACGAGATGATCGGCTACCGCGAGGACAATCTCGTGAAGATGTCGATCCTGGTGAACGACGAGCCCGTCGACGCGCTGGCGATGATGGTGCACCGCGACCGCGCCGAGATGCGCGGCCGCGCCATGTGCGAGAAGCTCAAGGAGCTGATCCCGCGCCACATGTTCAAGATCCCGATCCAGGCGGCTATCGGCGGCAAGGTCATCGCCCGCGAGACCCTGTCCGCCATGCGCAAGGACGTGACGGCGAAGTGCTACGGCGGCGACGCCAGCCGGAAGAAGAAGCTTCTGGAAAAGCAGAAGGCCGGCAAGAAGAAGATGCGCCAGTTCGGCAAGGTCGAGATCCCGCAGGAAGCCTTCATCTCGGCCCTGAAGATGGACAGCTGACCACATTGCAGTCGCTTGCGGCTGCGTCGTCCCGGCGCTGCGCGTCATCCGAACGGACTTGGACCATAGAACACAAAAAGAAAGCCGCCCCGAGGGGCGGCTTTCGTGTTTTCAGGCAGCGGGCAGACCTTACTCGGTCTTGGTTTCCGCCTCGCCGTTTTCACCCTGGCGCGTCTGCACCATGGCGAGGATGCGCTGGTTCAGTTCCGGGTCGGACTGTGCCGCCTGGCCGATCTCGTTGTAGGTCTCGAGGTCCATGCCGTCGGTCTCCTTGACCGCGTTGGTCATCTCGGCCTGTGCTTCCTGCACGAGCGCCTGCTTGTCCTCGTCGGCCTCGGTTTCCTGGATGCGGGTCATGTAGTCCTGCTGGACCGCCTGCACCTGCATTGCGGCGTCGATGAACGAGCTCAGCTCGGCCTCGGAGAAGTTTGCGGCCTCGGTCGCGGGCGCGGTCTGCTCGGTCGCGCCGTCGGTTTCGGCCGTCTGGGCCATGACCGGCGCCATGGGGGCGGCGACGAGGGCCGCGATCACGGTGGACTTGAGCAGGGTGCCGTTGAGTTTCATGCGATCTCCTTCCGGAATATCCGGCGTTCTGTCCTCTGACGCGGGCTCATCCCGCGCCGTCGCCCAAGACGTAGGAAACTCCGCGCGCCGCTCAAAGGGGTTCGGCCCGCCTGACGCTGCGTGAAGCGGGAGCCCGCCGAAACCGCCCATCCCCGCCGGCATGGCCCCGCCGACGCCGCTTTCCGGGCGTTCGGGCAGTCTGGTTCCATTGACGTTGCGTGAAGCCGGCCACTCCCTGCCGGCAGCTGCTCACATGCCGGCAAACCTTTGCCGATACAGCGAAAAACCCCGGAATCCGTCGCTGTTCCGCAACAGCAAAAAGTTGTGACCGGCCTGTGTGGAGCATCTCGCCCGGCGCGTCGTTACCTCCCCAGTCGCCGGGCCGTGAAAGGCACCGGACAGAATGACAAAGGAGCAGACACAATGACTCTCAAACCGCTTATCCTCCTCCCGTTCCTCGCCACCCCTGTCTTCGCGGGTTCGATGACCGCCCCCTCGCCCGAACCGGCACCGACCGTTCCGGTGACCCCGGCGCCCGCACAGCTCGGCGGTGACTGGACCGGCGCATCCACCGGCCTGCAACTCGGCTACGGCTACGCCGACCCGGACGGCGCCGAGGACGAGCCTTCGGACGGTGCAGTCTATGGCCTGCGCGCGTTCTACGACCATGACTTCGGCAACTGGGTCGCAGGTGGCGGCGTCGAGTACGACGGCACCAACATCGACCTCGGCGACGCCGGCGACCTCGACAGCATGGCCAAGGTCGGCGGCCGCGTCGGCTACGACCTCGGCCGCAGCATGGTCTACGGCACCGGCGGCTACGCCCACGCCACCACCGATGGCGGCAGCCTCGATGCCGGCAGCTCCGACGGCTACTACGTCGGCGCGGGCATGGAGACCTTCGTCGCGGACAACGTGACCGTGAGCGGCGAAGTCACCTACAACGAGTTCAACGACTTCGACGCCGATGATCTCGACGTCGGCGCCACCACGGCGACCGTCGGCCTGAACTACCGCTTCTGATGCGGCAAGGGCACGTCCGGAGACCCCGGACGTGCCCGCGGGCGCCCTGCCCGCCTCCCGGACGATCACCCGCCGCACCAGGCCGCGCGGATCGTCCCCTGCCCCCGGCGGAACCCGCGCCGAGGGCTTTCCCCCGCCCTGCGGCTCTGCCATACTCGCCTGCACTCAACGAGATCAGAAAACGAGCAGCAGCCCATGGCCGAAGACCTTCTCGCAGCCACCGATAACGCGTCCTACGATGCCTCCTCGATCGAGGTGCTCGAGGGTCTGGAGCCGGTGCGCAAGCGCCCGGGCATGTACATCGGCGGCACCGACGAGCGGGCCCTGCACCACATGGTGGCCGAGGTGCTCGACAACTCCATGGACGAGGCGGTCGCGGGCCATGCCAACCGCATCGAGGTCGAGCTGCACGCCGACCACGCCATCACCATCCGCGACAACGGTCGCGGCATCCCCATCGACCCGCATCCGAAGTTCCCCGGCAAGTCCGCGCTCGAGGTGATCCTCTGCACGCTGCACGCCGGCGGCAAGTTCTCGGGCAAGGCCTACGAGACCTCGGGCGGCCTGCACGGCGTCGGGGCTTCGGTGGTCAACGCGCTGTCGGATTCGATGGTCGTGCAGGTGGCGCGCAACAAGGAGCTTTTCGAACAGCGCTTCTCGCGCGGGCTGCCGCAGGGCGGCGTCGAGAAGATCGGCAGCGCCCCGAACCGGCGCGGCACCACGGTGACCTTCCACGCCGACGAGCAGATCTTCGGCTCGCACCGCTTCAAGCCGGCACGGCTGTTCAAGATGGTCCGCTCCAAGGCCTATCTCTTCTCCGGTGTCGAGATCCGCTGGAAGTCGGCGATCGAGGACGGCGAGACGCCGACCGAGGCGACCTTCCACTTCCCCGGCGGCCTGTCGGACTACCTGACCGAGACGCTCGGGGGCTCGTCCACCTACGCCGAACGGCCCTTTGCCGGCACCGTCGACTTCAAGGAGAAGTTCAACACCCCGGGCAAGGTCGAATGGGCGATCAACTGGACGCCCTCGCGCGACGGCTTCATCCAGTCCTACTGCAACACCGTTCCCACCCCCGAGGGCGGCACCCATGAGGCCGGCTTCTGGGCCGCGATCCTCAAGGGCATCCGTGCCTACGGCGAGCTGGTGAACAACAAGAAGGCGTCGCAGATCACCCGCGACGACCTCATCACCGGCGGCTGCGCGCTGGTGTCCTGCTTCATCCGCGAGCCCGAGTTCGTCGGCCAGACCAAGGACCGGCTGGCCACCACCGAGGCGCAGCGGCTGGTCGAGGGCGCGGTCCGCGACCACTTCGACAACTGGCTTGCCGCCGACACCAAGTCCGCCGGCGCCATTCTCGATTTCCTCGTGCTGCGCGCGGAAGAGCGCCTGCGCCGCCGGCAGGAAAAGGAGACCGCCCGCAAGTCGGCCACCAAGAAGCTGCGCCTGCCCGGCAAGCTCACCGACTGCACCAACAAGAACCGCGAGGGCACCGAGCTGTTCATCGTCGAGGGCGACTCGGCCGGCGGCTCGGCCAAGGGCGCGCGCTTCCGCGAGACCCAGGCGCTGCTGCCGCTCAAGGGCAAGATCCTCAACGTGCTGGGCGCGGCGTCGAACAAACTGACGTCGAACGCCGAGATCCGCGATCTCTGCGAAGCGCTCGGCGTCGGACTGGGCACCAAGTTCAGCATCGACGACCTGCGCTACGAGAAGATCATCATCATGACCGACGCCGACGTCGACGGGGCCCACATCGCCTCGCTGCTGATGACCTTCTTCTACACCCAGATGCGCCCGCTGATCGACGGCGGCCACCTCTACCTCGCCTGCCCGCCACTCTACCGCCTGACGCAGGGCGCGCGCCGGATCTACGTCGCCGACGACGTGGAAAAGGAAGAGATGATGGCCAAGGGTCTCGGCGGCAAGGGCAAGATCGACGTGCAGCGCTTCAAGGGTCTCGGCGAGATGGACGCCAAGGACCTCAAGGAGACCACGATGGACCCGGCCACCCGCAAGCTGATCCGGGTCACCATCGACGAGGACGAACCCGGCGAAACGGGCGACCTCGTGGAACGCCTCATGGGCAAGAAGCCCGAGCTGCGGTTCCAATACATCCAGGAAAACGCGCGGTTCGTGGAAGAGTTGGACGTGTGAGGCCAGTTCCTTCGCCCAGCGAAGGACGGTCCTGAACGACGAGTGAGCCGCGCCATCGTCGGCCCGCGGGGTTGCGATCCGACCGGCGAGCCTCTCGATTTATCCCAGCCAAATCGCCAGCCCGGGGGGCGGGTCATGCCGAAGGCATGACTCCGGCATGACGATGGCGCCGAACGCAGCACCGGCGACCGCTCTCCGCTTGCATCCGGCGCGCCGACGGGCTTCAACGTCTTGCACACCACGCAAGGCGCCACGATGCTCGATCTTTCCGCCCCATGGCTCAGCTTCGCGCTCGGCCAGCCCATGCCGGTCCTGAGCTGGGCGCCGCATAACGGCGGGCTGGTGACGGCAGAGCGCATCCTCTGGCGCGAGGTGCGCAACGCGGATCTGACCGAGGATCTCGACGTGACCGACTGGCTCGCCAGGGAACTCGCGCAGCGCGAGGACCGGCGGGCCGTGTGCTTCCTGACCTCGCGCAAGCTCGACGCGCATGTCACCGCGACCGAGACCCAAGACGGCATCACCGCAACCGCCGTGGTCACCGCCGGCCTAAGCAACGCCGAGCGCATCGGCACGCGGCTGCCGCAGACCTGGAAGGTCTGGGGCACGATCAACATCGCCCTGCGGCTTTCGGCCGGGCTCACCCTGCCCGCCCGGATCGAGGCGCTGAGCCTCGTGGCCGAGGCGCGCACCGCCGCCGTGCTAGAAGCGGGCGTCACGCTGCCCTCGGGGGCGGCCACCGGCACGGGCACCGACTGCATCGCCGTCGCCGCGCCGGAGGGCCACGAGATGCATTGCGGCAAGCACACCGCCGCAGGCCACGCCATCGGCCGCGCGGTCTTCGAGGCCACCCGCCGCGCCGTTGCCGACTGGCAGCGCGACGCCGCGCGCTGGTAGCCGCGCGCCGCTCACATTCGCGCCAGCCTCGCATTCCGGCGCTTCGCAGATGCAGAAGTGCAGGCTAGCCTGATCCGGACCTGCCAAGGAGACCCGGATGCGCCGCCTCTGCCTCGCCCTCGCCCTGCTGGCCACGCCCGCCGCCGCGCAGGACACCGACCTCGAACTGGTGCTGCTGGCCGACGCCTCGGGCTCGATCACCCCCGACGAGCTGATGTTCCAGCGCGAAGGCTACGCGCAGGCGATCACCGACCCCGAGGTGCTCGCCGCCATCGGCAACACCGCCTATGGCGAGATCGCCGTCACCTACGTGGAATGGGCGGCGAACCAGGCGCAGGTGGTCGACTGGACCCGGATCCGCGGCGCCGAGGACGCGGCAGACTTCGCCGGGGCGCTGCTGGTGCAGCCACGGCAGGCCTACGGGCGCAACGCCATCGGCGCGGCACTGCTCGAGGGGCTGCGGCTGATGGAGGAAAATGACATCGACGGCTGGCGCAGGGTCATCGACTTCTCGGGCGACAGCGCCAACAACTGGTCCGGCCCCCGCATCGAGGACGCCCGCGCCATGGTCCTGGCCGAGGGCGTCACGATCAACGCGCTGCCGATCCTGCGCCCCGACGATCCGGGCCGCGCGCAGGGCGGGCTCGAAGCGCTCTACGAGGAACGCATCATCGGCGGCATGGGCGCCTTCGTGGAGACCGCCCACAGCCGCGACCGCTTCGCGGAAGCCGTGAAGCGCAAGCTCATCCTCGAGATTTCCACCTCCGGGCTGCCCGCCACGCGGCGCGCGGCGCTCGATTGACAGCGTTTCGCCCCGCTCCGGGGCTTGCGTCCGGCCCGCCAAGCTGTCCCTATCGCGCCATGCGTCACCTGATCCTCTGCCTCTGCCTGCTCACCGCCGCCTGCGGCCGCCCGCTTACCGGGAACGAGACCGCGTTCCTGCGCGACATCCAGGGCGACCAGCTCGACACCGGGCGGATCCGCTTCCACGACGGGCTCGCGGCGGGGTCGATCACCTACCAGCGCCCGATCCGGCCGCGCCTCACCTGCATGGAGCGGATCTGGCCGCCGTCGCGGGGCGAGACGGTCACCGTCGCCCCCGGCGCCATGACGGTGTTCAACCGGGTGTTCTACCGCGACGACCTCTACCGCGAGGATTTCATGGCGGCCTACCCCGAGCGGGTCGACCTGCTCGACGCCATGCTGCTCGCCCACGAGGCGGTGCACGTCTGGCAGTGGCAGAACCGCGACCGCACGGGCTATTCGCCGCTCAAGGCGCTGTTCGAACACGGGCGGTCCGACGATCCCTACCTGTTCGACCCCGAGCAGGAGAGCCGCTTCCTCGACCACGGCTACGAGCAGCAGGGCGCAATCATGGAGGAATACGTCTGCTGCCGTCTTCTCGACCCCGAGGCACCGCGCACCGCAAGGCTGCACGCCATGATCGGTGCCGAGATGCCGCTTTCGGGTCTCGACGCGGCGCTCGACGATCCGGATATCCTCGTGCCGTGGTCCGGGATGCAGACCTCTGGCATCTGCCGCTGAGATCGCGCGTCAGCGGTGAATGACGATCCGCGTCTGGGCGAGCCCCACCGCCTGAACCGCGTCGAAGAGCAGTTGCGCGTTCTCGGGCGCGAGCCGCACGCAGCCCGCCGAAGCAGGCGTGCCCAGCCGGTCGACGGCGGTCGTGCCGTGGATCGCGTAGTTCCCCGCGAAGAAGATCGACCACGGCATCGGCGCGTTGTCGTAAAGGGTCGAGTAATGCATCCGCTTCAGCAGGTAGGGCGTGAAGGTGCCCACGGGCGTCACCTTGCCCTCGCGCGCGGTGGAAACCGGCCAGACGTGCTGCACGATACCGTCCTGCATCACCCACATCTCCTGGTCGGAAAGGTCGATCTCGACCCGCAGCGCCTCGGCCAGCGCGGGGGCACCGAGCAGGCAGACAGCGAGGGCCAGCAGCAGGGCGGAAAGGACGGCTTTCATCGTAGGTCCGTCCCCTACTCCTGTTTCTGGATCTCGAGCAGGTAGGCCACGAGGTTCACCACCGGCCGCGAGGTCAGGACCGGCTGGCCTGCCGGGGTCTTGATCGGCACGTCGAAGATGCCTTCAAAGTAGTCGCCGTAGACCGGCATGGGCGAGCCGTGGCTGACCAGCGGATCGCGCCCGTCGATGCGCTTCACCACCCGCTCCAGCGGGAAGGTTCCGCCGTTGGCGGCGGTGAGCTCGGTCAGGTTCACCGGCTTGATGAGCAGCACGCCGGACATCGGGCCATCGCCGCGCCCTTCCAGCCCGTGGCAGGTGGCGCAATGGGTGTGGTAGAGACCGCGGCCGATGTCGGCATCCTGCGCCGAAGCGCCCGTGACGACGACCGCGAGGGCCAAGGCAAGCGTCAGTGTCGTGCGCATCGGTTCCTCCCGTGATGTCGGGCGAGTGTGGCACCGCCCCCGGCCCGCCGCCTTGATCCCGGTCAACCGGAGCGGCGCCGCCCGATCACACCACCGCGAGATGCCCGCTGCCGCGCAGCGCCTCCATCGGCCAGGGGGCAAGGCGCCCGTCCCTGCGGAAGCTGGCCGAGACGCGACCGGCGTTGGCGGCATGGGTCGAGAGGCTGACCTCGCTGCCGTCGAAATCGGTGAACCCGAGGGCGAGTGCGCCGCCGTGCCGCTCGAGCCGGTGCCGCAGAACCTGGCAGGCCAGCGCCTCGCCGAGCCGCAGGTCGCGGTGGTTCTCGGCCTGGAACCAGCCGCCCGCGACCGACCGGGCAAGCGCGATGTCGGCGGCGAGCCGGTCGGCCTCGGCGGCGACGTCGACGCCGCTGCAGCCCGCGCCCACCATCCGCAACCGACGGTGCGGGCGCGAGTCGAACAGTGCCTTCAGCAGCGTCGAGAGCGCGCCCGCGATGACTGCCTGTGCCGCGCAATCCGCCCGGTGCGCGGACGCGACCTCCTTCATGGCCGGCAGAAGGAGCACGGGGCCCGTCCGGGTCTCGCGCCCCTGCACGCGGTTGAGCCGGTCGACCCAGTGCAGCAGCTGCGGCGCCCGCGCCGAGAGTTCCTCGGCGGCGGCCCGGTGCGCAGCGTCATCCGCGCCCTTAGCATCGCCCGAGACCAGCGCGGTCAACCGCGCGGCAGAGACCCCGGGCCGGCTGAGCCGGTCGGCGCGCCCCTGCATCCGCATCGCGGCGGAAAAGCCCAGCTCGGCGGTCTCGGCCATCAGCGACAGGATCGCCTGCGCCGAAAGGGTCTCGGCCGCGCCCGCCGCCCGAAGGCCCGGATCGAGAGGCGCCCCCCGTGCCAGCAGACGCAGCGTGGCGTTGTAGTAGATCCGGCAGGGATGGCTTTCCCGCACGCGCGCCACGAGGTCGCGCGGCGTGGCAAGCCCGGGCCGGAACGCGGCCTCCTGCCCCGGCGGGACCAGTGCCGCGCCCGAGCAGCGCTGCACCCAGTCGAGCCACTGCGACATCGGCGCGTCGGCCGGCGGGGCGGCGCAGGGTTCGGGATCGTTCGCGGCATGCGCGTCGGCATCGTGAAAGGCCGAGAGCCTCGGCTGCGGCCCGCCGCTCCGGGCAACCACGCCGCGAAACAGCGTGCGCAGGGTGAGCTGCCCATCGTGGTTGCGGCGCAGCCCCCGGCGGTGCTCGGCCTCGGCGCTGCCCCTTGTGGCGCTGAACGACCCGGCGGGCAAAGGCAGTGCCGGCGCATCGAACCAGCTGAGGCTACGCAGTTCGCACAACAACTCATGCAGGGTGAACCGGGTGCCGGCCTCGATCCAGATCTCGCAATGCGGATCGCCCATCACCGGGAACGGCAGGTCGCGCACCAGCGACAGCGCGTAGAGTTCGGCAAGCTCGGCGGCCAGTTCCTCGGGCCCCATGCGCGGCGCGGGCGGCAGCATTAGCTCTACGCTCCGGGGAGTCTCGGCGGTGAGCCCACCATCGATCACGCGAAAGCGCGGGGCATGTGTATCACTCGGTACGGGCATCGCTGCGTTCCCTGTCCTGACAATCGTCTCGCGCCGCTTCACCGGGCGCTTATGTTGACCAAAGGTAAACGCAACCTGCGCATGCCCCGTGATCGCAGCGTGAACGCGGCGCAAAATCTGCGTGACCGCCACAAGTTTTCACTGATCTGCACAGGGCGAACGCGGCCCGTTTCCGTGAACACCGCGCAAATCCTGGCTCTCTCGGGCCGCAGTCGCTTGACCGTTGCGTCAACCACGGCTTTGCTGGCCGCATAGTTTCAAGACCTTTTGCAAGGAGCCCGCCATGGCGCTGATCTGGACCGACGCCGAAGCGTCCGATTTCCGCGACCCCTACATCGATTTCTCGTGGGAGTTGCGGCAGCGCCGCGAGCCCCCGGTCGGGAATGCCGTATTCGAGCCGATCTTCGTGCGACTGAAGACGCCGGGCCGCACGGCCCGGCAAACGCTGCTCGGGCTGGTAAAGGACGAGCGCGCCCCGTTGCTCATGGAGCCGTTCGAGCAGGCGGTGCTGGCGCGGCGCTGTGCCGCCACGGATCCCGACGCTGGGCTTCCCGACGAATACGCCCTCTACCGCGCCCTCGGCACGCCCGACGCGGAGCATGCCGCGCTCTTCGACGTTCTCGACACCGGCACGCCCGTCGCGCTCGATCCCTCGGGCATCCCCGACACCGATGCCCTGCCCGGCCCGGCGGCCCTGGAGGCAGGCACACCCGCGCAACCCATCGTCGCCATCGTCGACGACGGCATCGGCTTTCTCAACGCGCGGTTCCGCAAGGGCACGCACAGCCGCTTCCACGCGGTCTGGCTTCAGGCCCTCGAACGCCGCGAAGCCGGAAGCCGCCGCGCCTGCCTTGGCGAGGTGCTGACCCGCGAGGAGATCGACACGCTCTTGCAGGCCGGGCCCGCGCTCAACGAAGCCGCGGTCTACGCCGATCAGAATGCCCGGCTGGCACGCCACGACGCGCGGCGCTCGACCGATCACGGCACCAGCCACGGCACCCATATGCTCGACCTCGCCGCCGGAGCCGATCCCGACGACGCCCGCGACCCTGCCCGCGACTGGCCGCTGCTCGCGGTCCAGCTGCCGCCGCAGGCGGTGGCCGACACCTCGGGGACCAGGTTCGAGAGCTACGTCGTGCAGGCGATGCGCTGGATCCTGCGGCAGGCCGAGGCCATAGATCCGCGCGCGCCGGTCATCGTCAACCTGTCGCTGGGGATGCTCGCCGGACCCAAGGACGGCTCGCGCTTCGCCAGCTACCAGCTCGCCCGCGAGGCGGCGGAATGGGAGCGCGTGAAGAAACAGCCGGTGCGGGTGGTCTGGTCCTTCGGCAACGACTACCGCAAGCGGCTGGTGGCCGGGCTCGACTTCGCCATCGTGCGCGACGAAGACGATGACACGCAGGCGGTCGACTGGAGGATCCAGCCGGGCGACCAGACCGAGAGCTTTCTCGAGCTGCGCGCCGCCCCGGGCCAAAGCCTCGACGGGCTGGCACTGTCGCTCGAGACGCCGGCGGGGCTTGCCTCGGGGTTCGTTCAGGTGGCGCCGGGCGAGACGCGCAGCCTCATGCGGGGCGACAAGGCAGTGGCGCGGATCTACCACGTGCCGGAGCGAAGGCTCGATTCCGAAACCGTGCAGCGCGCGCACTACCTTCTGGCCATCGGCCCGACCGACTCCCGCCACCGCGAACCGCTGGCACCGGCGGGCCGCTGGCGCCTGCACTGCCGCTACGAGACGCGCGCGCGGCTGAACCTCGTGCTGCAGATCCAGCGCGACGACAGCCTGAGCGGTTACCGGGCGCGGGCCCGGCAAAGCTACTTCGACGACCCCGGCGCGCACGACTGGAGCGCCGGTTATCTCGACTACTCCGCCCTTTCGTCGCCGGGCGCCATCCGCCACGCCGGAAGCCACAACGCGCTGGCCTCGTCGACCGCGCGGCAGGTGTTTCTGGTCGGCGCCGCGCGATGCAGCCGTGAAGACGACGACCTGCCCCCCGCCGACTACACCGGCGAAGGCGCACACTGGTCGGTCGAGGGCCCGACCGTCGCCACCGTCGCCGATCGCAGCCGCATTCGGGCCGGGGTGCTGGCCAGCGGCACACTGAGCGGCAGCAGCCGCGCGCTCAACGGTACGAGCGCCGCCGCGGGGCGCCTGACCCGGGCACTCGCGCTCTCTGCCACGACGCTCAAGGCCAATGCCACCAGCCCGCATGTGGCGGATCTGGCCAGCCCGGCTCTTGCGCTGCATGAGGTGCCGCGCGACCGGCGGTCCCGGCTGGGCGACTACGTCGTGGAGCCATCGACCTGACGGGAGGCGCAAAATGGGCCCGGAGCCACGCGGCCCCGGGTCCAGGATCCCTTTCCCTGCATCCCTTTCCCTGCGCGGATCGCCTCAGGCCTCGGTCTTCGCCTCGGCCCACATCGCGCGCAGCCACGCCGGCACCGCCTCGGGGTCGATGTCGATCTCGGTCTCGGTGATCGCGCCCGCCGGGTCGATCTCGGCATCGAGGAGCGACAGGTTGAAGTCACCGGCGTAGTCGGCGCCGTGGTAGCTGCGCGCGGTGGTCTTGTCGCGGCCCTCGAGCAGGTTGACCAGCGCCTCGGCAAGCGTCACCCCGAGCACCGCCCCCGCCATGCTGTCGGTCGGGAAATGCACGCCCGCCACGGTGCGGTTGATGGCGATGCGCTCGGCATGCCGGTAGAGCGGGGTCTGCGCCGCCAGCAGCTCGCGCGGCGCGAAGGGCGCAGGCTCAGCCCAGTCGGTGTCCTGGAACAGGAATGAGAGCAGCGTGGCACCGGCAAAGCTTTCGGTGGCGTGCCCGCTCGGCCAGGCGCCGTGACCGGGGGTCTGGATGATCGGCTGCACCTCGTAGGCAAAGGTGATCGGGCGCGGCACGTCGAAGCCCAGCTTGATCGGCATCTCGACATGGGTGCAGAGCCGGAAGATCGCCTGAGTCAGCGCCAGCGACCATTTCGTCGCCCCCGAGGACATGTAGCTGACCCCGGCAAAGAACGACTGGATGTTGCTCGTCTCGACCCGGATCTCGGTCAGCCGGTCGCCGCGCAGGTCCGCCGCCGCGCGCAGGTAGGGCAGCTGGTGGTCGCGCAGCACCGACATCTTCGGGCGCTCGAGCGTCACCAGCGGCGTGCCCTGCAAGGTCAGCGCTCCGGTGACGTTCGGCGCATCGCTGCGATCGAAGCTGACGCCGAACAGGCCCTGGATCGCCTGGTCCATCACCGCCCGGCGCGGCACCGTGTCGAGCCGCTTCACCGCCAGCCAGGCCTCGCGCCCCTCGACCCGGTTCACGTCGCGCGAGGGCTTGCCGTCCCAGTAACCGAGCGTGCCGTCGCGCGCCCGGCCAAGCGCAGAGCTCAGCGCGCCGGATCCGCCGCCGCCCTCGTGGCCCTCGTGACCTTCGTGCCCCTCATGGCCTTCGTGTCCCTCGTGACCTTCATGGCCCTCGTGGCCTTCATGTCCGTAAATCGGCATCTGCAATCTCCCCGGGCGGACAGCCCCAAAATAGTCAAAGCGACGAATTTCACGTCAAAGTGGCGGAATACTGCCCAACCGACGCAACGCGCGAAAGGAAATTCCATCGCGATTCACGCAAGTTTCACGATCGTTGCCGCCTTCGGGGCACAATGCTAGGCTCCGGCCTGAAGCATTCCCCGAGACGGACACCTGCATGAGCGAAACCGCGTTGCCGATCCGCATATCGGTTCTTGGCCCGCTGCACGCCGAGGGCGGCAACGGCAGCGTGCTCACGCCCAAGGGGGCGAAGAACCAGGCGCTGCTCGCCCTGCTCGCGCTTGCGCCCGAGATGACGCGCCCGCGCCGCTGGCTCGAGGACAAGCTCTGGAGCCAGTTCGGCCCGGAGCAGGCCAGCGCCAACCTGAGGCAGGCGCTGAGCAAGCTGCGCGGCGCGCTGGGCCCATTTGCCGACATCCTTCAGGCCGACCGCGCCTCGGTCGCGCTGGACCGGGCCCGCGTGCGCGTCGATCTGATCGAGGACGGCCCGCCGCTCGATGCGCGCGTCGAGCTTCTGGAGGGGCTGGACGCCCGCGACCCGGAGTTCGAGGAATGGCTGCGGATGGAGCGCGCCGACCTGCAGGCGCGGATCGCCCGCGCCGCCCCGCGCGAGGCCAAGGGCATTCTCATCAGCTGCAGCACCGCCTCGCACGGCGCCACGACCGACGAAAGCGACCTGATGGCCGAGATCCTCGCCAACCAGATCGGCGAGAACATCGGCGAGCAGATCCGCGCGTGGCGGCAGGCCAATGACCCGGACTTTCCGGCCGAGCTGCCGCCCGCCGACCTGTCGGTGACCTGCGACATCCTCGCATCCGAGGGCGGGCACACGGTCTTCGTGAAGGGCATACACCTGCCGAGCGGGCGGATCCTTTATTCCAAGCTGCAGAAGGTGCGCCATCTCGAGGACGTGCTGACCTCGGAACAGCAGGTCGCCAAGCTGGTGTTCGAGGCCGCGGACTGCATCATCGGCAAGCTGCCGCAGGTGCTCGACAGTGCCCGGCCCGAAAGCCGCGCGACGGCGCTGTCGCGGCTCAGCATGTACCGGATGTTCAGCTTCGAGCGCGACGCCCTGCGCGAGGCCTACACGCTGCTGCGGCAGGCGCACGAGCTGGACGGCAACGGCATCTACCTCGCCTGGAGCAGCATGGTGCGGATGATCCAGTTGATGGAGCTGCTCGAGGACGACCGCGACGCGCTGCGCGAAGAGGCCATCGCGCTCAACTATCGCGCCATCGAGGACTCCGAGGACAATCCGCTGGTGCACGCGCTCATCAGCAAGGTGCGCGGCACCGCGCAGCGCGATGCCTACGGCGCCTTCGACCTTGCCGAGACGGCGGTGGACCGCAACCCCGCCTCGGCCTTCGCGTGGAAATCGCTTGCCGAGGCGCACATGATGAAGGGGGATCTTGCCGCAGCCTTCGATGCCTCCGCACGGGGCCGGGCGATCGCCCGCAACTCGCCCTTCCGGCAGTGGTGGGACATGGGGCACTGCATCATCGCCATCGCCTGCAACCGCGCACAGGAGGCGATCGAGGCCGGCGAGGCCGCCGCGCGCTCGGCCCCACTGTCACGTCCGGCGCACCGGCACCTGCTCGCGCTCTACGCGCTCGACGGCCAGCTCGACAAGGCGCAGGCGACGGCGGTGAAGCTCGCCAAGATCGAGCCGGGATTCACCCTCGACCAGATCGTCAACGACGAGAGTTACCCGGTGCGCACGCTGAGACGGAACGGCCTTCTCGAACCGATCCGCGCCCTGCTTTAGATTTTCACTGAAATGGAATGGGCGCGCCCCGCTCAGGAGGCGCGCTTGCGCTCGCTCTTGTCCGTATCGAGCGCACCCACGGTCAGAACCGGCGAGGCGTCGATGTCGCGCGCGTCAAGCATCGTGGCAACGCGTTCGAGCGATGACAGAAGCTGTGCCTGCTCCCAGTCCTCGAGCTGTTCGAACTCGCGCACGAAGCGCTGCTGAAGCGCGTCCGGTGCGCGGCTGAGCGTCTCGAGGCCGCGCGGCGTGAGTGTCACGTTGATCTGCCGCCGGTCCCGCTCGGAGGGGACGCGACTGACCATGCTGTCCTTGACGAGCTTGTCGACCAGCCCCGTGATCGTGGCCTGGCTCACGCCCATCTGGGTCGCGAGCGCCTTGGGGGTCGCGCTGCCGCCTTTCATCTGTACGATCTGCATCACGCGCAGCTTTGCCGGCGTGACGCCCGCGGCACTGGCGAGGTCGCGTTCATAGAGCTCGGTGGCCCGCAATATGCGGCGCAATGCGATCAAGCTTTCATCCGTTCGATCCATCGGACCCCTGCCCTTTCATAGCTGGCGAATGGCCCTTGGTTGCATGAATCGGTCAAATCCTTCAAGTATCGAAGCATCGACCGGGTTTGTTTCGTGTCACTAAGGATATCCCCGGACAGAAATTTTTCAAGCCCTTCGAATTTTTCCAGTAATATCAGTATAAAGCGGCCAATGGTGACGTTTTTCCGCCGAAAATACTTTATCACTTGAAACTTTTCCGCGGCATCCCTAGTTTATCTTCCAAAGCGAAAGAGAGGGACCACCCGATGCCGAAAGACAGCTTCACGCCCCGCAAACAGGATGCACTCGTGCTCCGTAAGCCTGAGTCGACCGATGGCGCCGCCATCTGGGAGCTCGTGCGCGCGTGCAAGCCGCTCGACGAAAACTCCATGTACTGCAACATCGTGCAGGCCGAGCACTTCCGCGACACCTGTGTCGTGGCCGAGCTCGATGGCGATGTCGTGGGCTGGATTTCGGGTCACATGATCCCCGGACAGGAGGCCTTCTTCGTGTGGCAGGTCGCCGTGAGCTCCAAGGCGCGCGGTCTTGGTCTCGGTCGCAAGATGCTGACGCATCTGGTGAACCGCGACGAGTGCGCCGACGCCAAGGAACTCAAGACGACGATCACCGAGGACAACGATGCTTCCTGGGGTCTCTTCCGCAGCTTCGCCCGCAATATCGGCGGCGAGCTGACCGATGAACCCCATTACGTCAAGGACATTCACTTCGACGGGCAGCACGACACCGAGCACATGGTGACGATCTCGCTGCCCCGGGAAGAGGCCGAAGTGCTGCGCGCCGCTTGAGGTGCGCCCGCCCGGCCCTACTTCCTGACGAACATCAGACGAAAGGACGTCTCATGAATCCCGATATCTACACGCGCCGCGAAAGCGAAGCGCGCTCCTACTGCCGTAGCTTTCCGACCAGCTTCGTGAAGGCCAGCGGCTCGATCCTCACGGACGAGAAGGGCACCGACTACATCGACTTTCTCGCCGGTTGCTCGTCGCTGAACTACGGTCACAACGACCCCGACATGAAGGCGGCGCTCATCGAGCACATCTCGAACGATGGCGTCACCCATGGTCTCGACATGCACACCGAGCAGAAAGAGGCCTTCCTGACCGCGTTCGAGGACATCATCCTCAAGCCGCGCGGCATGGACCACAAGGTGATGATGGTCGGCCCGACCGGCACCAACGCCGTCGAAGCCGCCATGAAGCTGGCGCGCAAGACGACCGGCCGCCATAACATCGTGGCCTTCACCAACGGCTTCCACGGCATGACCATGGGCGCACTCGCCGCGACCGGCAATGCCGGCAAGCGGAACGGTGGCGCGATGCCGCTACAAGGTGTCACCCACCTTCCCTACGACGGCGCGATGGGCCCGGACGTGAACACGCTCGACCAGATCGAGTTCATGCTCGAGAACCCGTCCTCGGGCCTCGACGCTCCGGCCGCGTTCCTCGTCGAGCCGGTCCAGGGCGAAGGCGGCCTGAACGCCGCATCCGCCGAATGGCTGCGTGGCATCGCGGCGCTCGCCAAGAAGAACGGCGCGCTGCTGATCCTCGACGACATCCAGGCAGGGATCGGCCGCACCGGCACCTTCTTCTCCTTCGAGGAGATGGGCATCGAGCCCGACATGGTGCCGATGGCCAAGTCGCTCTCGGGCATGGGCCTGCCGTTCGCGGCGCTGCTGCTCAAGCCGGAGCTCGACGTCTGGAAGCCGGCCGAGCACAACGGCACCTTCCGCGGCAACACCCATGCCTTCGTCACCGCCCGCGTGGCGCTCGAGAAGTTCTGGAAGGACGACTCGTTCCAGACCGAGCTCAAGTCGAAGGCCCGCACCATCGAAATGGGCCTGACCTCGATCGCCGACATGGTCGACGGTGCCCGTCTCAAGGGCCGTGGCCTGATGCGCGGTGTCGACGTCGGCTCGGGCGACCTTGCCGAGAAGATCTGTGCCGAAGCGTTCAAGCGTGGCCTCATCATCGAGACCTCGGGCGCGCACGACGAAGTGGTCAAGGTGCTCGCACCGCTGACCACCACGGAAGAGCAGTTCGAGAAGGGCTTCGAGATCCTTCGCGACGCCACCCGTGCCGCCCTGACCGAGAACAACCAGATTGCAGCGGAGTAAATCATCATGATCGTTCGCGACTTCAACGAACTCAAGAAAACCGACAAGCACGTGGCCGACGCGCAGTGGACCTCCACCCGGATGCTGCTGGCCGACGATGGCATGGGCTTCTCGTTCCACATCACCATCCTCGAGGCGGGCTCGGAGCACACGTTCCACTACAAGCACCACTTCGAGAGCGTCTACTGCATGGCCGGCAAGGGCTCGATCACCGACCTTGCCACCGGCGAGACGCACGAGATCAAGCCGGGCGTGATGTATGCGCTGAACCTGCACGACAAGCACACGCTGCGTGCCGAGGAAGACCTGCACATGGCCTGCTGCTTCAACCCGCCGGTCACCGGCAAGGAGGTGCACCGCGAAGACGGCTCCTACGCCCCGGCCGAGGAGGTGGCGTAAGCCATGGCCCAGCACACGGTTGAAAAGATCGGCGGGACGTCGATGTCCCGCGTCAACGAACTGCGCGACGAGCTGCTGATCGGTGACCGCAAGGGCGATGATCTCTACGGCCGCATCTTCGTGGTCTCCGCCTTCGGCGGCATCACCAACCTGCTGCTCGAGCACAAGAAGACCGGCGAGCCTGGCGTCTACGGCCAGTTCGCCGCGTCCGACAACAGCCACGGGTGGCACGATGCGCTGAACCGCGTCGGCGATGCGATGATCGAAGCGCACAAGGAGGTGCTCGACCACGACGGCGACGTGCAGCTGGCGACGGATTTCGTCCGCACCCGCATCGACGGGGCCCGCAACTGCCTGATCGATCTGGCGCGCGTGTGCTCCTACGGCCACTTCCGCCTGTCCGAGCACATGCTGCAGACCCGTGAACTGCTCTCCGGTCTCGGCGAGGCGCATTCGGCCTTCGTCACCGTGCTGATGCTTCAGCGCGCCGGCGTCGATGCCCGCCTCGTGGACCTCAGCGGCTGGCGCGGCGAAGGCGACGTGACCCTCGAGGAACGCATCCTCGGTGCCATGGAAGGCGTCGACCCGATGCGCGAGATGCCGATCGTCACCGGCTACGCCCAGTGCAAGGAAGGCCTGATGCGCGAGTTCGACCGCGGCTACTCCGAGGTCACCTTCTCGCATCTCGCTGCCCTTACCGGCGCGCGCGAAGCCATCATCCACAAGGAGTTCCACCTGTCCTCCGCCGACCCGAACCTCGTCGGTGCAGAGGCGGTGCGCAAGCTCGGCCGTACGAACTACGACGTGGCGGACCAGCTCTCCAACATGGGGATGGAGGCGATCCACCCGAAGGCCGCCAAGACGCTGCGCCAGGCCGACGTGCCGCTGCGCGTGACCAACGCCTTCGAGCCCGAGGACCCGGGCACGCTGATCGACGACAAGCCTGCCGAAAACCCGGCGGTCGAGATCGTCACCGGCCTCGACATCATCGCGCTGGAAGTGTTCGAACAGGACATGGTCGGCGTGAAGGGCTATGACGCCACGATCCTCGACGTGCTGACGCGTCACGACGTGCGCATCGTGTCCAAGGTGTCCAACGCCAACACGATCACGCACTACGTGGATGCCTCGCTCAGCACGATGCGCCGCGTGGAGAAGGATCTCGAGAAGCACTACCCCTCGGCGCAGATCACCTCGCGCACCCTGGCCATGGCCTCGGTCATCGGTCGCGACCTGAACGGACTGTCGGTCCTTCAGCGCGGGCTCGTGGCCATCGCCGATGGCGGCCTCGAGGCGATCGGTGCCACCCAGGGGCCGCGCAACGTGGACGTGCAGTTCATCCTCGAGCGCGACATCCTCAAGCCGGTCATCAAGGCGCTGCACAAGACCTTCATCGAGGACAGCAGCCCGGCCATTCAGAAAGCCGCCTGAGCCAGGCCCTTCTGACCGACACACCGCCCGCTCCGCACTCCGCGGGGCGGGCTTTTTCATGTCCAAGCCGCCGTTCCGTCCGGCCGCAGGCACCGGCGCGTTCTCGACGCCTCGCCCCCCTTGGCGCACTCGCCCGACACCCATGGCCGACGACGCGGCCGCCACGCCACATGACGAGCCACCGGCAGCACAAGCAACGCGCACGCCCGCAAGCCACCCATGTCGGGGTCGAACACGCACCAGAGTCCAAAGCGAGCCGCCGCCTACCAAGCTGAACGCCCCGGACACCGGCCCGCGCACCGCCGCTCCATCATCCGGCAACCCACTCCGCACCCGGCGCTGCCCGACCCCTTCTTCTCTTTCCAAATACCCTCGGGGGTGAATGCGGCGCAGCCGCAGAGGGGGCAGCGCCCCCTGCCCCGCGCGGCACGCGCGGAGACCATGCAAGGAAAAACCCCGCGCTGCCGGAAACGGCAGCGCGGGGCTCATAACGCCTATTCGGACGAAGCGGGGCGGCGCACCGCCCCGGTCCGGGGATCAGGCCGCCACGTCGAAGCGGTCCGCGTCCATCACCTTGGTCCAGGCGGCAACGAAGTCCTGCACGAACTTGCCGGCGTTGTCGTCCTGGGCGTAGACCTCGGCGTAGGCCCGCAGGATCGAGTTCGAGCCGAACACCAGGTCGACACGCGAAGCGGTGTATTTCACTTCGCCCGACTTGCGGTCGCGGATCTCGTAGGTGCCACCGGCAACCGGGACCCACTGGTAGCGCATGTCGGTCAGCACGTCGTAGAAGTCCGTGGTCAGCGCGCCCTTGCGGTCGGTGAACACGCCCAGCTCGCTGCCGCCGTGGTTGGTGCCCATGGCGCGCATGCCGCCGATCAGCACGGTCATCTCGCTCGCCGTGAGGCCCATGAGCTGCGCACGGTCGAGAAGCATCTCTTCCGGGCTCACCACGTAGTCTTCCTTCTGCCAGTTGCGGAAGCCGTCCGCGAGCGGCTCGAGCGGCTCGAAGCTCTCGGCGTCGGTCATCTCGTCGGTCGCGTCACCGCGGCCCGGCGTGAAGGGCACCTCGATGTCGAAGCCCGCGGCCTTCGCCGCCCGCTCGACCCCGAGGTTACCTGCCAGCACGATCACGTCGGCGATCGAGGCACCGGTCTCGGCCGCGATCGGCTCGAGCTTGGCGAGCACGGCAGACAGGCGCTCGGGCTCGTTGCCGGCCCAGTCCTTCTGCGGCGCAAGCCGGATGCGGGCACCGTTGGCACCGCCACGCATGTCCGAACCACGGTAGGTGCGCGCGCTGTCCCAAGCGGTCGAGACCATGTCCGAGAGCGACAGGCCGGCGTCGGCGATCTTCGCCTTGACGGCGGCGACGTCGTAGTCGGTCGAACCGGCGGGCACCGGGTCCTGCCAGACAAGGTCTTCCTGCGGCACATCGGGGCCGAAGTAACGCGCCTTGGGGCCCATGTCGCGATGCGTCAGCTTGAACCAGGCGCGGGCGAAGGCATCCTCGAAGTACTTCGGGTCGGCCATGAACTTCTGGCAGATCTCGTTGTAGACCGGGTCCACCTTCATCGCCATGTCGGCATCGGTCATGATCGGCATGACCTTGATCGAGGGGTCCTCGACGTCGACCGGCATGTCCTCTTCCTTGATGTCGACCGGCATCCACTGGAAGGCGCCGGCGGGCGACTTCTTCAGCTCCCACTCGTGGCCGAAGAGCATCTCGAACCAGCCCATGTCGAACTTCGTGGGCTCCTTGGTCCAGGCGCCCTCGATGCCCGACACCACGGTGTCGCGACCGACGCCACGGCCCTTGGTGTTCATCCAGCCGATGCCCTGGTACTCGGGGCCCGCCGCTTCAGGCTCGGGGCTGAGATCGTCGGCGCTGCCGTTGCCGTGGCACTTGCCGATGGTGTGGCCGCCGGCGGTCAGCGCCGCGGTCTCGACGTCGTCCATCGCCATGCGGGCGAAAGTCTCGCGCACCTGGTCGGCGGTCTTCTGCGGGTCGGGCTCGCCGTTCACGCCTTCGGGGTTCACGTAGATGAGACCCATCTGCACCGCCGCGAGCGGGTTCTCCATGGTCTCGGGCTTCGACACGTCGCCGTAGCGGGTGTCGGACGGCGCGAGCCATTCCTTCTCGGCGCCCCAGTAGGTGTCCTTCTCGGGGTGCCAGATGTCCTCGCGACCGAAGGCGAAGCCAAAGGTCTTCAGGCCGGCGACCTCGTAGGCGATGGTGCCCGACAGGATCATCAGGTCGGCCCAGGAGATCTTGTTGCCGTATTTCTTCTTGATCGGCCACAGCAGGCGGCGGCCCTTGTCGGTGTTGACGTTGTCCGGCCAGCTGTTCAGCGGCGCGAAGCGCTGGTTGCCGGTGCCGCCGCCACCGCGGCCGTCCGCCAGACGGTAGGAGCCCGCCGCGTGCCATGCGACGCGGGCGAACATGCCGACGTAGCTGCCCCAATCGGCGGGCCACCACTCCTGGCTGTCGTTCATCAGCTTGCGCAGATCGTCCTTCAGCGCTTCCACGTCGAGCTTCTCAAGCTCTTCACGATAGTTGAAGTCGGCGCCGTAGGGCTTCGTCTTGGCGTCCTGCTGGTGCAGGATGTCGAGGTTCAGCGCGTTCGGCCACCAGTCCATCACCGTGGTGCTGAGGGCGGTGAGACCGCCGTGCATGACCGGGCATTTGCCCCGGCTGCTTTCGTTGAGGTCGCCTTCGACCGTATGTCCGTCCATTTTGTCCTCCGGAAGTCCCTTGGTGTGCAATTTCCTGGCCCGGAGAGGCTGCCATCTCGTCTCCGACCGCCGCGTGGCAGCGGTCTGAAGCTCGGCACCTCTCCTTTCCTAGAATCGTTCTAGCAGCCCCGTGCGATAATGCCCAATTGCATTTTCTTACACATCCGATAAGTTCCCCTGATGCTGAATCTGTCGATGAAACACCTGCGCTATTTCGATGCGCTCGCCCGTCTCGGGCATTTCGGACGCGCCGCCGAGACCTGCGCCATCAGCCAGCCGGCGCTGTCGATGCAGATCCGCGAACTCGAGCAGCTGGTCGGCGCGCCGCTGGTGGAACGCGGCCACCGGCAGATCCGGCTCACCGGCCTTGGCGAGGAATTCGCCGACCGGGTGCGCGACATCCTGCGCTCGGTGGACGACCTGACCGACCTTGCCCGCGCCTCGCAGAGCCCGCTGGTGGGCCGGCTGCGCATCGGCGTCATCCCCACCGTGGCCCCCTACCTGCTGCCCGACGTGATCACCGCGCTTGCCCGCGACTACCCGGCGCTCGACCTGCGCCCGCGCGAAGCGGTCACCGGCACGCTGATCGAGGATCTGATGGCGTCGCGCCTCGACACCGCGATCGTCGCGCTGCCGGTGTCGGAGCCATCGCTCGAAGAGGTCGCGCTGTTCGACGAGGAATTCGTGCTGGTGCGCCACGTCACCGAGGCCGACAAGCCGGTGCCCGATCCGGAGGCGCTGCAGGAAATGCGGCTGCTGCTGCTCGAGGAGGGGCACTGCTTCCGCAACCAGGCGCTGTCATTCTGCAACATGTCCCCCAGCGTGGCGCGCGACCTGATGGAGGGCAGCTCGCTTTCGACGCTGGTGCAGATGGTCGGCGCGGGCATCGGCGTGACGCTGGTCCCCGAGATGGCGCTGCCGATCGAGACCCGGTCGGCGCAGGTGTCGCTCGCGCGGCTGCCCGAACCGCGCCCCACCCGCACCATCGGCATGGTCTGGCGCAAGTCGAACCCGCTGGCCGAGCAACTCTCGCACATCGCGGGGATCGTCCGGCAGGCCGGGCAGACCCGCCCCGAGGTCGCGGAACCTCCGGGCGATTTACCGAGCCGCCACGCCTGAAACGCGGCGCGCGGCTGCAGGGCGGTGCTGCCCGCGCGTGACTGTCGCGAGACCCAGATCGTCAAAGGCGAAAATGGCGCAGGCCCCTCAAGGGCCGGACCGGACATGACGCCCCGGGGCTCCGCCCGTGATGTCCTCAATCGCTCCCCCGGAGCGATTGCCGGCCCAGGAGGGCCGGACCGGACATCACCCCATGCGCTCGCTGGCGTAGCTGCCGGGGTTTGCCGGGAACACCACCGTCTTGTTGCCGTTCAGGAAGACCCGGCGGTGGATGTGCGCGTGGATGGCGCGCGCCAGCACCGAGGCCTCGACGTCTCGGCCAAGCGAGACGTAGTCCTCGGGCGATTGCGCATGCGTCACCCGCACGGTGTCCTGCTCGATGATCGGCCCCTCGTCGAGATCGGCGGTCACGTAGTGCGACGTCGCCCCGATCAGCTTCACGCCCCGCTCGAAGGCCTGCTTGTAGGGGTTCGCGCCCTTGAACGACGGCAGGAACGAGTGGTGGATGTTGATGATCCGGCCCGACATCTTCTTGCACATCTCGTCCGAGAGGATCTGCATGTAGCGCGCCAGCACCACGAGCTCGGCGCCGGTTTCCTCGACCACCTCCATGATCCGCGCCTCGGCCTGCGGTTTGTTCTCCTTGGTCACGCGGATGCAGTGGAAGGGAATGTCGTGGTTCACCACCAGCTTCTGGTAGTCCATGTGGTTCGAGATCACCGCCACGATGTCGATCGGCAGCGCTCCGATGCGCCAGCGGTAGAGCAGGTCGTTCAGGCAGTGCCCGAAGCGCGAGACCATGATGATGACCTTCATCTTCTCGGCCTCGTCATGGAACGCGTAGTCCATCTCGAAGGTCTTGGCGGTCTCGGCAAGGCCCGCCTGCAGCTCGTCGAGCGTCGCCCCGGTCTCGCTCTGGAAGCTCACGCGCATGAAGAAGTTGCCGGTCTCGAAATCGTCGAACTGCGAGCTGTCCGTGATGTTGCAGCCCTTCTCGGCAAGGAAGGTTGCGATGGCGGCCACGATCCCGCGCGTCGAGGGGCAGGTCACGGTCAGGGCGAATTTGCTCATTCGTTGGTCTCCAGTCGTTTCGCGGCCGCGTCGAGCACATGCCAGAGCGTCCCGGCCGCCGAGCGCATCCCGAGGACCGCGAGCCGGTCCTCCGAACGACGAATGACGAACACGCTCATGTGGTGCAATACCGTCCGCGTCGCACGATCCGGCGAAAGCGACGCGGGAGGGATGTTCACGAGCTTTTCCAGCAGCCTCTCGACCGGCGCGGCGCCCTGCGACGAGGCGATCTCGACGGCGACCCAGCCGTCGGTCTGCTCGGTCACCGAACAGCCCGGCGCCTCGGCGGCGAGTTCTGCCGCCACGTCCTGGTCCGCCCCGCCCTCGCGCAGGATCATCCACTGCCCGGGCCCGGTCCAGAAGGCCTGCGCCCCCTCGCCCGCCACGAATGCGCCCGGCCCGGGCAGCGCCAGTCCGAAGGGCTGCGGCGCGGCGGCCCCCCGGCGCAGCGCCAGCGAGGCAAGCCCGACGTCCGCGTTCTCGCGAAGCATGAGCGCGCCACGGGTGGCAACGCGGGGCTCGGCCGTGCCGAGCGCAGAGATCGGTTCCAGCTCAGACACGCAGACGGTCTCCTTCCGGGTCGATGAAATGCGGACTCACCACGGTCACCTCGACCTGCTCGCCCTCGAGCGGGTTGGCGGCGACGATGGTCTCGCCCATCCGGGCCTCGCCGTCCTCGAGGAACCCCAGCGCAATGTGGCTCTCGAGATGCGGCGAGTAACAGGCCGAAGTCACCCAGCCCTGGTCGGTCCCGGTGGCCTGCGGTGCGCCGGTCACGAAAAGATGCGCCCCCGCCGGAATGCGCTGCTGCGGGTCCAGCGGTCTCAGCCCCACGAGCCGGCGGGTGTCGGCCTCGAGCGCCTCGCGCCGTGACATCACCGCACCAATGGAGTCCTTCTTGCGCGACACCATCCGACCCAGCCCCAGCATCTGCGCGGTGGTCTGGCCGTTCAGTTCGGCCCCGGCTGCATGGCCCTTCTCGATCCGCAGAACCGCCAGTGCCTCGGTGCCGTAGGGCGTCACGCCAAGGTCGTCGCCCGCTTCCATCAGCCGCGCCATCAGCGCGTTGCCGTAGCGGGCGGGCACCGCGAGCTCATAGGCAAGCTCGCCCGAGAACGAGATCCGGAAGAGCCGCGCGCGCAGGCCCCCGCACACCGTGAGTTCGGCGCAGCCCATGAACGGGAAGGCCTCGGTCGAGAGATCGAAATCGTCGACGATCCGCGACAGCAGTGTCCGCGACTTCGGCCCTGCCACGGCGATCTGCGCCCAGGCGTCGGTGGTCGAGATCAGCTGCACGTCCATCTCGGGCCAGAGGCACTGGCGGGCGAATTCCATCTGCCGGTAGACCAGCCCGGCGTTGGCGGTGGTGGTGGTGACCACGTAGTGATCCTCGGCCAGCCGCGCGCAGGTGCCGTCGTCGTAGAGGAAGCCGTCCTCGCGCAGCATGATCCCGTAGCGGACGCGGCCCACCTTCAGCGTGCCCATCATGTTGGCGTAGACCCGGTGCAGGAAGGCGCCGGCATCCGCGCCCTGCACGTCGATCTTGCCCAGCGTGGTCACGTCGCAGAGCCCGACACCGGAGCGCACCGCCAGCACCTCGCGGTCGACGCTATGGCGCCAGTGGGTTTCGCCCGGACGGGGGAAATACTGCGCCCGCATCCATTGCCCGACCTCGACGAAGGCCGCGCCCCGCGCTTCGGCCCAGGGGTGCGTGGGCGTGAGCCGCGTCGGCCGGAAGTGGGCGCCGCTGTCGCCGCCGCCGAGCACGCCGAGCGCCACCGGCGTGTAGGGCGGGCGGAAGATCGTCGTGCCTGTCTCGGGGATGCCCTTGCCGGTCAGCTCCGCCATCACCGCGAGCGCCGTGACGTTCGAGGTCTTGCCCTGATCCGTGGCCATCCCGAGCGTCGTCCAGCGCTTGAGATGCTCGACCGAGCGCATGTTCTCGCGATGCGCCAGCGCGATGTCCTTGACGGTCACGTCGTTCTGGAAGTCGACCCAGGCGCGGCCGCGTCCCGGCACATGCCAGAGGGCGACCTGCGCGGCGGGCCGGTCCTCGGCCACCGGCAGCTCCGGCAGACGGTCGAGATCGAGCGCCGCCCGTGCGGCCTCGGCGCCCGAGCGCAGCGCGGCGTGGGTGGTGCCCTGCCCCGCCGCCGCGCCCGCGACCGACATGCCCGACGGCAGCTCGGCGGGCGGCAGGAAGGCAAGATGCGCCTCGGACCAGACCGGCCGGCCGCGATGATGCGAGGCCAGCGCGTGGTTCGGGTTCCATCCGCCCGAGACGCCAAGCGCCGCGCATTCCAGCCACTCGCTGCGGCCGTCCCGGGTGATCTCGATGGACGACAGTGCGCGGCGCCCCTTGGCGCCGCTGACCACCGCGCCGCGGAAGACGTGGTAGTCTCCGAAGCGCGGCGCGTCCTCGCGTGGGTCGATCACCCCCAGCAGCGGCACCCCGTGGGCCACGAGGTCCCGCGCCGTGCGGTGGCCGTCGTCGGTGCTTGTGAAGATCGCCACGCGGTCGGCAGGTGTGGCCTGCGGGCTCACCGCCCAACGGTTGGCATAGGCCCGCATGGCGCCCGCGAGCATGATGCCCGGTCGGTCGTTGCCGGCAAACGGAATGTGCCGCTCGAGCGCCCCGGCGGCAAGCACCGAGCGCCGCGTGGTGATCCGCCAGAGCGTCTGTCGGACGCCTCGCGGCGCGGGCATGTGGTCGCCCACCCGCTCGACCGCGCCGAAGACGCCGTGGTCGTAGCTGCCGAAGACCGTGGTCCGCGGCATGAGCCGGACGTTCGGCAGGCCCGCAAGCTCCGCCGCGACGGCCTCGATCCACTCGGAGGCCGGTGCATCGTCGAGCGCGTGGCTTTCTGCCAGCAGCCGCCCGCCGAGCCGGAAGTCCTCGTCCGCGAGGATCACCCGCGCACCGCTCCGCCCGGCGGTGAGCGCGGCGGCGAGCCCCGCCGCGCCACCGCCGATGACCAGCAGATCGCAGTGCAGGTAGCCGCGGTCGTAGGCATCGGGATCGGGTTCGGTCGAAAGCCGGCCCAAGCCCGCCGCGCGGCGGATCATCGGCTCGTAGAACTTTTCCCAGAACGCGGCCGGCTGCATGAAGGTCTTGTAGTAAAAGCCCGCCGCGAAGAACGGCGCCAGCGCGTCGTTCACCGCCAGCGCGTCGAAGCCGAGCGACGGCCAGCGGTTCTGGCTGCTGGCGGTCAGCCCGTCGAAGAGCTCGACGCAGGTGGCACGGGTGTTGGGTTCGGCGCGCGCCCCCTGCCCCAGCGTCACCAGCGCGTTGGGCTCTTCCGAGCCGGCGGTGAAGATGCCGCGCGGGCGGTGATACTTGAAGCTGCGCCCCACCAGCCGCACGCCGTTCGCCAGCAGCGCCGAGGCCAGGGTGTCGCCCGGGTGCCCCTCGTAGCGCGTGCCGTCGAAGGTGAAGGACAGCGTCCTGCCGCGGTCGATCGCGCCGCCTGCGAGCCGGGTCATTGGCCCCTCCGCTTCACGTCCGAGGCGAGCTCGGCCGAGACGATCTCATGCGTGGTGGTGTCGCGCGTCACGACGAGCCACGACCGGTCGCCCTGCTCGTGGAACCAGAGCTCGCGGTGCAGGCCGGCCGGGTTGTCGCGCAGGTAGGTGTAGTCGAAGAACGCGGCTTCGGCGCCCTCGGCCATGCCGTCGGGGCGGTCGAGCAGCGACGCATCGCCGAGATAGGTGAACTCCTGTGCGTCGCGGGGCCCGAGAAGCGGATGGGGAATCAGCATGATGTCCTCAGTGCAGGTTCGGCTGGGCGCCCACGCCCTTTTCGTCGATGAGTTCGCCACGCGCGAAGCGGTCGAGCCGGAAGGCGGTGGCGGTCGGATGCGGGCGGCCGGTGGCGAGCAGATGGGCGAAGGCGTAGCCGCTGGCGGGCGTCGCCTTGAAGCCGCCGTAACACCAGCCCGCGTTCAGGTAGAGACCGTCGATGTGGGTGGCGTCGATGATCGGCGAGCCGTCCATCGACATGTCCATGATGCCGCCCCAGCTGCGCAGCAGCCGGGCCCGACCGAGCATCGGCATCAGTGCCATGCCGCCCTCGATCACGTCCTCGACCACCGGCAGGTTGCCGCGCTGCGCGTAGGAGTTGTAGCCGTCGATGTCGCCGCCGAAGACCAGCCCGCCCTTGTCGGACTGGCTGACGTAGAAATGCCCCGCACCGAAGGTGATGACGCCGTCGAGCACCGGCTTCAGCCCCTCGGAGACGAAGGCCTGCAGAACGTGGCTTTCGATCGGAAGGCGCATCCCGGCCTTTGCCATCACCCGCGAGGACGAACCCGCGACGGCGACGCCGACCTTCCTCGCGCCGATGAAGCCGCGCGAGGTCTCGACGCCGCGGACCGCGCCCGCCTCGATGCGGAAGCCGGTGACCTCGCAGTTCTGGATGATGTCGACGCCCTTGCGGTCGGCGCCGCGGGCATAGCCCCAGGCCACGCCGTCGTGCCGCGCAGTGCCGGCGCGGCGTTGCAGCAGCCCGCCCTTGATGGGAAAGCGGGCGTTGTCGAAGTTGAGGAACGGATACATCGACCGCACCGCTTCGGCGCCGAGCAGTTCGGCATCGGCGCCGGAGAGCAGCATCGCGTTTCCACGCCGCCGGAAGGCATCGCGCTGGCCGTCGCTGTGGCAGAGGTTCAGGATGCCGCGCTGCGACACCATGGCGTTGAAGTTGAATTCCTGCTCGAGCCCCTCCCAGAGCTTCATCGAGAACTCGTAGAAGGGCTGGTTGCCGGGCAGCAGGTAGTTGGAGCGGATGATCGTGGTGTTGCGCCCGATGTTGCCCGAGCCGAGCCAGCCCTTTTCAAGAACCGCGACGCGCGCCTCGCCGAAGGTGTTGGCAAGGTAGTAGGCGGTGGCGAGCCCGTGCCCGCCGCCGCCGACGACGATGAAGTCGTATTCGGGCTGCGGCTCGGGATCGCGCCAGAGCGGTTTCCAGCCCCGGTGACCGGTCAGCCCCTCCCAGAGGACGCGGAGGCCGTTGAACTGCATGGGTCAGCCCCCTTTCGGAAGGTTGCGGGATATAGTTTGCATCCTGGCGCCCGGCCGCAGGACGGGCCACGCCCGCCCTTCCCCCCGGGCGGGCGTCACGGTGCCGGCCCGCGCGGCTCGTGCGTGACCCGCGATCTGACCGCTGCACATCGAGCAATCGCACCAGACGCCCACCCAAGGTCGGCCGCGGCCCGTTTCCGGCCGGAAGACCCGGGCCGCCAGCGGTGGCGCCTCAGCCCGTCGGAGGCTTGCAGACATGTTCCCGCGCCCTCAGATGTCGAGCGTGTGCTCGCGTTCCCAGTTCGAGAAATGCGACACGAAGCTGTCCCATTCCTCGCGCTTCTTCTTGATGAAGGAGGCGGCGAAATCGGTGCCCATCATCTCCTTCAGTTCCTCGTCGGCGTCGAGCGCGCGGATCGCGTCGAGCATGTTGAGCGGCAGTTTCGGCGCGTCGCGCACCGTGTGGCCCTCGGCATACATGTCGATGTCGTAACGCGGCCCGGGGCTGGCCTTGGAGCGGATGCCCGAGAGACCCGCGGCGATGATGACCGCCTGCAGCAGGTAGGGGTTCGCCGCGCCGTCGGGCAGCCGCAGCTCGAAGCGGCCCGGCCCCGGCACGCGCACCATGTGGGTGCGGTTGTTGCCGGTCCATGTGACCGTGTTGGGCGCCCATGTCGCGCCCGACAGCGTGCGCGGCGCGTTGATGCGCTTGTAGCTGTTGACCGTGGGGTTGGTGATCGCCGCCATCGCGGTGGCGTGCTTCATGATGCCGCCGAGGAAAGTGCGGCCCTTGTCGGACAGACCCAGCTCCTTCGAGGGGTCCGCGAAGGCATTGGTTTCCCCCGCGAGATCCCAGACCGAGATATGCGCGTGGCAGCCGTTGCCGGTCAGCCCCTCGATCGGCTTGGGCATGAAGGTGGCGCGCAGCCCGTGCTTCTCGGCCACCGACTTGACCATGAACTTGAAGAAGCTGTGGCGGTCGGCGGTGACGAGTGCGTCGTCGAATTCCCAGTTCATCTCGAACTGGCCGTTGGCGTCCTCGTGGTCGTTCTGGTACGGGCCCCAGCCCAGCTCGAGCATGTAGTCGCAGATCTCGGCGATGACGTCGTAGCGGCGCATCACCGCCTGCTGATCGTAGCAGGGCTTCTCGGCGGTGTCGGCCTCGTCCGAGATCTTCGTGCCCTCGGGGGTGAGCAGGAAGAACTCGGCCTCGATGCCGGTCTTCACGCGCAATCCCTCCTTTTCGGCCTCGGCCACCAGCGCGCGCAGCACGTTGCGAGGGGCCTGCGGCACCTCCTCGTCCTCCATGACGCAGTTGGCGGCGACCCAGGCGACCTCGGGCTTCCAGGGCAGCTGGATCACCGTTTCGGGGTCGGGCACCGCCAGCATGTCGGGATGCGCGGGCGTCATGTCGAGCCAGGTGGCGAAGCCCGCGAAGCCCGCGCCATCCCGTGCCATGTCGGTGATGGCCTGCGCCGGCACGAGCTTGGCCCGCTGGCCGCCGAACAGGTCGGTGAAGGAGATCATGAAGTACTTCACGCCCTTTTCGCGGGCGAAGGCGGCGAGATCGGTCATTGTTCTTTGTGTCCCTGTTGTGCCGGTTTCGAAGCGCCTTGCGGCGCTTCGATCCACCGGGGGCGCTGCCCCCGGACCCCCGGGATATTTTCAGCCAGAAGAAGCAGCCTGCCGGGGGAGAGCGGTGCCGTTCGGCCGGTTGTCGTGGCCGTGGCTCAGAACCCGGGCTTGCCGGGATACCAGTCGGTGCCGGCGAGCGGCACCTGCGCCATCGCGGCGGCCTCCATGGTGAGCGCGCAGAGATCCTCGGGTTCGAGGTTGTGCACGTGGTTGTGGCCGCAGGCGCGGGCCAGCGTCTGGCATTCGAGCGTGAGCACGTTGAGGTAGTTGCGCAGGCGCCGCCCGGCCTCGACCGGGTCGAGCCGCGCCATCAGCTCGGGGTCCTGCGTGGTGATGCCGGCGGGATCGCGGCCTTCGTGCCAGTCGTCATAGGCGCCGGTGGTCGAGCCGAGGGCGCGGTATTCCTGCTCCCATTTCGGGTCGTTGTCGCCGAGGGCCACGAGGGCGGCGGTGCCGATGGAGACCGCGTCGGCGCCGAGCGCCAGCGCCTTGGCGACATCGGCGCCGGTGCGGATGCCGCCCGAGACCACCAGCTGAACCTTGCGGTGCATGCCGAGGTCCTGCAGCGCCTTCACGGCGGGCCGGATGCAGGCCAGCGTCGGCTGGCCGACGTGCTCGATGAATACGTCCTGCGTGGCCGCCGTGCCGCCCTGCATGCCATCGAGGACGATGACGTCGGCGCCGGCCTTCACCGAGAGCGCCACGTCGTAGTAGGGGCGCGCGCCGCCGACCTTGATGTAGATGGGCTTTTCCCAGCCGGTGATCTCGCGCAGTTCGAGGATCTTGATCTCGAGGTCGTCCGGTCCGGTCCAGTCCGGGTGACGGCAGGCGGAGCGCTGGTCGATGCCCTGCGGAAGGTCGCGCATGCCGGCGACGCGCTCGGTGATCTTCTGCCCCAGCAGCATGCCGCCGCCGCCGGGCTTGGCGCCCTGCCCCACCACCACCTCGATGGCGTCGGCGCGGCGCAGGTCGTCGGGGTTCATGCCGTAGCGGCTGGGCAGGTACTGGTAGACGAGCTTTTCGGAATGGCCGCGCTCTTCCTCGGTCATGCCGCCGTCGCCGGTGGTGGTCGAGGTGCCGGCCATCGTCGCGCCGCGCCCGAGCGCCTCTTTCGCCGGACCCGACAGCGAGCCGAAGGACATGCCGGCGATGGTGATCGGGATCTTCAGCTCGATGGGTTTCTTGGCAAACCGGGTGCCGAGAGTGACGGAGGTCTCGCATTTCTCGCGGTAGCCCTCGAGCGGGTAGCGCGACATCGACGCGCCGAGAAACAGCAGGTCATCGAAATGCGGCACCCGGCGTTTCGCGCCGCCGCCACGGATGTCGTAGATGCCGGTATGGGCGGCGCGCCGGATCTCGGAGTTCACCTCGTTGGAGAAGGTCCAGGACTGGCGCGGCATGGTCTGGGGCGTGTCTTTCATGGCGGCGTCCTTCAGTATTCGTCGGCGTGGTCGATGTTGAAGTGGTAGAGCTTGCGGGCCGAGCCGTAGCGCTTGAAGTCCTCGGGCTTCGCGTCGGCGCCCGCCTTTTCCAGCAGGTCGGCCAGCAGCTCGAGATGCTCGGGGCGCATCTCCTTCTCGATGCAGTCGGCGCCGAGCGAGGCCACCGAGCCGCGCACGAAGAGCCGGGCCTCGTAGACCGAGTCGCCGAGCGCAGAGCCCGCATCGCCCAGCACCACGAGGTTGCCCTTCTGCGCCATGAAGGCGGACATGTGGCCGATGTTGCCATGCACCACGATGTCGATGCCCTTCATCGAGATACCGCAGCGCGACGAGGCGTTGCCCTTGATCACCAGCAGCCCGCCATGCGCCGTGGCGCCGGCGTATTGCGAGGCGTCGCCGTCGACGATCACCGTGCCGCTCATCATGTTCTCGGCCACGCCCGGGCCCACGGAGCCGGTGACATGCACCGTGGCCTGCTTGTTCATGCCGGCGCAATAGTAGCCGGTGGAGCCCTTCACGGTGACCTCGATGTCGGCGTCGAGGCCCACGGCGATGGCATGGCTGCCACGGGTGTTGAGCACCTCGAACTGCGTGCGGTTGGTGGCGGGCGCCCCCTGCAGGGTGCTGTTGACCTCGCGCAGCTCGATCTCGGCCATGTCGAGCGTCTGCACGTCGGAGGTGGTGGCCTGTGCGGTGGCGGTCATGCGTCGCGCTCCCAGAAATAGACGGTGGCGGGTTCGGGCTCCCAGATCTTCGCGGTGTCGATCCCCGGCAGGTCGGCAAAGGCGCGGTATTCGCTGCCGAAGGCGACGTAATCGTCGGTTTCGGCCATCACCGCGGGCTTGCAGGCGATCGGGTCACGGACCACGCCGAAGCCGGTTTTCGTGCCCATGACGAAGGTGAAGAAGCCGTCGAGATCGCGGATCGTGCCCTCGAGCGCCTCGCCGAGGTTGGCTCCCTCGGCCAGCCGCGAGGAGATGTAGCAGGCGGCGACCTCGGTATCGTTCTCGGTCTTCGGCGCGAAGCCCTTCTCGGTCAGCAGCCGGCGCATCGAGTTGTGGTTCGACAGCGAGCCGTTGTGCACGAGGCACTGGTCCTCGTCGGTCGAGAACGGGTGCGCACCAAGCGTGGTGACGGCGCTTTCGGTGGCCATGCGGGTATGGCCGATGCCGTGGGTGCCGCCCATCGAGCGCAGGTCGAAGCGCGCGGCCACGTCGCGCGGCAGCCCCACCTCCTTGTAGATCTCCATCGCCTCGCCGGCGCCCATGATGCGCAGGCCGCGCGCCTCGAGGAAGGCGGCCGCCGGCTTCAGGGCATCGCCGGGCACGGTGAGCACCGCGTGGGTGTCCGCCTGCTTCATCGCCACGGGCGCCCCAAGGGCCTCGCCGAGCGCGATGTCGAGCCCGGCGAAATCCTCGACCGGGGTGTCGGACTGGACGGTGATCTTGTGCCCCTCGCCCTGCGCCCCGTAGATCGCGATCCCGGCGCTGTCGGGGCCGCGGTCGGTCATGGTGATGAGCATGTCGGTCAGCATGTCGCCCAGGCGGGGGCGGAGGTCATCCTTCTTCAGGAACAATCCTACGATGCCACACATGGTTGTCTCCGTTCGTCTCGGGCGGGTCTGCCCTCTGTCGCACATGGAGTAACCACAACGCATTATTCACTACAAGGAAAAAAACTTCACTCGCAGAAAATACGACGGGCGCGGCGGAAATGCTCGTTTCGCAGGCAATATCCGACCGTTGCCGAACGCGGCGCTGGCGCCCTTGGCAACGGGACAACCGCGCGGGAAAGTCTTCAGGACGCGCCCCGAGCGCAGGGAATCAGGGTGTCCGGAAAGGTCTGCCGTTTCACTATCGAGACAGGGCGCAGGCGCGTGACAGCCGGGGCTGATCGCCTAATTCTTGTGCAATCGCTTCCGAGGTGCCACCATCCCACCACTCCGCGGTTGGGGACGCTTTCCTTCGTCCTCGACGCGTTGCGGGGTGTAGATTAACGGCGCGGCACCACACCACCGGCAGATGCACGGCCAACCACAATCCGAACGGAGACCGCCATGACACTGAACACAGACGCCGAGGGCTACGCGGCGCCCCCGCACGCGCAGGACGACACGCTGAGCCCGGTGTCACCCTCCGAGAAGACGTGGAGCTGGTTCGCGATCTTCAACATCTGGGCGAACGACATCCAGTCGCTGTTCGGCTACTCGCTGGTGGCCTCGCTCTTCATCTCGTTCGGGGTGAGCGGCTGGACCGCCTTTGCCGCGCTGATCGCCGCCGGGGTCTTCGTGATGTTCCTCGTCAACCTCTCGGGACGGCCGGGCGAGACCTACGGCATCCCCTACCCGGTGTTCGCCCGCGCGAGCCTCGGCACGGCGGGCGCCAAGCTGCCGGCGGTGCTGCGGGCGACGGTGGCGGTGTTCTGGTACGGCGTGCAGGTCTACTTCGCCTCGACCGCGCTGGCGCTGCTGATCCGCTCGCTCACCGGGGCCGAGGGCGGCACCACGGTGCTGGGCCTCACCGGTATCGACTGGCTGTCCTTCGTGATCGTCTGGGCCTTTCACATCGTGATCTTCTGGCGCGGCATGAACTGGGTCGAGGGCTTCCTCAACGTGGCCGGGCCCTTCGTCTACCTGGTGATGATCGGCCTCGTGATCCTGCTCTGGCAGAAATCCGACGGCCAGCTGCTGGCGCAGGCGCAAACCATCTTCGCCAACCCCGAGGCGACCTTCGCGACCGAGTTCAACGGGTTCGTCGCCATCGTCGGCACCATGGTGGCCTATTTCGCCGCGGTGATGATCAACTTCAGCGACTTCTCGCGCTACGCCAGGGACCGGCGCGCCATGGTGCTCGGCAACCTCGTCGGGCTGCCCTTCAACATGATCCTGTTCTCGGCGCTGGCGCTGCTGACGACCGCCGGCGCGGCGGTCGTCTACGGCGAGGAGATCATCAACCCGACCGAGATCGTCGGCCGCACCGACAGCGTCATCCTCGGCATGATCGCCGCCGTCACCTTCTTCGCGGCGACCGTGGGCATCAACCTCGTGGCGAACTTCATCCCGGCGGTGAACGGCATCGCCAACCTCGCGCCGACGAAGATCGGCTTCCGGGCTGCGGGGCTCATCACCTCGGGCTTCGCGCTGGTGATCGGCGGCTTCTGGAACAGCTTCATCAGCCAGTTCGGCATCTCGGGTTTCGTGAACACGCTCGGCGCGACGCTGGCGCCGATCTACGGCATCATGATCGTCGACTACTACCTGCTGCGGAAGCAGGTGCTGAACCGCGATGCGCTGTATGACCTGCGCGGCGGCGAATACCACTACGGCAACGGCTGGAACAATTCGGCGCTGATCGCCTTCTGCATCGCGGCGGTGTTCTCGGTGGCAACGGTCTGGGTGCCGGTGCTGGCGAGCCTGTCGGGCTATGCCTGGGTGTTCGGCGCGGTGATCGGCGGCGCGATCTTCTACCTGCTGGCGAAGAAGCGCACAGCCTGAGCCATGCGCGCGGGGCGGGCCGCCGGCCCGCCCGACCTCAGCGCGCCTGAGGGTAGGTGATGATCGACAGGTAGCGTGCCGGCAGCTGCACCAGCCCCTCGGGCCCGTGCGGCGCATCGGAATCGAACAGCAGCGAGTCGCCGGGCTCGAGCAGGTAGAGCTGGTCGCCGTGGCGGTAGTCGAGCACGCCCTCGAGCATGTAGATCAGTTCGATCCCCTCGTGCTGGAAGGCCGGGAAGCGGTCGGAGTCGTTGTCGAGCGTGATCAGGTAGGGCTCGACCACCACGCCCGAGTTGTTCGAGCCGATGTGGCCCAGCAGGTTGTACTGGTGCCCCGCCCGGGTGCCCGCGCGCTCTATCTCGACACCCTGCCCCGCCTTGACGTGCATCGCGCCGCGCGGCTCCTCGAAGCCCGAGAACAGCTGCACCAGCGGCACCCGCAGCGCGTTGGCAAGCGCCTGCAGCGTGTTGAGCGAAGGCGAGATCACCCCGTTCTCGATCTTGGACAGCATCCCCACCGACAGCCCGGTCTGCGTCGCCAGCTCGGAGCCGGTCATGCGCTGGCGCTTTCGCAGCTCGCGCACCTGTCGCCCGATGGCGACCTCGAGGTTCTTTTCCCGCTGCTCGCGAACGGCGTGCGGGTTCTGGGTGAGCTTGGTCTGCGTCTCGCTCTTCATGCGTCTTCCATTTCCGGTCCGGGCGCCCCGTCGTGCAGGCGGTGGCAGGTTCATGTCAAGCCTCCCGTCCAGGGGCGCAGGCGGCAGGGCATGACGGTGCGGGACCGGAAACGGAAGATCATGCGCAGCTCATGACTGGAAACAGCTCTCGTAGAGCGGGCGGACGTTCTCGGCCGTGAGCGGCACCGGATTGGTGCCGGCAGTCGGATCGACGAGCGCCGCGGCACAGAGCGCATCGAGGTCGGGATCGGTGACGCCAAGCGCATCGAGCGTCGTGGGGATCTGCAACTCGGCAAGCAGCGCCTCGATCCAGCTCAGGAAGGCGTCGAAGCTCGGCTCGAGCCCGAGATAGGCGGCGGCGCGGGCGATCTTCTCCTCGATGGCGGGACGGTTGAAGCGCAAGACCGGCAGCATGACCACGCCGTTCGTCGTGCCGTGGTGGGTGTCGTGATGCGCGCCGACGGGATGCGAGAGCGCATGGATCGCGCCCAGCCCTTTCTGAAAGGCCGTCGCCCCGGCGGCGGCGGCGGTCATCATCTGCGCCCGCGCCTCGATGTCGGTGCCGTCGCGGTAGGCGCGCGGCAGGTAGTCCTTGCACAGCCGCAAACCTTCGAGCGCGACGCCGTCGTGCATCGGCGCATAGGTCGGCGAGCAATAGGCCTCGATGCAATGCGCCAGCGCATCGACACCGGTGCCGGCGGTGATGAAGGGCGGCATCCCGACGGTCAGTTCCGGGTCGCAGATCACCTGCGCGGGCATCATCTGCGGATGGAAGATGATCTTCTTCCGGTGCGTTTCCGAGTCCGTCAGCACCGAGGCCCGGCCGACCTCGGCGCCGGTACCGGCGGTGGTGGGGATCGCGACGATGGAGGCGATGGCCTCGGCATCGGCGCGGGTCCACCAGTCGCCGATATCCTCGAAATCCCAGACCGGGCGCGACTGCCCCGCCATGAACGCGATGAGCTTCCCGAGATCCAGCCCCGAGCCGCCGCCCAGCGCTACGACCCCGTCGTGCCGGCCCTGCTTGAAGGTCACCACGCCGACGCCGAGGTTGCGCTCGTTGGGGTTGGGGTCGACGTCCGCGAAGAGATCCGCGTCGAAGCCCGCCTTCCGGAGGATGTCGAGCACCAGCGCCGTCATCGGCAGCGCCGCGAGCCCGCGGTCGGTGACCACCAGCGGTTTCCTGATGCCGGCGGCGCGGCAGGCGTCGGGCAGGTCGTCGATCCGGCCCGCGCCGAAGCGGATCGGGGTGGGCCATGCCCAGTTTGCAGCGTAGCTCATGTGGGAGCGTCCTTTTCGTCTTCATCGTCTCGGCCGGCCCCCGTGGGAGACCGGCCGCGTGGTAATGCTGTCACCGAAACGGGCGGCCCGTGATACCGCCCGTATGGGATCAGGTGCCGTAGTCACCCTTTGCCCGCGCCTTGGTCGGGTCGAAATGCGGGAACGGCACGATGCGCGCGGCAAGCCGCTTCTGGTGGCCGTCGAGCTGGCCGACCTCCACCTCGGCTCCGATCTCGGCATGGGGCATATCAATCCGCGCCAGCGCAATGGTCTTCGACAGGATCGGCGAGCGCGTCGCCGAGGTGACGACCCCGACCTGCTGCCGCCCGATCCGCACGCAGTCGCCATGCGCCGGCACCGTGGTCGCGTCGATCTCGAGCCCGACCAGCCGCCGTTGCGGATGCGCCTTGCGCTCCTCCAGCGCCGCCCTCCCCGAGAAATCGCAGGTCTTGGACTTGAGCGGCACGGTGAAGCCGATGCCCGCCTCGAAGGGGTCGGTCCGGTCATCGAACTCGTGCCCGGCGAAGGCGAGCCCGCTCTCGATGCGCAGGATGTCGAGCGCGGCAAGGCCGAGCGGCTTCAGCCCGTAGGGCTGCCCCGCCTCCCAGATCGCGTCGAACACCGCACCCGCGTCCTTGGGGTGGCAGAAGACCTCGTAGCCCAGCTCACCGGTGTAGCCGGTGCGCGAGATCACCACCGGCACCCCCTGGAAGTCGCCGATGCGGGCGACGGTGAAGCGGAACCAGCCCAGCTCGTCCACCGTCGGGCGGTCGGGGGCAGTCCAGAACACCTGCGACAGGATCGCCCGCGAATGCCGCCCCTGCAGCGCCACGTTGCAGAGCTGGTCGGTCGAGCTGCGCACATGCGCGTCGAGACCCAGCCGCTCGGCCTGCTCGCGCAGGAACGCGCCCGAGCCGTCGCAACCGCCGATCCAGCGGAAATTGTGGTCGGACATGCGAAAGACCGTGCCATCGTCGATCATCCCGCCGTTCTCGCTGCAGACGGCGGTATAGACCACCTGCCCTACCGCGAGCTTCTCCATGTTGCGGGTGACGCAATACTGCATGAGCGCCTCGGCGTCCGGGCCCGTCACCTCGAACTTGCGCAGCGGCGACAGGTCCATGATCGCGACCTTCTCGCGGCAGGCCCAGTATTCGCCGAGCGTGCCCTCGCCCGGAAAGCCGTTGGGCAGCCAGTAGCCGTTGTATTCCACGAAATCGCGGGTATGCCGGGCAAAGCTGGCATGAAAGCCCGTCTCCTGCGTGTGCGCCACGTCGTCCTCCGGTCGTTTGCGCCAGCCGATCGAGCGGCGGAAGTCCTCGTTCGCGCCATACGTGCGCAGCTGAATGTCGGTGGGGTTCCAGCCGTTGGCCGGGTCGATGTCGTCGGGACAGGCGGTCGACACGCAGACGAGGTCGGTCATCGCGCGCAGCAGCACGTAGTCGCCGGGCCGCGACCAGGGTTCCTCGGTGACGATCCCGTGGTCGGCGTCGATCAGCGTGTTGAAGAAGAAGTTGATCGCCGGCCAGCCGCCGCGCGGGCGCACCCCGTAGGGATCGAGACCGGCGTTGATGTTGTCGGTGCAGTTGACGTGGCCCGGGTAGCCCATGTCGTCGTAGTAGCGCGAGGTGCAGGCCAGCCCGAAGGTGTCGTGCCGCCCGCAGGTGTCCTGCACGATCTCGACCAGCGGCTCGAGATCGACCGTCCAGTATTTCGCGGCAAGTCCCGGCCTCGGGTAGATCGTCCCGGTCATCGTGCGTGTCGCGGTCGGGTCGATCTCGCGCGGGGTGCCCGCGTCGAGCGAGCGCGCCGAGAACGCCTGGAAGTCCGAGCACTCGCGCCCCTGCACGTCGAGGATCTGGATGAAACCGCCCTTCGGCACCTCGTAGACGAAGGCCTCGCCGGGGCGGATGTTGCGGTCGGTGAGCGGGTCGGCCAGCGGATCGGGCGGCGGATGCGCGCCCTTGAAATTGCGCCGGTCGGCACGCCGGATGTAGAGCAGGAGCTCGGTCGGCGCGTCCTGCGCGTCGGGCGCCATCGGCCCGCCGGGAGCCGCGACCACCAGCAGCCCGTCGCCCCCGGCGGTGAACTGCGCGCTGTCGCCCGGCCGCGAGCCCTCGCCGAAGCGCCGC
>NZ_RAPJ01000019.1:0-156822 GCF_003703915.1 Salipiger sp. D13
GTTGAAGGTCGAGATCTGGCGCTGGCTCCAACTATGCCCGGACGCGATGGTCGTGGGCCCGGAGGTGATGCCGATGGCGGTCCAGTCCGACTTCGTCGTTCGGACATGGTGGGATTCCGAGAAGATGCTTGCGTGACAATCAGTCGATCCCGATCTGACGAGCAATTGCCTCCGCCCAGCGTGTGGACCGGGCGGAGGCCACACAACGCATCACTCGTAAGAGGATGCCGCCCGACCGGGCGAAGGGCCGGACGGCTGATCAGCGCGCAATGCGTAAGCCGCGCTGACCTGCTGCAACGCATGGCGTAGTCGGACGACACTCTCAAGACATCGCCCGATTGCAGCGCGGGAAAACCTCCGCGCTGCTCAAGTTCTGACCCGCTTCGGCGGGCTTTTTTGCATGGGGGCAGGATGAAGCACCTGACAACCTGGCTGGGCGAGAACGTCTGGATGCTCGCTGCGGTGATCGGCGGCATCCTCGTCTCGATCCTCACCAGCGAAGAACAGACTTTCCGGATGGCGGTGGCGCGGGTCATCTCGGGCCTCTTCTGTGCCACCGTGTTCCCGGGCCCGGTGCTCGACGTGCTGGGCCGAGATCCGGCGGTCTACGGCAATGCGGTGGCAGGGCTGCTGGCGATGACCGGCTACGCGATCGCCAAGAGCCTTGCCGGCCTTACCGGGCGCCAGCTCGCAGAATGGGTCGCCATCGTGATCGGGAGGAAGAAATGACCCGTCCTGACGTCTCCAACCGCACCCTCGGCGTCATGCTGATCGTCAGCTGGCTGGCGCTGCTGCTGTTCCAGCCGCTGACCGAGGCCTGGGACGACCGGCCCTCGCAGCGGCCGTGGATCGACGTGTCGCTACAACTCGACGGCGACCATGTCCTCTATACCCGGATGATCAAGCGCGTCCTGCGCGGCGACTGGACGGCCCGCGTGCAGATCTCGACCGGGGAGGGCTGGCGCACGGTCTGCGATGACAGCGGCGCGTGGACCTACCGCCCCGAGACCTCGGGCACGCTCAGCATGACCTTCGATCGCTTCACCGGCGGCTGTCCGCAGCCCTCGGGCGCGCACCGCGTCTGCGTCGATTACGTCATGGAAGACCTGCGCGGCCGGCGCCGGATATTCGGGCCGTTCTGCTCCGAGGGCACGGGCGGTAGCTGAACGGCGTGGGGTGCGAGCGCAGCGCCAGTAGGTGCAGCGCCGTAACGGCATAGGCTTCCAGATCCGGCCTGCATGGCCGCGCCCGCGCGGTCGATTAAGCAGGTGCCCCCACAAAGCGCAACCATCACCTTCACTGCCCGGCCATCGCGGTCCGGGTCTTTTTGCATGGGAGATCACCATGGATCGAACGCATGTCCAGATGTTGCTGGCCTCGGCCGGCTACTACGCCGGCGCCATCGACGGCATCGCCGGGCCGGAGACCATGACGGCCGTCGAGATCACCGAAGCCCACGCCGGCGACGGCTCGGGCGGCTGGTCGACCGCGCGGCGGCTCGTGGCGGCGGGGCAGCGGGTGCTCAACGCGCAGGGCTTCGAGGCCCGCGCCGTCGACGGCTGGGACGGCCACAACACCGGCGAGGCTTTGACCGCCTGGCTCAGCGCGCAGGCCGGCGTCAGCGCCGAGGTCGACCGGGCACCGATCACCGAGACAACCTGGCCGGCCGACATCCCCCGGCAGGGCAACTGCGCGGCCTACTACGGTTCGCCCGGGCCCGACGTGCAGCGGCAGCTGACCTACATCCAGCTGCCGTTCTCTCTTCGCCTGGACTGGAACCTCTCGCAGACCGTCCAGCGGATCCGCGTGCACGAGAAGGCGGCGCAGCAGCTCTACGCCGCGCTGGTGGCGGTGCATGAGCACTATGGCATCGACCGGATGCAGGATCTCGGCATCGACCGCTTCGCAGGCTGCTACAACCACCGCCGGATGCGCGGCGGCTCAAGCTGGTCGATGCATGCCTACGGCTGCGCGATCGACTTCTACGCAGGACCGAACGCGCTGCGGATGGGCTGTCCCGAGGCGCTGTTCTGCGGCCCGGACTACCAGGCCTTCCTCGACATCATGGAGGCCCACCAGTGGCTGCCGGCGATCCGCCTCTGGGGCGGCGACGCCATGCACTTCCAGCGGGCGACCCTCTGACATCCCCACCACCGGCCGGCGCCTGGCGTCGGTCTTCTCCGCGGCTGCGCGCCGCTCATCCCCGAAAGGAACTCACCATGGAAACGAAATCGATATTCGCCTCGAAAGGCATCTGGGGCGGCATCATCGCCATCCTGCCCCCGGCCATGTCGCTCGTCGGTCTCGATCTCTCGCCGCAGGACGCCCAGGGCATCGTCGGACACCTCGACGCCATCGTCTCGGCCGTCGGCGGCCTCGTCGCGATCTACGGGCGCGTGACGGCGAAGACGGCGCTCAGGGTGTGAGACAAGCGGCTGCTCCGCGTCGGTTGTGGCGCGGGGTGGCGCCGGCGGTAGCGCAGGGCGGTCCGGGCTGTCCTGCCTTCGTAATTGTCCGCTAATCAGCTATGCGCAGGAAGCGAACGCCACGCCTAGCGTGCCGCTTCCCACGTCCTCCGCTGGATCACTGTTACCGTGTAGCCAAGGCGCGTTTCAAGGCCGTGCGAAATGCGAAGTCTAACGATAGTTGGTAAAGGCGCGACGCCACGCAGCCGCAAGGCTTACATGCTGCGTGCCATTGCTTCGGCCTGCTTGATGACCAGCTTCACCGCATCGGCTTGCAGGTCTGGTGGGTAACCGTAGCGCCTTAGGATCCGTTTCACGGCAACGCGCATCCTCGCCCGCACGTCATCCCTCTGCCACCAATCCACGCCGGAATTTTCCCTGATAGAGGCTACGAGCTCTGCCGCGATGATCTTGAGCTGGTCGTTGTCCATCACGTCGATGGCGCTCTCGTTCTGCGCCAAGGCGTCGTAGAAGCTCCGTTCTGTCTCCGACATGTCGTCCTCGGGCTCGGCCCTCAGGTCCTTCGCCATGCCGATGAGTTCCTGGATTACCTGCAGGGCATCGACGCTGCGGTTGTGATAGCGTGCGATGGCGTTCGTGAGGCGCTCGGAGAACTTCTGGTTCTGCACGACATTGCCCCGCGTTCGCGCCTTGATCTCCCCGTTCAGAAGCTTCTTCAGGGCTTCCACGGCGAGATTCTTGTGCTGCATGTGCTGGATCTCGAGGAGAAATTCCTCCGACAGAACGCTGATATCAGGGCGGTCGAAACCGCACGCCTCGAGGATGTCCACGACTTCGGTCGAGGCGACAGCCCGGTTCAGCAATTGCTGGATCGCGAAGTCCGGTGAGGAGTTTCGCCCCCCGCCGCCCGTTACGTCGAGCTTCTGGAGGGCGGATCTCACCGCCAGGAAGAACGCCACCTCTTCGGCATGTTCCTTGGTTTCCGGGGATCCGGCCGCCAGCTTGAAGGCCTTGGCAAGTGCTGCAACGGCATCCAGAAACCGCTTGCCGAAGTCAACGTGATCTTCCTGGCCCTCGTCTCGTGCTTGTTTGAGAACATGGTCTGCCGCCGTCGGCAGGATCTCAATGCGATCCGCTGCCGTTCCTCCAAGCACCCGAGAATAGTCGAAGCCGTGGAACAATCCACGCGCGACATCCAATGCACTCAGGAAGGCCGCGACAGCCTCGCGCTCGTCGACGCCCGTCTGGGCCTGGTCTCCTTGTGAGTAATGCGCGAGGGCCTTCTTCAGATCGGCCGCAAGGCCAATATAATCGACAACAAGACCAGCGGGCTTTCCGGCAAAGACCCGGTTCACTCGGGCAATCGCCTGCATCAATCCATGCCCCTTCATGGGCTTGTCAACGTAGAGGGTGTGCATGCAGGGCGCGTCGAAGCCGGTGAGCCACATGTCACGGACAATCACCAGCTTCAGCGGGTCGCTCGTGTCCTTGTATCTTTTCCTGAGTGCTTCCAGCTTCGTCTTGCTGCGAATGTGGGGTTGAAAATTCTGCGGATCGGTGGCGCTTCCGGTCATGACGATCTTCACCGCGCCGGTCTCGTCAGTTTCTGAATGCCACTCAGGTCGGGCAGCGACGATGCGCTCGTAGACCTCGACACAGATCCGCCGGCTCATGCAGACGATCATCGCCTTGCCGTCAATGGCCTCGAGGCGAGCGTCAAAATGCTCAAGGATATCGGCAACGACCGCGTCAAGGCGCGGACCGGCGCCGACCAGTTTCTCGATCTGCGACCACTTCTTGGCGGCGGCCCCTGTCTCATCCTCGGGCAGTGCCTCGGTCGCCTCGTCGAACTCCTCGTCGAGGCTGTCGCGTAGATCCTTCGCGATCTCTACGCGGGCCACACGTCCCTCGTAATAGATTGGCACGGTCGCGCCGTCCTCGACGGCCTGAGCAATGTCGTAGACGTCAATGTAGTCACCGAATACCGACCGCGTGTTCGCGCCGACCAATTCAACCGGGGTGCCCGTCAATGCGACGTAGATCGCCCTCGGCAAGGCGTTGCGCAGGTGGTGGGCCAGACCATGGCGAACCTCGCCGGTCTTCTGGTCCATCTTGGCCTCGAACCCGTATTGTGTCCGGTGCGCTTCGTCGACCATGACGATGACGTTGGAGCGGTCGGTGAGCTCCGGGAAGGTCTGGCCGCGCTCTGGCCGGAATTTCTGGATCGTCGAGAAAACGATGCCGCCGACCTGCCGGTTCAGCAGCGTCTTTAGCTCCTCGATACTGTCCGCCTGCACCGGCGTCTCGCCCAGTAGATCCTTGCATCGACCGAACGTGGCGAAGAGCTGGTTGTCGAGGTCGTTGCGATCGGTGAGCACCAAAACCGTCGGGTTCTCCAAGTCAGACAGGTGCATCGCTCGCCCGGCGAGAAAGGTCATGAGGAGCGACTTTCCCGAGCCCTGAGTGTGCCAAATTACGCCACCCTTGCCGTCGTCACCTCGAGCCCCGAGGATTGACTCCATGGCCTTCCGCACCGCGTGAAATTGGTGATAGCCAGCCGCCTTCTTGATCGGTCCCTTGCCCTCGTCCTCGAACACTGTGAACCAGCGCAGCATGTCGAGCAGAACGGACCGGTTCAGCAGGCCCTCCGTCAGCGTGTTCAGCGCCAGGCCCTCACGCTCCGACAGGATGGTCTCGCCGTCGACGGTCCGCCATCGCATGAACCGGTCGAGCCCGGCCGAGAGCGTGCCATATCGTGCGTTTAGCCCGTCGGAGATCACTGAGAAGACCGAGGTCCGGAACAGGTTCGGGATGTCCGCCTTGTAGGTCTCGATTTGGTTGAAGGCCGCCTCGATATCGGCTCCCTCGGTGCCCTTCAGCTCCACGACGACCAGAGGTAGACCATTCAGATAGATCACGATGTCCGGAATCCGCGGGTTCCGCCCGACCATGTCGACCTGGTTGAAGGCATGCCATGCGTTGTCCTGATCGCCCCAGTCGACGAGGCGCGCCCGCTCGTGGCGCTCCTCCCCCTGGTTGAAGTAGGTGATCGGGACGCCGCCCGTCATCAGGCCATGCAGGCGGCGGTTTTCGGCCATCAGGTCGCCGACGAAGACCTCGTCGGTTACGCGGGCCATCACCTCCTGCACGGCGCCGTCGGGCAACCCGGGATTGAGGCGCCGGACGGCCTTCTCGAAGACCTTCCGCAGGATTGCCTCGTGGAAGCTGCGGCGCTCCGGGTCCCGTTTCTCGGGCGAGATCTCGGCGCCAGAGACGGCGACATAGCCCAGCCCGGCCAGCTTCTCCATCATCCAGTCTTCGAGGTCGGATTCCGAGTTCCAGGCCATCAGGAACCTCCACCCTGCTTCATGCGCGCCGCCAGCCCCCGTACGGGTTCGGAGAAGGCCTCGTCCATCTTCCGATAGTGGTCGACCAGCCAGCCGATCATTTTCGGCCAGTTTTCCTTGCTGTAGCCTTGGAATGATGCTCGCGCACCGATCCAGCTCATCTTCTTGTCGTCCATTCGGTGCCACTCGAGATAATCGCCGACTTTGGGGGATAGCTCTTTTCGGCGTTCACTAAGTTGATCGAATATCCACTTGTTTTCAGCCTCATTCGGTCGAGCAATCACGAGTTCAGATCGGATCTCATGACGCAGGAAGCTCAAGTTCAAGCTGATTCCGGACACACCGGTACTCGATGAAAGCCAACTTTCTCTCGAAGGACTGATGTTCTGCCATCGCTCGAGGCCCGCTGCGCGGAGCGCCTCCAAGGCTTGCTCCCAGAATTCAAGGCGCATCTGGTGGCTCCACTTCTGCGCGCCCTTGGCTGACTTCTCCTCACTGTCCTTCTCGGCCATGCGGATCATGTAATCGGCTGCCTCGGGCGTCGGGATCACCTGCTGGAGGTCGACGAAGATCTCCTCGCCGAACCGATATGGCACGACCTTCACGCAGCGTGCGTCGATCTGATGCTCGCGCAGCCAGAGCACCGTCGCCGTGACTTCCCGGCGGAAATTCGCGGCGATGAAGACGACACGCTGGTTGGTGCCGTCGTTCAGCACGACCTCGTCCAGCGTGTCCTCTCTCAAGAACTCGCAGATCAGCCCGGCCGCGTCGCCGCCGCCTTGGCGGTCGAGATACTGCTGGAAAATGCCCACGATCTCGGCCTTCTTCAGGCTCGAGCAGTAGGCGGCGTATTTCAGGGCCTGCCAGACGACATCCCGGCCGGAATCGTCGAGCTTGTTCTCGATGACGACAAGCTGCCCGGCGCGATCCAGCGCCAAGAGGTCGAGGCGTTCCCGGGTGCCGTCGAACCCGTCGAACTCCTTCTGTATGATCAACAGGCCGTCCTCGCCCTCGCTCATCGCCTCGCAAAGCGCGTCCGGCATGGTGGCCAGCCACTCCTGAAGATGCTCCCGCTCCCGGAACCCGACCTCGGAGAAACTGGTGCGCTCGAGCTTGCGCAGGCGATTGGCGGAACGGTCAATCTGGAACATGGCGGGGTCTTACACCTCCGGAAGCTGGTTGATTTCCACCTCAAGGCCAGTCGCCAGCGAGCGCAGATCGGAACACCGGTTCAACCATTCGAAAACGCCATATTCGCTTGGCGCCTCGCCCGCGGCGAACCGTGCATCAACACTGTTTTCGCCGTCCCCGCCAACGTCGGGGGCGTAGAAATAGGCGGATTGACCGAGTTCCAAGGCGTCTTCATCCAGCGTGACGGACAGTGATCGGCTTTCGTGCCCGACAACTCGGTCGAGAGACACCACCACCGCCGTTCCCGGGCACTCTCCCTCCAAGAGCGCATCCAAGCCTGAGATGGCCGAGCCTAAAGCGAGGAGGTGCTCGGGTGTCTGACAAACCGAGCGCCACTCCCAAAGCTCTTGGCGGATCAATGAAATCAAGCCCCGGTCTTCCTCGGCCAAACCCCAACAATGGGCCACTCCGCTCATACGACCTCCTCGACCTGTTTCTCGGCCTCGCGGATGCGAAGTTCGCCGGACATGAGGCGGGGGAGAAGGGCGTCGCGGAGAGAGGCGAGGTTGCGTGCTTCCTGACCGGCCGCGACCACTCGATCGAGCATCGGAGAAACAATATCGGAAAATGCGGTGTGGACCGGCGCAAGTGCGATCGCCATGTTGAGCTCGGAAATTCTTTTCGCGTCGGCCCGTTGGCGTCCCGACGATCCTGTCATGGTCTGGATCGCCTCTGCCCGGAAGTCGGGGTCTCTCGCGATGCAATATGGAAGTGCCACCGAGATTCCTGGCTTCGCTCGCATCACGATGAACTCGGTTGAACCCCAGCCAATCTCGGACCCGAGGAGATCGTCGACCACAGCGGTTTTCCCGTTCTCGAGGCAAGGCGTGATCCGCGCCAGAAGAGTATCCCGTTCTCTGAATTTGGTGCCCGAGGTAAATTCGCGGAGATATGGCGCGTCCGCCGACATTCCCGATGTCGGCAGCGCCTTCATTTCCAGATATGGCGCGGCTGTCCCCTTCGGCAGGCTCTCTTTCGGATTGAATTCGATGAGGTCAGCGAGCGTCCCAGCCTCCCATCCCCTCGGCAGGCCGTCGGGGCCGAAGCTGTCGGGGAAAAGGGCGACGGTGGTGGCGTCCATGTGGGCGGGGGTCTGGCCGAGGGCGCGGGCGTGGACGGGGGCGAAATCCACGAACCAGGATCGATAGAGCGCCCGCGCCATCTCCTCCAGCGTCGCGCTCATCCGGCGGTTCAGCTCGATCTTGTCGTCAAGAGCACCGAGCGTCGCCGCAATTCCTTGCTGTATTCCGATCTCTGGAAGAGAAATCTCCAGCCGCAACTGGTCTCTCAGGCTGAGATATGGGGCCATGTCGGTCGAGAAGGCCATACCGCCAAGCTGATCAAGAAATTCCGCACTGCGAGACCAGTAGTATAGAAACCGAGGTTCGATCCGCCGATGGTCCATCGACCGCCAGTAGGAAAGATGCGGCGAGTAAACTGCACCTTCAACAGATCCTTTAACGTATCCTACGCGGCCGGTGCTGTTGCCTTTGGTCGTAATGACGCTGTCACCACGACAAGCGATCTTGTCACCGAATTTGCCGGGTTCGGCGACTTGAAAACGATCGGGGTCATCCAGCCGAAACCCAGAGTCCTGTAGGTATGCACTGCGTAGGAAAACCAAGCCGTTGCCGCCGAGTTCGCTGTTCTTTGCGCGATACCCGTCGCCGACTTTCATGATACCGTCTTCGATCAATTCTGCGAATGTGTGACGCCTCACGACAGCGCCTCCAGCCGCGCCTCGATCTCCTTCTCCAGCCAGCGACCCTCGGCGAACTGTGCCCGAAGCTCAGCCGTCAGGCGGTCGAACTTCTCCTCGAAGGGTTCGCCGTCCTCCTCGGCCGCACCGGCGCCGACATAGCGCCCGGGGGTCAGGACGTAGTTGTGCTTCGCGATCTCCTCTATGGAGGCCGCCTTGCAGAAGCCGGGCTCGTCGGCATAGGCACCCGCGTCCGGCTCTCCACGCCAGGCGTGGTAGGCGGTGGCGATGCGCGCGATCTCGTCCCGCGACAGCTCCTTCTGCTTGCGCGATCCCGGCACCAGCGCGCCCATCTTGCGGGCGTCGATGAACAGCACCTCACCACGCCGGTCGCGCAGCTTGGCGTCCTTGGCCACGCCGTTCGACTTGTCCTTGGCCAGGATCCAGATGCAGGCCGGGATTTGGGTGCCGTAGAAGAGCTGACCCGGCAGGGCGATCATGGCGTCCACCGCCTCGGCTTCGACCATGGCCCGGCGGATGTCGCCCTCGCCCGATGACATGGACGACATGGAGCCGTTGGCCATGACCACGCCCGCGATGCCGGTGCTGCCCAGCTTGTCGTAGATGTGCTGCATCCAGGCGAAGTTCGCGTTGCCGACCGGGGGCGTGCCGAATTTCCAGCGCCGATCCTCGGCCAGGATGTCGCCGTTCCAGTCCGAGATGTTGAAGGGCGGGTTCGCCATGACGAAGTCAAACTTCTCGTCCGGGAAGGCGTCGCGCAGCAGCGTGCCTTCGGCGTTCCATTGGATGTTCGCCACGATTCCCCGGATGGCGAGGTTCATCCGGGCGAGGCCGTAGGTCGTATGGTTCCGCTCTTGCCCATAGACGGCCAGGTCGGCCCGGCGGCCCTTGTGGTGTTCGAGGAAGCGTTCGGACTGGACCATGAAGGAGCCGGAGCCGCAGCAGGGCTCATAGAGGCGGCCCTTCATCGGCTCGATCATGTCGACGATCAGTTCGACAACGGGCTTAGGGGTGTGGAAGTCGCCGCCGCGCTTGCCCTCGTTGCTGGCGAACTCCGAGATGAAATATTCGTAAATGCGCCCGATCAGGTCGAAGTCCTTGGGCGTGCCGTCGAACTTTATGTTCGAGAAGAGATCGATCAGGCCGGTGACGATGGTGGGATCGAGGGACTCGCGCCCGAAGACCTTCGGGAGCGCGCCCTTGAGCTGCTCGTTGTCGGCCTCGATTGCGCGCATGGCATTGTCGACCTTGACCCCGATGCCCTTGTCCTTGGCGTTCGCGGCCAACGTGCTCCAGCGCGCGGCCTCGGGCACCCAGAAGATACCATCGGCGAGGTATTCGTCGACGTCCTCGGCAACCTCCTCGCCCTCGGGGAGGAGCTCGTCGTACTTCCGCTGGAAGGCGGTTCCGATGTAGCGCAGGAAGAGCAGGCCCAGTGCCACGTGCTTGTATTCGCCCGGGTCCATGGACCCGCGCATCTTGTCGGCCGCTGCGAAGAGCGTCTTTTCGATGGTCATCTGCCGTCCCTTTCCTGGCGTTGGCTCGCCAGTCGGTTGATTTGCTTGCGCCTTTTATCGTCGGAAAATGGGTGGGGATCAATTCTCCCTGTGCGCTGACGCAAACACCAATTCGGGGCTTCCGCCAGTTTTCCCACTTTCCCGCCCCAAGGTGCAACCAAGCGCTTCATCCGATGAAAGGTCGGCTTTGTGCTTTCTTCCGTAAAGGATTTGACCGTGCAGAAGACGACCGCTCTCCAGCCGTTCTACGACATCCCTGGAAGACGCAGCGTGACGTCAGACACCGCACGAAGGGCGAACAGCAGACACTCGCTGCGTTTTGGGCGCAGGGCAGCGATGGGCGGGGACGCGGGCGTAAGTTGCTTTCTGGACAAACGGCAGCTATTGGTGTCGAAGCGGCCGTTTGAGATTGTTGTAATCCCTCTCCCTATCCAGAAATCAAGAGCGGCTTGTGTTCCATTAATACACACCCTTAGGGGAGGGGTGGGATGCCGAAGTAGCACGTTGCTCACCAGTCGGATTCTTTTGTAATGTTATCCGTGAACACAACAGGGATCACCCATCCAGCGTATATTCGGTCTCAACCGTGATACTTCCAACGTAATTTGGGAACCTCGACTGCCCCTCATTGGACATTTTTTTGTGAAAATATTCCGGATTTGAGGAGTAAAAATGAACTTTGTCGTCCACCAAGTCCATCGTAATGTCTCCTGCCTTGCTCTGCGTGACCGTAACATAGCCAGTGTAATAGTTGAGGTCCCGAGAAGGAGCCTCCCCGATAATGATAATCTGTGGGTCGAGCTTTTTTAGCCAAGAGTCAGGGATCTTTCCTGATTTACGCCCATGGTGCGCAGCGTATACGATGGTCGTCTTCTCGAGGGTGACGCTATCCTCGATGCTTTTCATAAACTCAGTTTCCAGATCTCCTAGCCACATTACAGTTGCGCCATCTTTCAGGGAGTATTTGATCACGGCGGAAACGTTGTTGTAGCTTTCGCCCGCATTGCACTCCGCCAACGCCTTTTGGAAATGCTCGTTCTCTGTGTCGGGCCACAAGATGGAGATGCCGGCGGGGCCACGAGTATCATCACCTTCGTTCATCCACTTTCTTTTACACCCTTTCGAGATGTAGTACGCTTTGTCTCCATCTCGAAGCTGGCGGTAATGCTTAAATGAAACCGTTTCATCTGCTTTGATAGCGTTATTTTTTACGACATAGAAATTGCAAATAGGACATACCTTGTCAAGTTTCTCTATCCCGGCGAAGTGATCTTGGTCTGGATGAGTGGAGATGAAGCGACTTACACCTTTGCGTTTAACCTCCTCCTTGATTTCGTCAATAATTTCCTCGTCCCGATCGCCGGTCAGATTGCAGTCAATGATAGTGAAGTTATCGCTGTTGTGTCTGATATAGCAGAGGTCTCCGTGCCCGACGGACATGCTCTTGATAATTGTCATTCACTTTCCTTTTTGTGGTGGTTTACTCTGTTGGCGACAAATTTTACCTGCTTGCGGAAGGATAAGATAAATAGAATGGACAGAAGGCCGATGGCGATTTCCCCTTGGAGTGCCGAATTAAAACCGATCCGTTCGGAGGTCGAATCAAGAAAAATGAGAGCTAGAAGTGAAATAAAAACAGTAGCGATAGTTCTGTAGGTGTTCGAAGTCTCAACCATCACTTCCATTTTCTCATCAGCCTTGCAAGCCGCGAGGTAATCAAAATAGTTGGAGTAAACTACGAACCCCAAGCACTTAAGAATCGGCTCAACAATGGTGGAGCCCAAACGGCTGATCACCATGCCAAGAAAATAAAACCAGACTAGCTGCTCCATGATTTCATTCGGGGGGGTCAATAGAGACAACCGCTCTGCAATAACGGAAAATACAGCCCCCGGAATAAGGTAGTTTAGGATATTGTATGACGAAAGCTTGTTAAAAATATCGTTCATGTCGGTATCCCAAGATGCTGCGCCTTTCTGTCAATGTGCGTGAGGGTGGTTCGCAACATTTTGTGCGGGTCAAACGCGATAGCTATGCTCCTGGCGCAAGTATACCCTAAGCTTTAATGTGTGTTCCGTAAAACGCCCAGTCATCGTCGTAACCGCGTTGGCCTGCGGTGCGATCATCTATCGCGCTTGGTGCGAAGGTCTGCTCAGGCTCGGATTGCGTTAAGATTTCGTGACTTGAACACCATAGGATTCTAGCTTAGATTGAGCGGCTCGCACGGCTGCGGCCGGAAATCTTTCGGCATGTTCGACTACGATGTATTCTCCAGTAAATTTAGCTGCATCGGCTGCCACCAAAGCCTCGAAGCCCGGAGTTACTTTTGGATCTAGGGCCCAATCAGTCAATGTTTGCAAAGCCCCCTTGTCCACGATCTTCCGACGCGTGTAGCTGGCCTGTTGTTTGCGACCATGCTTCTCCCTAAGCGTTTCTTCATAAGCGGTTACCGCTTGCCACAATCGTCTTTCAATAGGGTCCTCGTAGTCACGCCCAGACAACTCATAGATGCGAATTCGACACGCATTTGCGATATCCTCTCGCTTCAAGCGAACTGCGTTCGCCAGCAACCTGCGAACGGCTTCCACATCGTCCATCTCATTTGGAACTGGATCTATAGCCAAAGAGTGATCTCCCTTGAGTGCCTTTGTGAACTCTGCACTAGAAAAACGCAAAATTAAAGAAAAGCTTCGGTAGATGTTGACATCAGCTCGTCAGCAATTGCCATCATCGCTCATGGGTGTGGCTTTGTACCGACACTTTCCATGCATCCAGCCAGGCGCGTAGGTCGGTTTCGGGCCGGGAGCGGTCCAACTTAAATCGTGTATCGGCAGAGAGCCTTGCGGCGCCTGTGCGAGCGCGGCGCTCGGGCCGAGATCTCCGGCGCCCGTCGAGACGGGCAACGTCCAAACGTCCCTGACGAAACGCAGCTTGCCGCACCCGTCGCGACGCCAGTCAAATCGCGAAAAGCGTCAACATCACTGGGATCGACAGGACCGCAGCCATGGTCTGAAACGTGACGATTCCAGCCATGAGTTGTCCGTCCCCCCTCATTTGCTGCGTCAGCACATAGGCGGTCGGGGCGGTTGGAACGGTGCAGAAGACGACCATGGTAATTGCCTCGGTCCCTTCCAGGCCGAAAACATGCGCTATGGAAAGTCCGAGAACGGGCATCGCCACCAGGCGGGCAGCGCTTGTGGTCATCAAGGTTGCGGCATTGGTCCGAAGGGATCTGGGCCGGAGCGCAGCCCCGATGCACAGCAGACCCAGGGGAAGGCTACCCTGGCCCAGCAGCGCTGCCACCCGGTCCAGGCCGAAAGACAGGCCGACACCCGAGATGGCGAGCGCCAGACCGGCTAGGCAGGCCAGGATCAAGGGGTTGGTCAGGACCGATCGCATCAGGGCTCGAGGCGCTGTCGCCGCGCCTGCGTCGCTGAGCGCCAGGATGGAGAGCAGATTCACGAGCGGCACAGCGAGGGCGAGGTAGAACGCCGCCTTTTCCAAGCCGTCCGGTCCTGAAAGCGTCGAGATGAGCGACAAGGCGAGGTAGGTGTTGAAACGGATCACCCCTTGGAGGACCGGCCCGTAGCGGTGCGACGGAAACGGCCGGAGCCGCCGCAACAGACCAAGCGCGATCGCTGCAATCAGGATCGTGGACACCGCCGCTCCGCCAAGCCGAAGCACCTCAGGGTCCCGCAAGGGCGCGTCTGCGAGGCTGGAGATGAGCAATGCGGGAAACAGCACGAAGTAGTTCAACCGCTCGGCCGCGGGCCAGAACTCGGTGGAGGGCACACGCCAGCGTGCGAGGCCAAAGCCCAGCCAGATCAAGGCGAATATCGGCCAGATCGATGTCAGCATGTCCGCGTCGGCTGTATCCTAAAGCCCCTGTCTTCCACCGACTTTTCGTCTACTCGATCGCTGCTGTCTAGCAGGACCGGTGGAGCGAAGCGGTTCCCTGGTCTGCATGACACGCGCCTTGCTGAATCCTGAGGGTAGCGGCTGGCTCCTCTTCCTGCAGCGCGTTCCATGTGGCATTGATCGCGACGAACGTTCCTGCCGCCAGCGAACGTCTACCCCATTGGTCTTGGGCCCAGATAGTGAACAGTGCGGCGTCGTCGGGAAGGATGGGTTTGTGCATGCGCCTGCGGAACGTATGAAGAGCATCTGGGTATTCGGTAACAGGTCAGAGACCAGCTCTGACGTCGGTGTTGGCGTTGTCTTGTGGAAGCAGTGCAGGAGGTTCGGAAGTGGGGTATGCTCTTTGGTTCAGCGAACCTGCGAGAGCCGGATTTATCTGCACAAATCGTGAACGTGCCTGCGTAGGGGTTGCTCTTTCGCGCAGCTTTGCTTGCCCTGCGCGGGGTGCCAGTCCCTCCTAAGGGGCAGGTTGCAGGTTCGAATCCTGCCGGGATCGCCAGCCTCCGCTCCGAGCTGGACGCGTCAGGGGGGTCCCGGGAACCGCGCGCGGGTGCGGTTGGCGAAGGCGACAAGCGAAAGCATGACTGGCACTTCCACCAGCACGCCGACGACCGTCGCGAGCGCCGCGCCCGAGTTCAGGCCGAAGAGGCTGATCGCCACCGCGACGGCCAGTTCGAAGAAGTTCGACGTGCCGATCATCGCGCAGGGGGCGGCGATGCGGTGCGGCACGCGCAGCGCCCAGGCTGCGCCGTAGGCCAGCGCGAAGATGCCGTAGCTCTGGATCAGGATCGGCACGGCGATCAGCGCGATGACCATGGGTCGGGCGAGGATCACGTCGCCCTGTAGCCCGAAGAGAATCGCCACGGTGGCCACGAGGCCGATCATCGACAGCGGCTTGATCCGCGCCGAGAAGGCCTCGATCGCGGCGTCGTTGCCAAGCGCGCGCCGGGTGAGCAGCCCGGCCCCGAGCGGCAGCGCCACGTAGAGCACGGTGGCCAGCACCAGCGTCTCCCACGGCACGGCGATGTCGGTCACGCCAAGCAGCAGGGCGACGATCGGGGCGAAGGCCACCACCATGATGAGATCGTTCACCGAAACCTGCACCAGTGTGTAGGTGGCGTCTCCACGGGTGAGCTGCGACCAGACGAAAACCATCGCGGTGCAGGGTGCCGCGCCCAGCAGGATGAGGCCGGCGGTGTATTGCGCGGCGTCCTCGGGCGAGATCAGCGGCGCGAAGACATGCTGGAAGAACAGCACTGCCAGCAGTGCCATGGTGAATGGCTTCACCAGCCAGTTGACCACCAGCGTCACCAGCAGCCCCTTGGGCTGGCGGGCGACCCCGGCCACCGCGCCGAAGTCGACGTTGACCATCATCGGGTAGACCATCGCCCAGATCAGCACCGCGACGACGAGGTTGATCGAGGCCACCTCGAGCCCGGCGATGGCCTGCATCAGGCCGGGTCCCATGGTGCCGATGGCGATACCCGAGACCATCGCGAGCGCGACCCAGAGGCTCAGAAGGCGTTCGAAGGTGCTCATGTGGCAATCTCCCCTGTGTCGGTGGTGAGGCGGCCCGAGGTCAGCGCCGCCACGCCGACCATCGCCGAGGCGGTGCCCAGCACGAGGGGCAGGCCGCCGAGCTGGTAGGTGAGCCCCGACAGCAGCGTGCCCATCAGGCGACCGCCGGCGTTGGCCATGTAGTAGAAACCCACGTCCATCGTGACCCGCTCGGAGCGGGTGAAGGCCAGGATCAGGTAGGAGTGCAGTGACGAGTTCACCGCGAAGATCGCGCCGAAGACCAGCAGCCCCGCCACCAGCGTTGCGGTCAGCCAGGGCTCGGGTCCGGGGGCGAACAGTACGGCCAGGGTGAGCGCGGCAGGGATGACGAAGAGCGCACCCGCCCAGCCTCGGGCGGCGTGGATCAGCGCGCTCTCGGGGCGGGTCGCCGCGCGCAGGATCCGGGGCGCGCCGGCCTGCACCATGCCGTAGAGGATGATCCAGACCGCCATGAAGGTGCCGATCAGGAAGAAGGCGGCGCGGTTGCCCGTCTCGCTGCCGTCCGACAGCACGGCGTAGAAGTAGATCGGGATGCCGACGACGAACCAGACGTCGCGCGCGCCGAACAGGAAGACCCGCGCCAGCGACAGCCAGTTCACGTTCGGCGACTTCGAGAAGACTTCGGAGAATTTCGCGCCCTTGCGCCCCCGGGGCAGCCCCGAGGGCATGAAGAGCGCAACGGCGAGAAGGATCGCGGCAAGCACCGCTGCCATCGCGAGCACCGCCCAGCTGAAGCCGAGCGTGCCGAGCAGCAGCGCCCCGAGCAGGAAGCCAAAGCCCTTCACCGCGTTCTTCGAGCCGGTCAGCACCGCGACCCAGCGGAACAGCCCGCCGTGACCGGTGGGCGCCAGCAGCTTCACCGCCGATTTCGAGGACATCTTGGCAAGGTCCTTGGCGACGCCGCTTGCGCCCTGCACGCACATCACGAAGGCCACCGAGGCGCCAACCGCCCAGGAGGGATCGAGCTGCGCCAGCGCCAGCAGCGCCACCACCTGCAGCCCGAGCCCTGCGTAGAGTGTCGAGGTCAGCCCGAAGCGCGCGGCGATCCATCCGGCGGCGAGGTTGGTGACCATGCCGGCGATCTCGTAGAGGACGAAGAGATAGGCCAGCTGCACCGGCGAGAAGCCGAGCGTGTGGAAGTGCAGCAGCACCAGCATCCGCAGCGCGCCGTCGGTCAGCATGAAGGCCCAGTAGGCGGCGGTTACGGCGATATAGGCCGAGAGACCCTCGGGGCGGTGGGTCAAAGCGCGGCTCCGACCATCAGCGCCACGTCCACCAGCCGATTGGCGTAGCCGAACTCGTTGTCATACCACGCGTAGACCTTCACCTGCGTGCCGTCCACGACCATGGTCGAGGGCGCGTCGATGATCGAGGAGCGGGCGTCGTTGGTGTAATCCGTCGATACCAGCGGCCGGGTCTCGTAACCGAGGATGCCGGCGAGCGGGCCGTTGGCGGCGGCCTCGAAGGCGGCGTTGACCTCTTCGGCGGTGGTTTCGCGGGCGACCTCGAACACGCAGTCGGTGAGCGAGGCGTTGAGCAGCGGGACCCGCACGGCGTGACCGTTGAGTCGCCCCGCGAGCTCGGGGTAGATCAGGGTGATCGCAGTGGCCGAGCCGGTCGTCGTCGGGATCAGCGAGTTCAGCGCCGAGCGGGCGCGGCGCAGGTCCTTGGCGGGCCGGTCGACGATGGTCTGCGTGTTGGTCACGTCGTGGATCGTGGTGATCGCGCCGTGACGGATGCCGAAGGTCTCGTGGATCACCTTGACCACCGGCGCGAGGCAGTTGGTCGTGCAGGACGCGGCGGTGACGATGTCATGTGCGGCGGGGTCGTAGGTGCCGTCGTTGACACCGTAGACGATGTTGGCCGTCGGACCGTCCTTGACCGGTGCCGAGACCACCACCTTCTTCACGCCCGCCGCGAAGTAGGGTGCCAGTGCCGCCTCGGTCTTGAAGACGCCGGTGCAGTCGATGACCACGTCGACGCCCTCGAGCGGCAGTGCCCCGATGTCGCGTGTGCCGACGAAGGGCAGGCGGGTGCCGTCGATGGTGACGCTGTCCCTGTCATGCGCGAAATCCGCCTGCCAACGACCGTGCACCGTGTCGAACTCCAGCAGGTGGGCGTGCATCTCCGGGTCGCCCACGGCGTCGTTGATCCACGCGATCTCGGCGCCGCGGTCGAGCAGCGGTTTCAGCGCGAGCTTTCCGATGCGGCCAAGGCCGTTGAGCGCGTAGGTGGTCATGCAAGTGCCTCCGGGGTGGTGCGTCCGATCTCGTCGACCGCGGATTGCAGCGCGATGCGGTCGAGGCTTTCCACCGGCAGTGCGACGAAGGCCTCGATCCGGCGCCTGAGCGCGCCATAGGCATGCTGGAAGGCAAGCGCCTTCTCGGCGTCGGTGCCCTCGGCCTTCACCGGGTCAGGCATGCCCCAGTGGCCGCTGACGGGCTGGCCCTCCCAGGCCGGGCAGTCCTCGTTGGCCGCCTGGTTGCAGACGGTGAACACGAAGTCGAGCCCGGGCGCTTCGGGGCCGGAGAATTCCGAGACGTTCTTGGCCCGCAGCGCCGAGATGTCGTGGCCCTTGTCCTGCAGCACCTTCAGCGCGAAGGGGTTCAGCTCGGAGGAGGGGCGGGTGCCGGCGGAGTGCACGTTGAACCGGTCTCCGGCAATGTCGCGCAGGATGGACTCGGCAAAGATCGACCGTGCGGAATTGCCGGTGCAGATGAAGAGGACGTTGAACTTGCGATCAGGCATGGGGGCAGGTCCTGTGCTGAGAGGCATGCAGAGCTCGGGGCGGCCACGGCAGCAATCGGTGAGCAGGTGGCTGAACATCCGTTGCACGTTGGCCATGTCGATGGCGTAGAGAAGCGAGGTTCCCGCGCGCTCCTGTCCGACCAGCCCGGCCCGCTGAAGCGCCGCAAGATAGGTGGACATGGTGCTTGCCTTGATGTCCAGCGTCGCCGCAAGCTCGCCGGCCGGCACGTGGTCGGGATACCGGCGCATGAGCAGGCGGAACAGCGCGAGGCGCTGCGGGTGGCCCAGGGTGGCCAGCTGGTCAGGAATCTCTTTTTCCATATTTCATGTATTTTTGAAATAATCGTCCGGCGCAAGTGAATGTTCTGTAACAGCCCGGCCGGGAGCACCGGCCTGGCCGGGCTTTTTCTCTCACGAGTGCCGCATGAGGCGGCATCGGAATGCGACTTTTCAGGGCGCTCGCAAAACCTGACAAAATTAGTTTGATTCTGTTTCGGCGCTGTGAAAGAAGCGAAGCGGGACAGTTAAGGAGACATTGAAATGCATGTATCGCGTTTGGCCATGGCCATCGCGCTCGGCAGCGCTGTGCCTGCGGGCGCGCAACAGGCTGACGGGCTGGCTCTGGGCACACTTGTCCTGGAGGCGGAAAGCGACACGACCCTGCTTCAGGACGGCTACGTCGCCGAAGCCGGCCGGGATGCCACGAAGGTCGACACGCCCATCGCCGACATCCCGCAGGCGATCAGCACCATCACCCAGGATCAGGCCGAGGACCAGCAGCCGCGCACGCTGCTCGAGTCGCTGAGCTACTCCTCGGGTGCGAGCGTGACGAACTTCGCCTTCGACACGCGCTATGACGCGATCTACCTGCGCGGTTTCCCGGCCTATTACACCGGCCTGTTCCGGGACGGGCTGCGGCAGGTCAACGGGCCCTCGGCGTGGTATCGCAACGAGCCCTACACCTTCGAGGGCGTCTCCGTGATGAAGGGGCCGGCGTCCTCGCTCTACGGTGTGAGCGGCCCCGGCGGGATCGTCAACATCGTCTCGAAACGACCGAAGGAAGAGCAGTTCCGCGAGCTGAAGCTCACCACCGGCACCGACGACCGGGCAGAACTGGCCTTTGACTTCACCGGACCGCTCGACGACGACGGTCGGCTGCAATACCGGCTCACGGGCCTGCTACGCGATGCAGATACGCCGCTCGACGGCTACAAGGACGACAAGACGCTGATCGCGCCGGCGCTGAGCTGGCAGATGACGGACCGCACCCGCGTCACCTTCCTCGGGGAATATTCCAAGTCCACCGTGGGCGGCACGGCCTCCTACTACAACCCGAGCTACGGCGAGGCGTCCGAGATCTACAACGGCGATCCGGACTACAACGATTTCGACCAGGAGCAGTACCGCCTCGGCTACGAGATCGAACACGAGCTCACCGACACGATCACCCTGCGCCAGAACCTGCGCTATTCCGAGATCGACGCCGATCTCGAATACAGCGGCTTCTATGATGGCGGGTCCGCCGGGCTGCTGCGCTACTGGGGGCACTACCTCGAGGACATGGAGGTTCTTGCCGTCGACACGATGGCCGAGGCGGTCTTTGCCACCGGCGCGGTGGATCACACGCTTGTTGCGGGGATCGACTATTCGCATTCCGACTACGACGCCTACTCGGTCGTGGGATACGGGTCGGCGGCCGAGACCGACGCGATGGACGTGCCCTATTCCGATGGCCAGGAAACCGACCAGCTTGGGGTCTACCTGCATGACCAGATGGTGGCGGGGCCGTGGACGGTGTTCCTCAGCGGCCGCTACGACTGGGTCGACATCACCTCGCGCGCGGCCTCCGGCGACGAGACCGACACCTCGGACGAGGCCTTCTCGGGCCGTATCGGTGCCTCCTACCGGATCAACCCGCAGCTCAGCGTCTTCGCAAACCTGTCGAGCTCGTTCTCGCCGAACGTCGGCGTGGTCTATGACGACGTGACCTCGGACGAGAGCCGTCCGGCCGAACCGACGCGTGCCCTGCAGAAGGAGATCGGCGTCAAGTACGAGGTTCCCGGCACCGAAAGCCTGATCACCGCGTCGCTCTTCGACATCGCCCAGGAAGACGGGGTTGTGTTCGACACCTCGACCGGCATCAACAAGCAGCGCCAGCTCGACCTGCGCTCGCGCGGGGTCGAGATCGAGGGGCAGTTCAACTTCGCGCACGGCCTGCGGGTCGTCGGCTCCTACACCTATCTCGACATGGAGATCGAGGAGGGCGCGGCGGGCACCGATGGCAACACGCTGTCGGCCACACCCAACCATACGGCCTCGCTCTGGGGCTTCTGGGAGCCGCAGACCGGCCCGCTCGAAGGCTTCGGCTTCGGCGGCGGCCTGCGCTACGTCGGCGAAAGCTGGGGCGACGACACGAACACGTTCGAGAACGACGCCTACGTGTTCACCGATCTCGCCATGTCCTACGACTTCGGACAGCAGGGCTTTGACGGGGTGCAGCTCCAGGTCAACGTCAAGAACGTCTTCGACGAAACCGGACAGACCTGCAGCGCCGGCTACTGCTACCGTTACGAAGGCCGCACGGCGACGGCCAGCGTGCGCTACCGCTTCTGATGACGGAGCGGCGCCAGACCCTCGGCACCGTCGGCGCGATCGGCGGTGTCTACGTCGCCCAGAGCGTCCTGGGCGGCGTGACCTGGACCGGGCTTCCCGGCGTCCTGCGGTCGCAGGAGCTTCCGCTCGACCGGATCGGGCTGGTGTCGCTGCTGGTGCTGCCCTGGGCGCTCAAGTTCCTCTGGGCGCCCGCGGTCGAACGCTTCCGGCTGCCGGCGATGGGGCGTGACCGGTCGGGGGCCATCGTGCTGCTGGGCGTGGCGGTTGTGATCGCCATGCTCGTCGTCGCGGGCCTTGTCGGGCCGTCGCCGGTGCTGCCGGTCCTGGCGGTGCTGATGGTTGCCGCCTTCGCCACGGCGACGGTGGATATCGCCTGCGACGGCTACGTGGTCGCCGCGCTCTCGGGCACGCGCTACGGCTGGGGCAACGCCGCGCAGGTGGGCGGTGCCTATCTGGGCTCCGCCATCGGCGGCGGGGTCTTCCTGATCCTCGTCGACCATGCCGGCTGGACGGTCGGGACATGGGCAATGGCCGCGACCATTCTCGCCATCTGCCTGCCCTTCGTCTTTGTCGCGAGCCGTGCGACCCCGGCGCGGCGCAGCCACGTGCCGCGACTTCGCAGCGCGCTTGCCCGCCCCGAGGTTCGGCGCGGCCTCGTCATCGCGGCGCTCTACGTGGTGGCGCAGAAGACCGCCATGGGGCTATTCGGCCCGTTCTTCATAGATGCCGGCTACGATCTGGGCGCGCTCGGCCTGCTGAGCGGGCTCGGCAGTCTGACGCTCGGCCTGGTGGGGGCGCTGGGCGGCGGCGCGCTGGTGCGACGCTTCTCGGCACGGCCGGTGCTCGTTGGGGCGGTGATCGCGCAGGCCCTGCTGCTGCTCGTGGTCGCCCTTTCAGCCGGAGCCGTCTGGCTGCAACCCGCCACCGTCGCCCCGGTGGCGATGGTCCTGAGCGCGGCGGTCATGGCGCTCGGGTTCGTGGCGCTCTACGGCCAGTTCATGTCCTGGTCCGATCCGCGCCAGGGCGGGGTCGACTTCACCCTGTTCCAATGCATGGACGCCGGGGTGAGCATGGTGGCCGGGCTTTCGGCCGGGGTCGTCGCCGAGCATCTCGGCTACGCGGCATTTTTCGGCATCTCCTGTGGCCTCTCACTGGCCGTTCTCCCCGCGATCTGGCGCGCAACCGCCAGACATTCCACGACGGAGGCTTCGCTTGCCTGAACTCAAGACCTCTACCCCGATTGACAGCGCAGCCTTCGCGCCGCTTCGCCAGGCCGCGCTAGAGCAGGCGCAGTCCTTCGATCTGCCCGTGCTTCACGATGATGCCTCGGGCGTTTCGGTGCAGAGCGTCTACGGACGCATGACCCTGCGCGTCGACCGTCGGGGCGCCTGCGCCGCCGAGATCATCGCGGAGCGGGCAGATTTCCTGCAGACGCTGAAGGACAGTCTCGTCGGTCAGCTCGACGCGGCCTGCCCGGGGGCCGCGCGTGCCCTGCGCTGGTCCGACGGTGCAGGAGAGGGGGCGCTGCCGGCAAATGCCCGCCTGATGACCGTGCACGATGTGTCCGACCTCGGCTGCGGCTTTCTCCGGGTGACGCTTTCCGGCGACGTCTCGCGCTTTTCCGAAGATTCGATCCATTTTCGGCTCGGCCTGCCGCCCTCCGGCGCGCATCGCCCGGTCTGGCCACAGGTTGGAGCGAACGGGGCAACGGTCTGGCCGAAAGGCGAGCAGGCCCTGCACCTGCCGGTCTACACCGCCCGCAAAGTCAGCAAGGACACAGGGCTGCTCGAGATCGACATCTTCAAGCACGAGGGAGGGCGCGCGACCGAATGGGCGTCCTCGGCCGGCCCCGGCGAGGAGGTTGTTGCCGTCGGCCCCGGCGGAGGCGGCTCGACGGTGACAGGGCCGATCGACGGTTATGCCGACGACACGGCGTTTCCGGCCGTCGCCCGCATCCTCGAAGACAACCCAGACCTTTCCGGTAAAATTCGCCTGTATCCGAGCGGGCCGGAGAGCCGGGACTATGCATTCCCGGCGCATCCCGGGGTTGCGATGGAGATGCACGCCCCGTCGCGCCGGGAGGCCATGGCCGAAGACGCCTGTGCCGGGATGGAGGCAGGCGACGACATGTTCCTCTGGTTCGCGGGCGAACGCAGGCAGGCGGACAGCGTGCGCAAGGCCTGGAAACAGCGCGGCGGCGATACGGGGCGCGCTTACGTGGCGGCCTACTGGCAGGACAACAGGCCTCTTTAGAAGGGCTTTGCTTCTTGCTGGCGCCGGAAGCTCTCGAATCGATCGGCGCGATGCCCGGCTGTCCCGGGCCGTCCTGCCGAGATGCCTCAAGGTGGGAAGTGCCGTCCACCCGTGCCGGGCCGCGGCGGTGACCTCCGCACGCTGTGCGATGTCGATTGGTGGGAGCTCGGTGATCGCGTATCCCGGCGCGGAATGGGTCCCACCCATGACTGCGCTGGCCGCTTACCGGCCATCCTCGGGTTTGACATGGGATAAGGGCGGCGAGGCCCTCAGTGCACCAATGGCTTGGGCCGCGGCAGCACGAGATTTGTAAGGGAAAACAGCACCCGCCTGCGCTGTAGAAGCAAATCCTCTGACGAAGAGGGCAGAGCTATCTGGTGCTTTTCATTGGAGTAATGGTGGAGCCTAGGGGGATCGAACCCCTGACCTCTTGCATGCCATGCAAGCGCTCTCCCAGCTGAGCTAAGGCCCCATCATGTTGCCGTCTCCGGCGTCGTGCGGCGTGATCTACGCAAAGCCGCGGGCGGGTTCAAGAGGAAATTTCACCGCCCGCGACAGAAATTCCGAGAGCTCAGCTCTCGTCGTCCTCGTTCGAGACATCGGCGATCTCGTCGAGCGAAACGTTGTCGTCGTCATCGTCCTCGAGGACATCGTCATCTTCGAGATCGACGTCGACGTCGTCTTCCAGAACTTCCGATTCCTCGGTGTCCTCTTTCGAGGCCTTGCGCTTCGCGCCGTCGGCCGCGTCCGCGACGAGCATCGCGCGCTTGCCGGTGTCCAGCTCCAGAACCTCGCCCGTGTAGGGGCTGACGATCGGATCCTTGTTCAGGTCATAAAAGCGCTTGCCCGTCGTCGGGCAGACGCGCTTCGTACCCCATTCTTCCTTGGGCATGGGTGATCCCCTTCCGCTTGTCCGGTCATGTCGACAATCCGCGCCCTCTGCCATATCACGGGCACGCTGTCAAAGGCATAAGTCATCTTGGTTCGAGGCTGAGGATATGGGGCAGATCACGCTTCCTGGCAACCCGCCGATCGCGGTCGTGCTGCGCCGCTCGGCGCAAGCGCGGCGGCTGTCGCTGCGGCTCAGCCAGATCGACGGGCGGGTCACGCTGACCATGCCGCGCCGGCTGCCCGAGCGCGAGGCCCTGGGCTTCCTGCGCGAAAAGGAGGCCTGGCTGCGCGGCCACCTCGAGGCGCGCGGTGCCGATGTGGCGGTGGGGCTTGGTGCGGTGCTGCCTGTCGAGGGCGTGGCGCGGCTGCTGAAACCCGGGCAGGGGCGTGCGGTGACGCTTGGTACGGACGCGATCGAGGTGCCGGGCGCGGCCGAGCGCGTGCCGGCGCGGGTGCAGGGCTGGCTGCGCACGCTGGCCCGCGACCGGCTGGCAGAGGCCTCGGACCGCCATGCCGCGGCGCTCGGGCGGCCCTATACCAAGCTCACGCTGCGGGACACGCGGTCGCGCTGGGGGTCCTGCACCGCCGACGGCGCGCTGATGTATTCCTGGCGGCTGGTGCTCGCCCCGCCCGAGGTGCTCGACTACGTCGCGGCCCACGAGGTGGCGCACCTGGCCGAGATGAACCACAGCGGCGCCTTCTGGGCGGTGGTGGAACGGCTCTACGGCGACTGGCGCCCGGCCCGGAACTGGCTGCGCGACGAAGGCGGCGGGCTGCACCGCTACCGTTTCTCGGATTGACAGGCTCGTGATTTGTGATCACATCAGCGCACCATGAGCGCCGCTGTCCGTCCCGTCGAAATCGTCTCCTCTGCCCATGACCGTGTCTACCGCGGTCTGCGCAGCCGAATCATGCTGGGCCAGATCGCCCCGGGCGAGGCGCTGACGCTGCGCGGCATCGGCAAGGAGTTCGAGGTCTCGATGACCCCGGCGCGGGAAGCCGTGCGCCGGCTGGTCGCCGAGGGCGCGCTCAGCATGTCGTCTTCGGGGCGGGTGCAGACCCCCGAGCTGTCGAACGAACGGATCGAGGAGCTGGCCGCGCTGCGGGCGCTGATCGAGGTCGAGCTGGCCTCGCGGGCGCTGCCGCGCGCGCACATGGCGCTGATCGACCGGCTCCAGACCATCAACGGCACGATTGCCGAGGTCGTCCGGAACCGCGACGCGGTGGGCTACATCCGCTCGAACCTCGAGTTCCACCGCACGCTCTATCTGCGGGCACAGGCCCCGGCGATGCTGGCGATGGCAGAGACCGTCTGGCTTCAGCTCGGCCCTACGATGCGTGCGCTTTACGGGCGGCTGCGACGCTCGGAAGCGCCGCAGTTCCACCGCCTGATGATCGCCGCGCTCAAGGCCGGCGACGAGCCCGGCCTGCGGCTGGCGGTGCGCTCGGACGTGACGCAGGGCCTGCGGATGCTCACCAGCTGAGCCTAGTCGGAGGTGCGCGGCGCGATGCGTGCCCCGTCCATCATGTCAGCGGCGGGGTAGAGCACGACCGTATCGCCGTCGGAGAGCCCCGAGCGCACCTCTGCCGCCGTGTCGTTGCCCGGCCCGAGCGTCACCGGCACCTGCACCGCGCGGCCGCCCTCGACCCGGAAGGCGGCCCAGCCCTCGGCATTGCGGAACAGCGCGCTCTGCGGCACCCGGAGCGCCTCGGCGTTCTCCCAGGTGACGATGCGCACCACGACCCTGTAGCCGTGCCCCAGCGCGGCGCGGGCCTCGGCGTCTCCGACGAAGCGCACGGTCACGCCGACGCGCTGCTCCTCGACCCCGAGCGCCGAGGTCTTGGTCACGCCGAGCGGCGCGATGCGGGTCACTTCGCCGGCAAGCGGGGTGGCGCCGCCCCAGTCGTCGATGATGACGCGATCCCCCAGCCCGACCTGCACCGCGTCCGACGAGATCAGTTCGACCGTCACTTCGAGGTCGCCTGCGATGTCGCCGATCTCGAGCACGGCAGCGCCGGCGGGCAGGATCGTCTCGGACTGTTGCAGCACCCGCAGGATACGCCCCGAGACGGGCGCGACCAGCGCGATGTCCGAGGCGGCATTGCCGGCCACGGCAGCGGCCAGCCCGAGGTCGTCGAAACTGATGAGCTGGGCGCGGGCGTTGGCGAGCTCGGCCTCGCGCATCGACACGGCGGCCTTGGCGGTCTCGAGCCGTGCGGTGGCGGCGCGCGTCTCGGATCGGGCGCGGTCGAGCGCCGCCGTGCTGATCGTGCCGCGCGCGGCAAGCGTCTGGCTGCGGTCGTATTCCGAGGCGGCAAGCTCGGCGTCCGCGTCTGCTGCGTTCACCTCGGCCTCGGCGACCTTGAGCGCGGCCTGCGCGGCGGCGACCGCGGCGGTGGCCTGCTCGCGGGTGCGGATGTCGAGCGCGTCGGGGTTGGTGGGGCGCATGTGGGCGACGGGGCGCCCCTGTTCGACCGCGTCGCCGGCGATGGCCTGCACCCGCAGCAGCCGCCCGGCCACCGGGGTCGAGACGACGTAGACGTCGTGCACGCGGGTGCGGCCCTCTTCGTCGATGGTGACCGTCAGCGGGCCGCGCGTCACCGTGCCGAGATCGACCAGCACCGGGCGCGGCCAGAACGCGGCCAGCAGGGCGCTGCCCAGCAGCAGCGCGAGCAGGCTCCAGAGGATCAGGCGGGTGCGGTTGCGCGGGTTTGCCATGGCATCAGTCCACTGTCTTGAGCGCCGTGACCAGGTCGGCCCGGTCGACGTCGCGTTTGACCAGCAATCCCGACACCACCGCCCCGCCGATCACCACCAGCGCCGCAGCGCCGAAGGTGGCGGGGTGGAAGACGACCGGGATCGTGTAGAGGTCGGAGGAATAGGCGGTTGCGAGCAGGTAGGCGAAGGCCGCCCCGAGCCCGGCGCCGAGCGGCAGCGCCAGCAGCGTGACGAGCCCGAGCTCGCCGAGCAGCACGTAGGCGGCCTCGCCACGCGAGAAGCCGATGACCCGCAGCGAGGCAAGGTCGCGGCTGCGTTCGGCCAGCGCGATGCGCGCGGCGTTGTAGACGATGCCGAAGGTGATGACGAAGGCCACCGCCGACATCACGAAGCGCGACCAGCCCGCGCCCTCGTTCATGATCCGCTCGAAGGAGTCCCGCGCCTCCTGCTTGAGGGTGACGCCCGCGACCGTCGGCAGCCCCTTGAGCCAGGCATAGACCTCGGCAGCCTCTGCCTCGTCGATCAGCAGCGCCGCGCCCGAGACGCGGCCCGGTTCGCCCAGCACGCGGTTGAGCCCGGCAAGCGACATGTAGGCCGGGGCGCCCAGCAGGGTTTCCGAGATCGCCAGGACCGGCAGCGACAGCACCGGCTGCGCGCCTTCGCGGACGTCCACGGTCATCCGCTCGCCGACCTCGAGCTTCAGCTTCGAGGCCAGCGCCCGGGACAGCACCAGCCCCTCGCCGCGCATGGCGATGGGGTGCAGGTCCGGGGTGAGCGCCCGGAACAGCTCGGGGCCCTCGGGTAGCGCGGTTATGCTGCCCCGGTGGCTCTGCAGCCCGTTGCGGAGGATCACCGGCACGTCGCGCCGCCCCTCGACCCGGGTGATGCCGGGATGCCGGGCCAGCTCGAAGAGCGTCTTGTCGGACACCGCGTGGGTGAAGCTCACCGTGGCCTCGGAGCGGTCCATCACGTCGAAGCTGAGCGCGATGGCCTGCGCGAAACCGGCGTGGATGGTGATCATGCCGACCGACAGCGCCATGCCGCAGGTGATGCCCACGACGGCGCCGGCCATGCGGAACGGTGTGCGGGTGAAGCGCCGCAGAACCATGCGCGTGGGCTGGTCGAAGAGCCGCATCAGCCCACGCCAGCGCCCGGAGCCCGAGTAATCCGGCGGGGTGGGCGGGCGCATGGCCTCGGCGGGCGCGAGCGCGAAGATCCGCCGCAGCACGATGGCGCCGCCCGCCGTCGCCGCCAGCACGCTGACCGCGATGCCGGTGGCAAAGGCCGCGGGCTCCAGCCGGAACACGAGGAAGGGGAACTTGAAGAACTGCAGGTAGAGCTGGACCATCGCCCGCCCCGCGGCGATCCCGGCAAGGCAGCCCAGTAGCGCGCCCAGCAGCGCTATGGCCAGCACCAGCTTCAGGTAGTGCGCGCCGATCTCGGCCGAGCGGTAGCCGAAGGCCTTGAGCAGGCCGATCTCCTCGCGTTCGGCCTGGACCATTCGGGCGATCACGATGTTCAGCAGGAACGCCGCGACCGCCATGAAGATCGGCGGGATGGCGCGGGCGGTATCGCGCAGCCCGTCGATCTCTTCCGAGACGAAACGGTTCGAGAACATGTCCTCGCGGCCGTAGGCGCCGGTCGAGCCGTAGGGTGCGAGCGCCCTGTCGACCGCGTCGAGCACCGCCTCTTCCCGCGCGCCGCGCGCGAAGCCGATCAGCGCCTGGTTGAAGGCCCCCTCCATGTCGTAGGCCGCGGCCATGGTCTCGGGCGACAGCCACAGCACGCCGAAGCGACTGTCGTCGGGGACCATCTCGCCGGGGGCGGCGGAATAGAGGAACTCCGGCGCCCGGGCGAGGCCGACGATGCGGAACACCCGCCGCGCGCCGTTCATGGTGGCGGGCAGCCGGTCGCCCGGCCGCAGGCCATGTGCGATGGCGAAACTGTCGAGCAGCACCGCCTCGTCGGTGTGTCCGCGCTCGAACAGCCGCCCGGCCTCGAGGCGGATGGCGTTGAGCCGCGGAGTTCCGTCGTAGGGCAGCGACAAGGCCTGCGCCTGAAGCGGCACGGCCCGGTCGGGCAGGTCGATCAGCGCGGCGCCGCTGGTGCGGCCCTCGACCGAGCCCACGCCGGGCAGGGCCGCCAGCCGGTGCAGCACGTTGTCGGGGGCACGTTCCACCGGGGCGATCGCGTCGGCCAGCCGGTAGCGTTCGTAGTAGCCGCGCCGGGTCTCGTCGAGCGACGAGACGAGCCCCGACATCATCACCTGCATCATCACACCGAGCCCCATCACCACGGCGATGGCGAGCCCCTGTCCCTTCATGTGCCACAGGTCGCGGGCGAGTTTGCGGTCGAGGGGGCTCACCATTCGATCTCCCGCGCGGGGCGCTTCCCGGGGTTGCGGTCGACCGTGCGGATGGCGCCGTCTGCGAAGCGGATCACCCGGTCGGCCATGGCGGCGGTGGCGGCGGCGTGGGTCACGATCAGCACGGTGGTGCCGAGCGTCTCGTTGAGATGCTGGAGAACGCCCAGCACCTCGCGGCCGGTGGTGCTGTCGAGCGCCCCGGTGGGCTCGTCGCAGAGCAGCACGTCGGGCTGCTTGGCGACCGCGCGGGCGATGGCGACGCGCTGCTGCTCGCCGCCCGACAGCTGGCTGGGGAAATGCCCGCGCCGTTTCTCGAGGCCGACCAGCTCGAGCGCCTCGGAGGGGGTCATCGGGTCGCGGGCGATCTCGGTGACCAGCTCGACGTTCTCCTCGGCGGTGAGCGAGGGCATGAGGTTGTAGAACTGGAAGATGAAGCCGAGGTGGTCGCGCCGGTAGCGCGTGAGCTGCCGGTCGGTCATCGCCGTGAGCTCGGCATCGCGGAACCACGCGCGACCGGAACTCGGCCGGTCGAGCCCGCCGAGGATGTTCAGCAGCGTCGACTTGCCGCTGCCCGAGGGCCCGAGCAGCACCACGATCTCGCCCGTGGGCAACGACAGATCGACCCCGCGCAGCGCATGAACTGCCGAGGCGCCTTCGCCGTAGGTGCGTGTGAGCCCTTCGGCCCGGTAGGCGGGTGTCGCCATGGATGATCCCTCCATGGCGGCAACTTTACTGCCTTTCGCGGGTCCGCGACTTGCGCCGGATCAAGCCTCGGCGGCGGGGGCGCGGATCCTGCCGGCGGCGTCGATCACCAGCGGGTGCAGCCCCTTGCCGCCGTCCTCGATGTAGGACAGCAGCTGCGCCCGCATGCGGGGCTCCCAGAAGTCGTTGATGTGAATCGCGACGCCCTCGCTCCCGTCGCCGGGCTGGCTGGCGAAGAAGGTGGCGATCTGGTTCGCCATGGTGACCATCTTTTCAGGCGACATGCGCATCTCCATCGACGATCCGCTCGGGCGCGGCGTAAAGATCGAACCCGCCGGAGCGGGCGAAGGCGGCCAGCGTGAGCCGCGCCTCCTCGGCCATCCGCAGCGCCAGCGCGGTCGGCGCGGACACGGCGATGAGGATCGGGCAGCGGGCCATGACGGTCTTCTGGACCATGTCCACCGACACCCGGCTGGTGAGCACGAAGGCCCCCTCGGCAGGGTTCACGTCCTGCCGGACCAGGGCCCCGATCAGCTTGTCGAGCGCGTTGTGACGGCCGACATCCTCGCGGGCCATGACGATGCCGCGCCCGGGCAGCAGGAAGCCCGCCGCGTGCACCGCCCGGGTCTGGTCGTGCAGCGGCTGGTGCGCGCGCAGCGCGTCGGTCGCACGGGCAACCTCGGCCCGTTCGAGGACGGGGCCGCCCTCCGGCAGCGCGTCGAGCGGACGCAGTGCCTGGTCGAGGCTGTCGATACCGCACAGCCCGCAGCCGGTCGGGCCCATCATGTTGCGCTGCCGCTCCCTGAGGGCGGCGGCACGATCCTCGCGCAGCCAGAACCGGGCCTCAATGCCGCGCTCATGCGTCACGGCCTCGAATTCCTCGACCTCGGAGGGGTGGGAAATCAGCCCCTCGCTGAGCGCGAAGCCGTGGGCGAAATCGGCGATGTCCGCCGGTGTCGCCATCATCACCGCCTGGGTGCTGCCGTTGAAGGTGAGCGCGACGGGCACTTCCTCGGGGAGCGAGCGCACCACCGAGCGCGTGCCCTCGCGGTGCATCGCCACGCCGGGCCGGCTGAGGCTGCGCGCCCGCACCGCCATCATTCCGCCGCCGGCAGGATGCGGCGGGAGCGCGCGGCCTGCGCGGCGTAATCCTCCTGCCAGTCCGTCGGCCCGTTGCTCGGCGAGACCTGCACCGCCGTCACCTTGTATTCCGGGCAGTTCGTCGCCCAGTCCGAGAAGTCGGTGGTGACCACGTTGGCCTGCGTGTCGGGGTGGTGGAAGGTGGTGTAGACCACGCCGGGGCTCACCCGGTCGGTGATCTTCACCCGCAGCGTCGTCTCGCCCGAGCGGCTGGCCAGCCGCACCCAGTCGCCGTCGCGCAGGCCGCGGTTCTCGGCATCATGCGGGTGCACCTCGAGCAGGTCGGCCTCGTGCCAGACGCTGTTGGCGGTGCGCCTCGTCTGCGCACCGACGTTGTATTGCGACAGGATGCGCCCGGTGGTCAGCAGCAGCGGGAAGCGCGGGCCGGTCTTCTCGTCGGTGGCGACATACTCGGTCACGATGAACCGCCCCTTGCCGCGCACGAAGCCGTCGACATGCATCATCGGCGTGCCCTCGGGGTGGTCCTCGTTGCAGGGCCACTGGACCGAGCCCTTCTCCTCGAGCAGGCCATAGCTCACCCCGGCAAAGCTCGGCGTGGTCGCCGCGATCTCGGCCATGATCTGCGCCGGATCGGTGTAACTCCACCCCGCGCCCATCGCGTTTGCCAGCAACTGCGTCACCTCCCAATCCTCGTAGCCGTTCTTCGGGGCCATCACCTTGCGGACCCTGTTGATACGACGCTCGGCGTTGGTGAAGGTTCCGTTCTTCTCGAGGAAGGACGAGCCGGGCAGGAAGACATGCGCGTAGTTGGCCGTCTCGTTGAGGAACAGGTCGTGCACGATCACGCAGTCCATCGCGCGCAGGCCGGCGGCCACGTGATGCGTGTCCGGGTCCGACTGCAGGATGTCCTCGCCCTGGCAGTAGAGCCCCTTGAAGCTGCCCTCGACGGCGGCATCGAGCATGTTCGGGATGCGCAGCCCCGGCTCTGGGTCGATCTCCACGCCCCAGGCATCCTCGAAGACCTTGCGGACCTCGGGCAGCTTCACGTGCCGGTAGCCCGGCAGCTCGTGCGGGAAAGAGCCCATGTCGCAGGAGCCCTGCACGTTGTTCTGCCCCCGCAGCGGGTTCACGCCCACGCCCTCGCGGCCGATGTTGCCGGTCATCATGGCAAGGTTGGCAAGCGCCATCACCGTGGTCGAGCCCTGGCTGTGCTCGGTCACGCCCAGCCCGTAGTAGATCGCCCCGTTGCCGCCGGTCGCAAAGAGCCGCGCGGCGGCGCGCAGCTCGGCCGCGTTGACGCCGGTCAGCAGGGCGGTGCTCTCGGGGGCGTGGCGCCGGTCCGAGACGAACTCGGCAAAGGCCTGGAACTCGTCCCAGTCGCAACGCTCGCGGATGAAGGCCTCGTCGTAGAGCCCCTCGGTCACGATCACATGCGCCAGCGCGGTCACGACGGCGACGTTGGTGCCCGGGGTCAGCGGCAGGTGATGCGCCGCCTCGATGTGTGCCGATTTCACCAGGTCGATGCGACGCGGGTCGATGACGATGAGCTTCGCGCCCTGCCGCAGCCGTTTCTTCAGTCGCGAGGCGAACACCGGGTGCCCGTCGGTCGGGTTGGCGCCGATGACCACTGCCACGTCGACCTTCTCGACGCTGTCGAAATCCTGCGTGCCCGCCGAGGTGCCGAAAGTCTGCCCCAGACCGTAACCGGTGGGCGAATGGCACACCCGCGCGCAGGTGTCGGTGTTGTTGTTGCGGAACACCGCCCGCGTCAGCTTCTGCACGAGGTAGGTTTCCTCGTTGGTGCAGCGGCTTGAGGTGATCACACCGACGCTGCGCCGTCCGTGCGTCTCCTGGATGCGCTTCAGCCGCCCGGCCGCGAAGTCCAGCGCCTCGTCCCAGCTCACCTCGCGCCACGGCTCGTCGATGCTGTCGCGGATCATCGGGTTCAGGATGCGGTCCGGATGCTCGGCGTAGCCGTAGGCAAAGCGCCCCTTCACGCAGCTGTGGCCCCGGTTCGCCTTGCCGTGCTTCCACGGCGTCATGCGCACCAGCTGGTCGCCGTTGAGCTCGGCCTTGAACGAGCATCCGACCCCGCAATAGGCGCAGGTCGTCACCACCTCGCGATCGGGCGTGCCCAGTTCGGCCACGCTCTTCTCCTGCAGGGTGGCGGTGGGGCAGGCCTGCACGCAGGCGCCGCAGCTCACGCAGTCCGAGGCCAGGAAGTCGTCGCCGGAAGCCCCGGCCGAGACCCGGCTCTCGAAGCCGCGGCCCTGAATCGTCAACGCAAAGGTGCCCTGAACCTCCTCGCAGGCGCGCACGCAGCGCGAGCAGACGATGCACTTCGACGGATCGTAGGTGAAATAGGGGTTGCTCTCGTCCTTCGGCATGTAGCGCGGGTTGGCCTCGCCCTCGGGCATCCGCAGCCGCGCCTCCGCCTGCGACCGGGCGCCGGTGCCCGACGGGTCGTAGTGGTTCTCGCCGGGCGTGTAGCGCACGTCGCGCAGGCCGACCATGCCCGCCATGTCCTGCAGCTCGCAGTCGCCGTTCGCCGCGCAGGTCAGGCAATCCAGCGGATGGTCCGAGACGTAGAGCTCCATCACCCCCTTGCGGATCTTCTTCACCTTCGAGGACTGGGTGTGCACCTTCATCCCCTCGTGCACCGGCGTGGTGCAGGAGGCCGGCGTGCCGCGCCGCCCCTCGATCTCCACGACGCAGAGCCGGCACGAGCCGAACGCGTCGAGGCTGTCGGTCGCGCAGAGCTTCGGGACGGTGATCCCGGCCTCAGCCGCCGCCCGCATCACCGAGGTGCCGGCAGGCACCGTCACCCGGATGCCGTCGATGGTCAGGTGAACCGGCTTGCCCGATGCCGCGGGCGTGCCCTTGTCCCGGTCGTCCCAGGGAATGATGAAGTCCTTCATCTCAACTCCTCCCGCATCTTCTTCGGTTCGCAAATACCTCGGGGGTTCGGGGGCTGGCCCCCGACCGGTCGCCTCGCGCCAGCAAGGCGAAGCCGCTCATTCCGCGGCGTCCTGCACCGCCCCGAACTCCTCGGGGAACAGTGTCAGCGCCGACATGACGGGGTAGGGCGTGAAGCCGCCGAGCGCGCAGAGCGAGCCGTCCTGCATGGTCTCGCAGAGATCGGTCAGCAGCGGGATCGCCGCCGCGTCGCCCGCCGCGATCCGGTCCAGCGTCTCGACGCCGCGCACCGCGCCGATCCGGCAGGGCGTGCACTTGCCGCAGCTCTCCACCGCGCAGAATTCCATCGCGAAGCGCGCCATGCCGAGCATGTCCGCCGTGTCGTCGAAGACCACCAGCCCGGCGTGGCCGATCAGCCCCCCGGCGCCGTCGAATTCCTCGTAGCCGAAGGGGGTGTCGAACTGCCCCGGTCCCATGTAGGCACCGAGGGGGCCGCCAACCTGCACCGCCTTCACCGGCCGCCCCGAGGCGGTGCCGCCGCCGAGATCCTCGACGATCTGCCCCAGCGGCATGCCGAAGGCGGTCTCGAACAGCCCGCCGTGTTTCACGTTCCCGGCGATCTGCAGCGGGATCGTGCCCTTCGACCGGCCGAGCCCGAAGTTGGCGTAGTGCTCGGCGCCCTTCTCGAAGATCACCGGCACGGTGGCGAGCGAGATCACGTTGTTGACCACCGTGGGCTTGCCGAAGGCGCCCTCGAGCGCCGGCAGCGGCGGCTTGGCGCGCACCACGCCGCGCTTGCCCTCGAGCGAGTTCAGCAGCGAGGTCTCCTCGCCGCAGACGTAGGCCCCTGCGCCCACGCGCACCTCCATGTCGAAGCCGCGCCCCGAGCCCAGAACGTCAGGCCCCAGAACGCCTGCCCGCCGGGCCAGCTCGATGGCGCGGGTCATCACCGCGATGGCGTCGGGATACTCCGAGCGCAGATAGACATAGCCCTGCGTTGCGCCGACACCGAGGCCGGCGATCGCCATGCCCTCGATCAGGCAGAAGGGGTCGCCCTCCATGATCATCCGGTCGGCAAAGGTGCCGCTGTCGCCTTCGTCGGCGTTGCAGACGATGTATTTCCGGTCGGCATGGGCCAGCCGCACCGTGTCCCACTTGATGCCGGTCGGGAACCCCGCACCGCCGCGCCCGCGCAGGCCCGAGTACTTGACCTCGTCGATGATCTGCTCGCCGCTCATGGCGATCGCCCGGCGCAGCCCCGCGAGTCCGCCGTGCGCCTCGTAGTCGGCAAGCGACAGCGGGTCGATCACGCCGCAGCGGGCAAAGGTCAGCCGCGTCTGGCGCTTCATCCAGTCAAGCGCGTCGACCGGGCCGAGCGCCTTTTCGTGGCCTTCCTCGAAGAGCGCGCCCACGTCGCCGGGGGTCATCGGGCCGAAGCCGATGCGGCCGGCCTCGGTCTCGACCTCGACCAGCGGCTCGAGCCAGATCATGCCACGGGTGCCGTTGCGGGCGATCTCGATCTCGACCCCGCGCCGTTCGGCCTCGGCACGGATCGCGGTGACGACCTCTTCGGCGCCAAGCGCCTTTGCGGCGCTGTCCATGGGAACCCAGATCTTCACGCCACGCCCTCCAGCTCGGTCGAGAGCCGTGCGGCGTCGGCGCGGCCGATGAGCCGTCCGTTGATCATCGCGGCAGGGGCGCAGGCGCAGAGCCCGAGGCAATAGACCGGCTCGACGGTCACGCGGCCGTCCGGCGTGGTGCCGCCCCAGTCCAGCCCGAGCTGGTCCAGCACCGCCTGCGACAGGGCATTCGCACCCATCGACTGGCAGGCCTCGGCCCGGCAGATCCTAAGCACGTGGCGCCCGGCCGGCGCCTTGCGGAAATCGTGGTAGAAGGACATCACGCCGTGCACCTCGGCGGTGGTCAGGTTCAGGCTGCTGGCGATCAGCGGCAGCGCCTCTTCGGGGACGTGATCATAGGCCGCCTGGATGGCGTGCAGGATGGGCAACAGGGGCCCCTCGCGATGCGTTTCCGCGTCGATGAGCGCCTGGATGTCGTCGGCCGTCGGGTGCGAGTGGCGCATGCGGGCTTCTCCTCCCTTGAAGTTGCCCGTTTGTGCCAGATCGGCGATTGCTCATTCAATATCGTTGTTCCGTCAATTGATAGGAATATCCTATCAAGAGAGCGGGCGCGTCAGCCCCTCCGCCTCGCCGAGAAGCGCTTGCAGAACGGGGGTATAGGGCTCCTGGTGCGGGGCGATGAGGCCCACAGCCGGCGCCGCGCCGCGTTCCGCCAGCGGCACGACGGCCAGCGGCTTTCCCTCGCACAGGAAGCGGGCCAGGTCGGTGGGCAGGATCGTCACCCAGTCGCCGTGCAGGACATTGGACACCAGCACCACGGTCGAACTCGATTCGATCAGCGCCGTGGGGGCCACCCCGGCCTCCATGAACTGGCGGTTTATGATCCGCCGGTTCTGCATGTCCGGGGTCAGCAGGCAGAGCCGCGCGTCGCCGAGCGCATCCCAGCTGAGCGGGCCGCCCTGCGCCAGTGGATGCTCGGGGCGACAGACCAGCGTGTAGGCTTCGCGGTAGAGCGGGCGCGTGGTGACCCTGCCGAGCGGCTCGTTGTCGAGATACGAGATGCCGGCGTCGATCTCGAGGTCGTCGAGCATCGACAGAATCTCCGCGGACGCGCGCGAGAGCACCGTGAAGCTGACATTCGGATGCCGGGCGGTGAAGCCGGTGACCAGTCGCGAGGCCCATGTCAGCGCAGTGGGGATCACCGCCAGCCGCAGGTGACCGGCAAGCCCCTCGCGCGAGGCGCGCATCTCCTCGCGCAGGCGGCGCGTGTCACCAACGATCTGCCGGGCCCTTATCAGGGCCCTCTGGCCCTCGGGCGTGAGCCCCCCAAACCGAGACCCGCGACTGACGAGCTTTACTCCAAGTTGTTCTTCAAGCTGCCGAATCCCGGCCGAAAGGCTGGGCTGGGTGATGCCGAGACTCTCGGCCGCGCGCCCGAAATGGCGCTCGCGTGCCAGCGCGATGAGCATCTCAAGCTTGGCGATCATGGGAGGCACCGAAAAAAATCATGGAAAATCGATAGCAGGACTCGCGCGCGTATAACAATAAGAGCGGCCTTCCTTGTCCGGGGCCGAAGCGGCATTCGCGGGGCAGGTTTTCCGCTCGCGAAACATTGAAAATCTCTGCAAAAATCATACTAAATTGCTTACAACGAAAACTGGAAACCTCCGCGATGGCCCCGACAAGAGGCGCCAGCGGACAGGACGAAGGAACAGGGATGGTTTCAGCCAGCGGACTTCTGCCCGTCATGGTTCTGTTGCCCTTTATCGGTGCCTTGGCGCCGGGGCTGATGATCCGCGCGGGGCGCAACGCATGCGCGACCTTTGCCGCAGTGCCGACGATCCTGGCGCTCGTGTTCCTTGGCGTGATGGCGCCCGACGTGATGGCCGGCAACACCGTCACCGCGCAGTTTTCCTGGCTGCCGCAGCTCGGGCTGAACGCCAATTTCTTCCTCGACGGTCTGGGGCTGCTGTTCGCCGGCATGATCCTCGGCGTCGGGCTGCTCGTGATCATCTATGCCCGGTTCTACCTGTCGGGTGACGATCCGATGGGGCAGTTCTTCACCTACCTGCTGCTGTTCCAGGGCGCGATGCTGGGCATCGTGGTGTCGGACAACATCCTGCTGTTGCTGGTCTTCTGGGAGCTGACCTCGCTCTCGTCGTTCCTGCTGATCGGCTACTGGAAGCACCTGCCCGAGGGCCGACAGGGCGCGCGGATGGCGCTTGCCGTGACCGGGGCAGGGGGGCTTGCGATGATCGCGGGGATGCTGATCCTCGGCAATATCGCCGGCAGCTACGATCTTTCGGTGATCCTGCAGCATGGCGACGAGATCCGCGCCTCGGATCACTACCTCACCGCGCTGATCCTGATCCTGCTGGGGGCCTTCGCCAAGTCGGCGCAGTTCCCGTTCCACTTCTGGCTGCCACACGCGATGGCGGCGCCGACACCGGTGTCGGCCTACCTGCACTCGGCGACGATGGTGAAGGCGGGTGTCTTCCTGATGGCCCGCATGTGGCCGGTGCTGGCGGGCACCGAGGCGTGGTTCTACATCGTATCGACCGTGGGCCTCATCACCATGGTGATCGGCGCGCTGATCGCGCTGTTCAAGGACGACCTGAAGGCGCTGCTGGCCTATTCGACGGTCAGTCACCTTGGCCTGCTGACCATGCTGCTCGGTCTCGGGACCAGGCTCGCGGCGGTGGTGGCGGTGTTTCACATCATCAACCACCTGACCTTCAAGGCGGCGCTCTTCATGTCGGCTGGTATCGTCGACCACGAGGCCCACACCCGCGACATCAAACGGCTCGGCGGGCTCGCGAGCCTGATGCCCGCGACGGCGACCATCGCCGTGGTGGCGGCGCTGTCGATGGCGGGTATCCCGCCGCTCAACGGCTTCATGTCCAAGGAGATGATGCTCGAGGAAGTCGCCCACGCCGACTGGTTCGGGGGCGAATGGCCGATCATCATCCTCGCCACCGTGGGGGCGCTGTTCTCGGTCGCCTATTCCTTCCGCTTCATCGGCCACACGTTCTTCGGGCCGGTTCGCGACGACTACCCGCATCACCCGCATGATCCGCCGGTCGGCATGCTCATCTCGCCGGCGCTGCTGACGGTGATGGTGGTGGCCATCGGCCTCGCGCCGGGGCTTCTGGCCGAGCCGATCGTTCGCGTCGCGAGCGCCGCAGTGATCGGCGGAGAGCTGCCCGAGTTCCACCTCAAGCTGTGGCACGGCGTGACCCCGGCGCTCTTCATGTCGATCGTCGCCGTTCTGGGCGGGGCGCTGTTCCTTTGGCAGCACAAGCGGCTCGACCGTGCCTGGATCGCGACGCCGCGGCCCGAGGCCAAGCCGATCTTCGACGGGCTGGTGAGCCGCGTGGCGCTGGGTTCGCGCCGGCTGACCGAGGTCGCGCACAATGGCGCCATCAGCCGCTACCTTGCCATCTTCACCGCCGCGACGATCCTGCTGGGGCTTGCCGCCTACCGGGGCGGCGGGCTGGCGGCGCCGACGCGCGAGATGCTGCCCGTGCCGCCGCTCGTCGGCATCGGCTTCGTGCTGCTGGTCGTCGCCACGGGCGCAACCGTGCTGATCCACCGCAACCGCTTCCTCGCGCTGATCCTGACCAGCGTCGTGGGCCTGATGGTCTCTTTCGGCTTCGTCTACCTGTCGGCGCCCGACCTCGCGCTTACGCAGATCACCGTCGACACGGTTACCGTCATGCTGATGCTGCTGGCACTGCACTTCCTGCCCAAGGAAACCCCGCGCGAAAGCCCGATGGGCCTGCGGATCCGCGACGGGATCGTGGCGCTGGGCGCGGGCGCGGGCGTCGCGGCGCTGTCCTTCACCTTCCTGCTGCGCGACGTGAGCACGATCTCCGACTACCACCTCGAGAACTCCTACAAGGGCGGTGGCGGCACCAACGTGGTCAACGTGATCCTCGTCGACTTCCGGGGTTACGACACCTACGGCGAGATCATCGTTCTGGGCATCGCCGGCCTCACGCTTTTCGCGCTGATGGAGGCGCTTCTGAACGGGCCTGCCTCGCGCCGGCTGCGCAACTTCACCTTCCCGCCCGACCGCTCGCGCGACCGGCACCCGCTGATGATGGTGATCGCGACGCGGGTGATGATGCCGATCGCGGCGATGGTGGGGGTCTACATCTTCATCCGGGGCCACAACCTGCCGGGCGGCGGCTTCGTCGCGGGGCTGGTGATCTCGATCGCGCTGCTCATGCAGTACATGGCCTCGGGCTTCGCCTGGGCACAGGAGCGCAAGCGCTTTGCCTATCACGCGATGATCGGCTGGGGCGTGGTGATCGCCGGGCTGACCGGCGCCGGGGCGTGGCTCGCCGGCGAGCCGTTCCTCACCAGTGCGTTCGGCTACTTCAAGGTGCCGCCCTTCGAGGAATTCGAGCTGGCAACCGCGTCGCTCTTCGACTTCGGCGTCTTCCTGACCGTGCTCGGGGCGGTGATGCTCATGCTCTACAGCCTGTCACGGCTGGCCCGCTACGCCGGGGAAACCGTCAACGAGGAGCCCATGGATTACGACCCGTCCCGCCGCGTGGAAGTCGCGCGGATCGAGGAACAGGAAAAGAAGGACGAGGCCTGACATGGAACTTGTGGTAGCTCTTTCCATCGGGGTGCTGACCGCCGCCGGGACCTACCTGGTCCTGCGCCTGCGGGCGTTCCCGGTCATCGTCGGGCTGACGCTTCTGTCCTACGCGACCAACGTCTTCGTCTTCTCGTCGGGGCGGCTGGCCGTGGGCGTCCCGCCGGTGCTCAACGACAGCGCGTCGACCTATACCGACCCGCTGCCGCAGGCGCTGGTGCTGACCGCCATCGTGATCTCGTTCGGGATGACGGCGGTGCTGGTGCTGATCGCGCTCGGGGCGTTCCTCGAGTCGGGAGACGATCAGGTCAACGTCGAGGACAAGACGACCGGGGAGGGCGACGCGTGAACCACTGGATCATCGCCCCCGTCGTGCTGCCGGCCATGCTGGCGCCGATCCTTGCGTATGTCATGCGGTTCGACATCCCGCTGCAGCGCGCCGCCTCGATCACCGGTGCGGTCCTGCTGACCGTCATCGCGGCCGGGCTGTTCATGCTGACCGCCGACGGCAGCGTCGAGGTCTACCGTCTCGGCGACTGGCCCGCGCCCTTCGGCATCGTGCTGGTGCTCGACCGGCTGTCGGCGATGCTGGTTCTGCTGACCGCGGTGCTGGGGCTCGTGGTGCTGGTGCACGCCTCGGCAACGGGCTGGGACCGAAGCGGCCGTCATTTCCATGCGCTGATGCACTTCCAGATCATGGGGATCAGCGGTGCCTTCCTGACCGGCGACGCCTTCAACCTCTTCGTGCTGTTCGAGATCCTGCTGATCGCCTCCTACGGGCTGGCGATCCACGGCGGCGGCAAGGCCAGACTGAAGGCCGGCCTGCAATACGTCATCATGAACCTCGCCGGCTCTTCGCTGTTCCTGATCGCGCTCGGCACGATCTACGCCACCACCGGCACGCTCAACATCGCCGACCTCTCCGAAAAGGTCCGCGAGATCCCTGTCGAGGATGCAGCACTGGTGCGCGTGGCGGCGATGCTGATGATGATCGTCTTCGCGGTGAAGGCGGCGCTCTTCCCGGTTCAGTTCTGGCTGCCCGGCACCTATGCGAGCGCCCCCGCTCCGGTCGCGGCACTCTTCGCGATCATGACCAAGGTCGGTGCCTACGCGATCCTGCGGATGCACACGGTGGTCTTCGGGCCCGATGCCGCGGCGATCGGGGCGCTTTCCGGCGACTGGCTGAAGCCCGCGGCGCTCATTACCGTCGCGATCGGCGCTTTCGGCGTCATCGGGGCGCGCCGGCTGCTGCCGCTCGTGTCCTTCGCAACGCTCAACTCGACCGGGACGCTGATGCTGGCCATCGCCGCCTTCACGCCCTACGCCGCCGAGGCCGGCCTCTACTACCTCGTGCATTCGACGCTTGCGACGGCGGCGCTGTTCCTTGTCGCGGACCTGGTGCTCGCCCGGCGCGCTGGCGGAGACGCGCTGGCCGCCGCACCCGCGACGCAACAGAACGGGCTGCTCGCGGCGCTGTTCTTCATGGCGGCTATCGCCATCGCGGGGATGCCACCGCTGTCGGGCTTCCTCGGCAAGCTGTTGGTGCTCGATGCGCTGCGCGTTGCGGAATACACCCCGCTGATCTGGACCGTGGTTCTCGCCGGATCGCTGCTTGTCATCGTGGGCTTCGTGCGCGCCGGCAGCCAGCTGTTCTGGAAGTCGACCTCGGTCGATCCTGCGCCCAAGGCCGAGGCCGGGCTCGCCCCCGACCCCGCGCTCGCTCCGGCGGCGCCCACCGATCGTCTCGGCCCGCTGCAGGTCGCGCCGACCATGGTGCTGCTCGCGGGGCTGGCAGCCCTGACGATCTTTGCCGGTCCGATCTCGCGCCACATGAACGCCACGGCCAGCCAGCTTTTCGATCCGAGCGCCTACATCGAGGCGGTGCTCGTCGACCAGCCGATGACCAAGGACCTCGAGGAGCACCACTGAGCCATGCTGAGACGCCTGCTTCCACACCCGATCCTCAGCGTCACGCTCACCATCGTCTGGCTGGCGCTGGTCAACACCGTGACGCTCGGCAACCTGTTTCTCGGTGCGGTGCTCGGGGTGATCATCCCCTACATGACCGCGCCCTACTGGCCGAACCGGCCGAAGGTCGGCGCGCCGCTGCGGGCGGCGGAATATGCGCTGATCGTGCTCTGGGACATCATCGTCGCGAACGTCGTCGTGGCGGGCATCGTGCTTTTCAAACCCAGGAGCCGGATCCACTCGCAATGGGTCGTCGTGCCGCTCGAGCTGACGTCGCCCGAGGCGATCACCGTGCTGGCCGGCACGATCACCATGACCCCCGGCACCGTGTCGGCGACGCTGTCCGCCGATGGCGCCGCGATCCTCGTGCACTGCCTGCACACCGATGACCCGGACGGGGTGCGGGACGAGATCAAGTCCCGTTACGAGCGCCGCTTGATGGAGATTTTCAAATGATCACATACGCGCTGATCTTTGCCTTCGGCTGCTTCGGCTTCGGGCTGCTGGTGACGCTCTGGCGGCTGCTCGCGGGGCCGTCGCCGGCGGACCGGATCCTTGCGCTGGACACGATGGTCATCAACTTCATCGCGCTGCTGATCCTCTACGGCGTGTGGCGGGGGACCGCGATCTACTTCGAGGCCTCGATGCTGATCGCGATGGTCGGCTTCGTTTCGACCGTTGCCTTCTGCCGCTTCATCCTGCGCGGCGACATCATCGAATAAGGAGGGACCGAGATGGAACAAGAGCTGACGATGCTTCCCGAACTCCTGGTCTCGGCCTTTCTCGTGATCGGCGGCATCTTCGGACTGGTGGGCGCGATCGGCATGATCCGCCTGCCGGACCTGATGCAGCGCCTGCACGCTCCGACCAAGGCGACGACGCTCGGGGTAGGGGGGGCCCTGATCGGGTCGATGCTCTATTTCAACATGATCGAGGGCGAGATTTCCTTTCACGAGCTGCTGATAACGCTGTTCCTGTTCCTCACGGCTCCGATCACGGCGAACTTCATCGCCAAGACCTACATGCAGGCGTTCGTGCGCAATAGCGACCTGCCGGAGACAGGCCGCCGATACGGTTGGGCGGTCTACGACGATCCGCCGAACGAGGACAACATCAACTGAAGACGACGCGCTCAGTCGGCGTTTTCCTCGAGCAGTTCCCGTGGAATGACGAAACCGCGGGCGATACCGGTGCCTTCACGCAGCTCCGACCAGTCGGATATGTCGAACTCGGCCACCAGCGTGGCCCCTGTCGGATAGTCCGCGAAGCGCGCATGCCCAACCGGGTCGGCAAGCACCTCCTGCGCGAAGGCGCCGATCCCGGGGTTGTGCCCCACCACCAGCACGGTCTCGCCCTCGGCCTCGCTCAGGCATTTCAGCATGGCGACGGGGCCGGCGTGGTACAGCCGCTCTTCGTAGCGCGTCGGGATGTCGAGACCCAGCCGCTCAAGCGTCTCGCGGGTGCGCGTGGCGGTCGAGCAGAGCGCCTGGTCCGGCAGCAGGTCCTGGCGGCGCAGCCAGTCTCCGAGCGCCGCCGCGCTGGCCTGTCCCCGCTTGTTGAGCGGGCGCTCGTGGTCGACCATGCCCCTCGACCAGTCCGACTTGGCGTGTCGCATCAGGATAAGCCGTTTCATCCGTTCCCTCCCTCGGTCCCGGGCCAGTCTTCCATGAAGGCGGCCATGTGAAAAGATGCCTGTGCGGCGTCGCGATGAAGGTTTGCCGAAAGCGGACAGGCCCGCTGGGCCAGGCAGCCGCGCAGACGACACTCGCGGCCCTCGGGGCGGCGGAGATGGTGCTGGCAGGCCGGGACGTCGTAGGCCGCGCCCTCGCGCAGTGCACCCACCGGGCAGGCCGAGGCGCAGGGGCGGTCGATGCAACCGGGGCATGGGGCTGGGCCAGTCGTGGGAAGCGCGAGCCGCTGGGGCAGGGCGATGGCACCGCGATAGCTGATCATCAGGCCGACGCGGTCATGCACGAAAAGGCCGATCGGCGAGGGGAAGGCGCGCCCCGAGCGGCGCGCCCAGGTCAGGAACGGCGGCCACGGCGGACCGTCCGACGGCAGGATCGCGGTGCCGCCCCATCGGGTAGCGAGATCGCCAAGCACGCGGGCGGACCAGCGGTCGAGCGGATCCGGAGCCTCGTCCGCGTATTCATCGGATGCGGCGAAGATCGGCCAGAAACCAGGCTCGTCGGGACCAAAGAGCAGCAGCGTGCCCGTTCCCTCGGGCAGGGCATCGCCGGGCCGCGGATGGAAGGCGCCGCGCAGGATGAGCCCGTGGTCTGCCGCCCGGGCCTCCAGCGCAGCCAGGGGCATGCGCTAGGTCCGCACCGGCGGCAGTTCGGCCGAGCGGATGAGCGAGCCGGCCCCGTGCTCGGTGAAGAGTTCGAGCAGACAGGCATTGGGCACCCGCCCGTCAAGGATGACGACGGCGCGCACGCCCTCCTCAATGGCCTTGAGCGCGGTTTCGGTCTTGGGGATCATGCCGCCGGCGATGACGCCGTCGGAGGTCATCTGGCGAACGTCCTCGGGGGTCATCGCGGTGACGACCTCGCCCTCGGCGTTCTTCACGCCCGACACGTCGGTCAGAAGCAGCAGGCGGTCGGCCTTGAGCGCCCCCGCGATGGCGCCGGCGGCGGTGTCGCCGTTGACGTTGTAGGTCTCGGTCGCCTCGGTGCCGGTGGCGACGGGAGCGACCACCGGGATGATGCCGGCGGAGAAGAGATCGCGCAGCACCTGCACGTTGAGCTCGGTCGGACGGCCGACGAAGCCCAGCTCGGGGTCGTCCGCCTCGCAGACGATGAGATCGTCGTCCTTGCCGGAAAGCCCCACGGCGCGGCCGCCCTCGTCCATGATCGCCTGCACGATGCGCTTGTTGACGAGCCCGGTCAGAACCATCTCGACGACCTCGACGGTGGCCTTGTCGGTAACGCGCTTGCCGCGCACGAAACGGCTTTCGATGTTGAGACGCTTGAGCATGTCGTTGATCATCGGCCCGCCGCCGTGCACGACGACGGGATTCACGCCGACCTGACGCATGAGGACGATGTCACGGGCGAACTCGGCCATGGCCTCGTCGTCGCCCATGGCATTGCCGCCGAATTTCACGACGACGACGGCGCCGGTGTAGCGCTGCATGTAGGGAAGCGCTTCGTTCAGCGTGCGGGCGGTGGCGATCCAGTCTCGATTCATCTTCTGCTGCTTCATTCTGTGAGGCATCCTTCCGATGCGAACGGGCGTGTCCTTCTGTCGGCAATGCCTGCGCGGGACGCAAGATTTTTCGTACGAAAAATCTTCACGCGGGTGGAGGGGCCGAAAAATCTTCGGTCGAAGATTTTTCAGTCGAGCCCGGCGATGATCGCGCGGAGGGTGGCGATGCCGTCGCCCTTCTCTGAACTCGTCAGGACGATCTCGGGGTAGGCCGCGGGGTGGGTGGCCAGCCGGCTGCGGACCTGCGCGAGCACCTTTTCGCGGTCCTTCTCCTTGACCTTGTCGGCCTTGGTCAGCACCGCCTGGAAGGTGACGGCGGAACGGTCGAGCAGGCTCATGATCTCTTCGTCGACGCTCTTCACACCGTGGCGCGCGTCGATCAGGACGAAGGCCCGGCGCAGCGAGGCGCGACCGGACAGATACTGTTTCAGCAGGGCCTGCCACTTCTCCACCACGCTCAGCGGCGCGTTGGCATAGCCGTAGCCGGGGAGGTCGACGAGATACCGTTCGTCTCCGAGGGTGAAATAGTTGATCTCCTGCGTGCGGCCGGGGGTGTTCGACGCGCGGGCGATCGCCTTGCGCCCGGTGAGCGCGTTGATCAGCGTCGATTTTCCGACGTTCGAGCGCCCGGCAAAGCAGACCTCGGCGCGATCATCCGGCGGCAGGCCCGACATGGCGACGACGCCCTTGAGGAAGTCGACCTCGCCGGCGAAGAGTTTCCGGCCCTTCTCGCGGGTGGCGTCGTCGGGTTCGGGCGCAAGGGGAAAGGGAAGGGATGTCATGGTGTCGTGACCTCGTAACCGGTGGCGACCAGTCCGCCGTGGGTGACCTTCGCGTAGACCCCGAAATCGCGGTGACCGAAACCCGTGTGCAGCGCGCGCAGGACGTTCGCGTCGCGCTCGCCGGTATCCGGATTGGCCTCGGTGGCGCGGCAGCGCTGGATCCGCTGCGTGACCTCGAGTGTCGTCCGGCCGATTTGCAGCGTTTGTCCGATCCAGTCGAATTCCTGCCACGGCTCGAGCCCGTCCAGGATCAGGTTTCCGCGGAAGCGCTCGATCTCCAGCGGCTTTCCGATGGCCTCGGACAGCGCACGCAGGCTGGCGAGGTTCAGGATCGACAGTTCGGCGCGGCCGTTGTCGGCCATGCCCTGCGGTGGCGCGGGCACGAGCGCGCGGGGGGCGGGGCTCGTCTCGGGCCAGAGCGGTTTCACCCAGTCGATCAGCGCCGGTCCGTCGGTGCCGGGCGAAATGACGAGATCGGCACGCTCGGGATGGGTCAGGGTGATCCGGCCGTCACGCCCGGTCGTCGCGCGCACCGGCGCGAGTTTCGGGCCGTTCGCCACCACGAGGAAGTTTCCCCGTGATTGCCAGGTCGGTGCCGCTTCGGCGTTCTCATGCTGGAGCGCCCATGCCCGGTCTCCGGGCATGGGCGCGTCCTGATCCAGGATCACCTCGTCAAGGGGTTCGCTGCCGATCCCCTTGATCGGGTGCCGTCTTATCTGGGCAAGCCGCACCGTCATTTGGCGGGCTTGTCGTCCTTGGGCGTGCGCTTGAAGCCCGACCTGATGTTGCCGAACACGTCCGGCTTGTAGCCCTGGCTGCGCATGATCAGGTACTGCTGCGTGAAGGTGATCGTGTTGTTGGTGATCCAGTAGACCACGAGGCCGCTGGCGAAGCCGCCGAGCATGAACATGAACACCCAGGGCATCCAGGCAAAGATCATCTTCTGGGTCGGGTCCGCCGGGGCGGGGTTCAGCTTCTGCTGCAGGAACATCGAGATGCCCAGCAGGATCGGAAGGATGCCCACGAAGACCAGCGCCAGCGTGCTGCCCGGGTCCGGTGCCGCCCAGGGCAGCAGGCCGAACAGGTTGTAGATCGACGTCGGGTCGGGCGTGGAGAGATCCTGGAAGGGGCCGAACCACGGTGCCTGGCGCAGCTCGAACGCGACGAAGATCACCTTGTAGAGCGAGAAGAAGATCGGGATCTGCAGAAGGATGGGCAGACAGCCGGAGGCCGGGTTCACCTTTTCCTTCTTGTAGAGCGCCATCATCTCCTGCTGGAGCTTCTGACGGTCATCGCCGGCGCGCTCCTTGAGCTTTTCCATCTCCGGCTGGAGTTCCTTCATCTTCGCCATGGAGACGTAGGACTTGAACGCCAGCGGGAAGAGGATTGCCTTCAGGATCACGGTCAGCGCGATGATCGACCAACCCATGTTGCCGATCAGCTGGTGCAGTTGATGCAGCAGCCAGAAGATCGGCTTGGTCAGGAAGAAGAACCAGCCCCAGTCGATGCTGTCGATGAAGCGGTCGACGCCCTGCTGCTGGTAGTCGCGGATCGTCTCGTATTCCTTGGCGCCGGCAAAGACCTGCGTGGTGACCTCGCGGCTTTCGCCCGGGGCCAGCGACATGGTCGGCATCACGGCCTCGGTCTGGTAGATGTCGCGGCTGTCGTCATACTTCGAGACCTGCTTGAAGCCGGTGTCGCCGGGGATCAGCGTGGTCATCCAGTAGTGGTCGGTGAAGCCGATCCAGCCGGTCTCGGAGACCTGCGTCACCTCGGCGCGCGCGCCCTCGCTCGGGAGCATGTCCATGTCGGGCATGTCGGAGTAGTCGATCTCGTTCAGCTTGCCGTCGGCCATGGCAACCACGCCTTCGTGCAGGACGAAGAAATTCTTGAGGTCGACCGGTTCGCCATGGCGCGCGATGATGCCGTAGGGTGCCGCCGAAATCTCGCTCTCGCCGGTGTTCTCGACCGACTGGGTGACGGTGAACATGAAGTCTTCATCGACCGAGACGGTGCGACGGAAGACGAGCCCCGCGGGGCTTTCCCAGCTGAGCGTGACGGGGCTGTCGCTGGTCAGCGTGTCGCCCTCGGCGACCTGCCACTCGGTGTTCGGGCCCGGCACGTCGGAGGCCGACAGGCCCGAGCCGGGGGCCCAGCCGAACAGCGTGTAATAGGCATGGCCCGTCCCGACCGGCTCGAGGATCTCGACATTGGGCGAGTCCTCGTCGATGTCGACGGTGTAGTCCTTGAGGGTGAGCGCGTCGATCCGGCCGCCGGCGAGGGCGATCGAGCCCTCGAGGCGCGGCGTGTCGATCGGCACGCGCGGTGTGTCGGTCGCGGCGGTGTCTGGCGCCGGGCTGGCTGTGTCGCCGGACGCCGAGCCGGGCGCCGTTGACGGGGTCGTCGCGGGCTGGCCCTCGGTCTGCGTGATGGCGGCAGGGTCGGCCTGATCCTGGGCCGGCTCTTCCGGTGGAGGGAAGAGTACGAACCAGATGAGGATCACCACGAAGCTCAGCCCGGTTGCGATGAGCAGGTTCTTGTTCTGATCGTCCATGCGTGACCGCCGCCCTGTCCTTGGAAAGTCACCGCGGGTTCAACAGGCAGGGCCTGCAAAGGTCAAGCCGATTCCGGGTGAATCGGGCTTTTGTGACCATGCTGCGCAGGGTTTTGCGGGCTTTCGTCAGCCGGCGCCGCGGCCGATGTTCTGTGCAGAGGCGATCCGTTCAGCATGGCGGTGCGCCCAGTCGACGAGCTGCTCCTGCGGCATCGGGCGCGCGATGCCGAAGCCTTGGACGTGGTCGCAGCCGAGCTGTGCCAGAAGTGCATGCTCGGCCACGCTTTCGACACCCTCTGCGACCGTCTCGAGCCCCAGTCTGTCCGCCAGACCGAGCACCGCGGCGAGCATTCTGCGCTGTTCCTCGTCGCGGTCGACGCGGGTCACGAAGCTTCGGTCGATCTTGAGCCGGTGGACCGTGAAGCGCCTGAGCGCCGTGATGGAAGCATGCCCGGTGCCGAAGTCGTCAAGGTCGATCTGGCAGCCAAGCCGGGACAGTGCGGTAATATTCTGGGCGACGCGGCCCGCCGGCGAGTCCGCGATGACCGTTTCGAGCACTTCGACGCCGAGGCGCTCAGCCGGCATGTCGAAGCGGTCGAGCTCCCACCGGATCCGGTCCACCAGCTTTGCGCTGCGCAGCTCCACGTCCGACAGGTTCATGCTGACCCTGGGGATCTCGAGGCCCTGCCGGTCCCACTCGCGCAGGGCAGTCAGGCTGTGTTCGAGGATCACTTCGCTCAGCCGGTCCATCTGGCCGGCGTCCTCGAGCGCGGTCAGGAACTCGAGCGGGGGGACGATTCCCCGTTCCGGGTGCAGCCAGCGGGCCAGCGCCTCTACGCCGCTGATTGCACCGGTGGAGGTGCAGAGCTGCGGCTGGAACCACGGTCGGATCTGGCCCTTGGCCATCGCGCGCTCGACCTCGCTCATCAGGGATTTCCGCGCGTTGCGTTCCGCCTGCATGGTGTCCGACCACGCCCGAATCGACGAAGGACCGTTGCCGAGCGCCTCGGTGAGCGCGGTGCGGGCGGCTTCCGTGAGGGCATCCCCGCTGGCCTTGCCACGCAGGCGGTTCGAACCACAGAACCCGATGGCGACCGATACGAACTGGGTGCCGGCGTCAGTCTCGACGGGTTCCTCGAGCGCGCGCTGAATCCGGTCCGAGAGCGTAAGCAGCGCCTCGAGATCAAGCCGTACGGAGGGGCCGAGAAGCACCATGAACCTTGCGTCTCCCAGCCGGGCAACACGGTCGCCGCGGCGCAGCAGACCCTGCAGGCGGTGCAACATGACCGCCCGAAGGGCTTCGATCACGTCATCGCCGGTGCGGCGGCGGAGGTCGTTCAGGCCTTCCGCCTCGACCATGACGCAGGCGGTGGCAAGTTTCGCGTCTGCCGCGTTCTCCAGCATCTTCTGGGCGAGATCCCCGGCAGTGGCGCCGTCGATGAGGTCGGGAAGGGGCCGATCGAGGTCAAGCAACCCGCCCCCCGGGGCCGAGCCCAGCGCGTAGAGCACTGGTATCCCGAGCGCGATGGCGACCAGAGCCAGTTCGCCACCGATCCAGAAGCCGGAGAGCGTTATTGCCGGCAGGAAGGCGATCATGTGGGGCCCGTGCAGCCAGCGCGAAAGGCGTGCCCGCTGGCGGATGAGATCAGCCCGTATCCGTGATGTCATCGTCCGCCCCCATGCTGCCGTTGCAGACGGGAACAGGACTAGAACATGGAGGTAACCCGAAACTTAACGCAGGTCGGGAATATCGGACTTCTCGCCCGCTGCCTCGCGCATCAGGCCGACGAAATCGAAAAGCTTCGGATCGAGCATGTGCGAGGGCCTGATGTTCATCAGCGACCGGAACATCACCTGACGGCGGCCGGGGCTGTTCTTTTCCCACTGGTCGAGGATCTGCTTCACCTGCTGGCGCTGCAGCCCGTCCTGCGATCCGCAGAGATCGCAGGGAATGATCGGGTAGTTCATCGCACGCGCGAATTTATCGCAGTCGACCTCGGCCACATGGGCAAGCGGACGGTAGAGAAAAAGGTCGCCCTCTTCGTTGACCAGCTTCGGGGGCATGGTCGCGAGGCGTCCGCCGTGGAAGAGGTTCATGAAGAAGGTCTCGAGGATGTCGTCGCGGTGATGCCCCAGCACGACCGCCGAACAGCCTTCCTCGCGTGCGATGCGGTAGAGATTGCCGCGGCGCAGGCGTGAACAGAGCGCGCAGAAGGTGCGCCCCTGCGGCACCTTGTCGACGACGACGGAATAGGTGTCCTGATACTCGATGCGGTGGGGCACCTGCATCCGCTCCAAGAACTCGGGCAGAACCGTTGCCGGAAACCCCGGCTGGCCCTGGTCGAGGTTGCACGCCAGAAGCTCGACCGGCAGCAGCCCGCGCCACTTCAGCTCGTGCAGCACCGCGAGCAGCGTGTAGCTGTCCTTGCCGCCGGACAGGCAGACGAGCCACTTCGGCATGCTGCCATCCTCGCGACGTTCCACCATGCCATACTGCTCCACCGCCTCGCGCGCGTTCTGCACGATGCGTTTGCGCAGCTTCTTGAACTCGGTGCTCTTGGGAGCGCCGTGAAAGAGCGGATGGATGTCGTCGCTGTCGTCGAGCATGGGCTGCGCAATACGCGCGGATCACGGAATCGGCAAGAGCCGGCAGGAACGTGATGCCGTGGCCGCACGTTTGACGGGAGATTGATAGAGGAGATACCCATGAAACAGGCAACCGCTCTCATCGCCGCCGTGTCCGCAGCATGTCTCGCCGGACCCGCGCTCGCGCAGTCGGACATGACGGAGAATCCTGCCGCAACCGCCACGCTGGCCAACTCGGATGGGCAGAACGTTGGCGAAGTGAAGGTCTTCGAGGCGGCCGAGGGCGTGCTGATCCGCGTCACCGCCGAAGGTATCGACGAGGGCTGGCACGGCTTCCATCTGCATGAGACCGGCGACTGCTCGGCTGTCGATTTCTCGTCGGCAGGAAGCCACTACGCGCCGGACGGCAAGGCGCACGGCACGCTGACGGACAACGCGCCCCATGCCGGTGACCTGCCGAACGTTCATGCGGATGCCGAGGGCAAAGTTGCCGCTGACGTGACGAGTGTTGCGCTGACCGTTGATGGAGATGCGGCGCCGATGATGGACGACGACGGCTCGGCCTTCATCATCCACCAGGGCCCCGACAGCTACGGTGAAGAGGCCGGCGCGGGCCCGCGCATCGCCTGCGGCGTGGTCGAGGCCGCATCCTGATAACGGCCTTGAAGCCTCAGTCCCGGGAGCGCCTCTTGTGCTCCGGGACGTTGTCTATGCCGCTGCCGCCCCAGGGGTGGCAGCGGAGTATCCTGCGGGCGGCCAGCCAGCTGCCCCTCAAAGCACCGTGTTTTTCCAGCGCCTCAAGCGCATAGGCCGAGCAGGTCGGCTGGAAGCGGCAGCCGTGCCCCACCCACGCAGATCCCAAGAGCCGGTAGGCACGCACCGGCAAGGCCACGACATGCGCGAGCGGGCTCATGTCCGGGGTTTCCGGGGCGCGTGGATCTTGCGCAGCGCGGTCTCGAAGTCTTCCCGCAGAAGTTCGAAGGGTCGCGCGGCGGTTTCATCCCGGCGACCGATCAGCACGTAATCCCAGCCCGGCCGGCCAAGGCCCTGCAGGCTGAGCCGCGCGACCTCGCGCAGGCGGCGCTTGGCACGATTGCGCGCAACCGCATTGCCCACCTTTTTCGAACAGGTGAAGCCCACGCGAATCGTCGGATCGTCGTCATCGCGCCGCCGCGCCTGCACGAGCATAGAGCCCGCGGGCTGTCGGCGCGCGCGGGCGGCTGCGAGGAAATCCTTGCGCTTGCGCAGGGTCACGGGCATCGGACGGCCATGAGGAAAGGCCGCCTCGGACGTATCCGGGGCGGCCTTTTCATGGGTATGCGTGTCCCGCTCCGCCATGGGCGAAGCGCGCAGCTCAGGCGCTGAGCTGCTTGCGGCCGCGGGCGCGGCGCGCGTTCAGGACCTTGCGGCCCGCTTTGGTCGCCATGCGGGCGCGGAAGCCGTGACGGCGCTTGCGAACCAGGTTCGACGGCTGAAAGGTGCGTTTCATCGCGCTCTACTCCGTTTTCGGGCAGCCCGGGACGGATTCGCCGGGCCGGTGTCATTCGAAGCCCGTCCTATAGGGAGGCATGGGCCTCATGTCAAACCTCTTGTCGTAGGAAAGGCTGTCGTGCCCCGCTGCAACATTTCCGGGCAGGTTTGCGGGCGCATTGTTACAGGAGGCCTTGCCGGAAGGGCAATGCGGCCCGAACGCGTCACCTCGGATCAAGGCCGCGTGATAGGGCTGTTGCGATGCCGCGCGCTCGCGCATCTTGGAAGACATGACCGATACGCACCACGATCTTTCCCGCCCGCGCGAGACGGGCCAGCCGACCGACCGGCCCGGTCGCGGCATCGTCCGGCATCTGCCGCTTGCCGTCATCCTGCTGGCAGCCGTCGCGGGGTTCGTGACCCTGCGCGACTACATCAGCTTCGAGACGCTTGCCGAGCACCGCGAGGCGCTGCTGGCGTTGCGAGACGCGCACTACGTGCTGATCGCGGGCGCCTTCCTGCTGATCTATGTCGCCATCGTCGCCTTCTCGCTGCCCGGTGCCGCCGTGACCTCGGTGACCGGGGGCTTTCTCTTCGGTCTTGCCGCCGGCACGGTGTTCAACGTGGTGGCGGCCACCGTGGGGGCGCTGCTTATCTTCCTTGCCGCGCGTGCCGGTCTCGGCCAGACGCTTGCGACGCGCATGGACGCCTCGGAGGGGCGGCTGGGCAAGCTCAAGGCCGGGCTGCGCGAGAACGAAGTCAGCGTGCTGCTTCTGCTGCGGCTCGTGCCCGTGGTGCCGTTCTTCGTGGCGAATCTGCTGCCGGCGCTGGTGGGCGTGAAGCTGCGCAGCTTCCTCTGGACGACCGCGCTGGGAATCATCCCGGGCGCACTGGTGTTCACCTCGATCGGCGTCGGTGTCGGCGAGGTCTTCGACCGGGGCGAAACGCCCGACTTGAGCCTGCTCTGGGCGCCGCAGGTGCTGGGGCCGTTGCTCGGCCTCGCGGCGCTTGCCGCTCTGCCGATGGTCATTCGCGCGATCCGTGGCCGGCGGGAGATCTGAGCCATGCAGACCCTCAAGACGGATCTTCTCGTGATCGGTGCGGGCTCCGGCGGGCTGTCGGTCGCGGCCGGAGCGGCGCAGATGGGCGCCCGCGTGGTGCTGCTCGAACCCGGAGAGATGGGCGGCGATTGCCTCAACCATGGCTGCGTGCCGTCGAAGGCGCTGATCGCGGCGGGAGAGCGGGCGCACGGCATGACGGGGGCGGCAGCCTTCGGCGTTGGCCCGAACGCGCCGCAGGTCGACTACGCGGCGGCGCAGGACCACGTCGCCGAGACCATCGCCCGCATCGCCCCGATGGACAGCCCCGAGCGCTTCGAGGGCTTCGGCGTGACCGTCATCCGCGAGGCGGGCCGCTTCATCTCTGCGCGCGAGGTGCAGGCCGGTGCTCATGTCATCAGGGCGCGGCGAATCGTGGTGGCAACCGGCTCGTCGCCCTTCGTGCCGCTGATTCCGGGGCTGAGCGAGGTGCCCTATCTCACCAACGAAACGCTCTGGGATCTGCGCGAGCGGCCCGAGCATCTGCTGATCGTCGGCGGCGGTCCCATCGGGCTCGAGATGGCGCAGGCGCACCGGAGGCTCGGCAGCAGGGTGACGGTGATCGAGGCAGAGCGCGCGCTTGGCCGCGAGGATCCCGAGATGGCGGCCATCGTGCTCGAGGATCTGCGAACCGAGGGCGTCGAGATCCACGAGGACACGCCCGCCCGCGCTGTGCGCGGCACCGCTGGAGCCATCGAGATCGAGACGGCGGATGGCCGCTGTCATCGCGGCACGCATCTTCTCGTGGCGGTCGGGCGGCGCGCGAACACGGACGGTCTCGGGCTCGAGGCCGGGGGCATCGCCGCGACCGGGCAGGGCATCACCGTCGACGCGGGGCTGCGCACGAGCAACCGCCGGGTCTATGCCATCGGCGACGTGGCGGGCGGGCCGCAGTTCACACATGTCGCGGGCTATCACGCGGGGCTGGTGGTGCGGAACGCGCTCTTCGGGCTGCCGGTGCGGGTGAAGCCGCAGATCCTGCCGAGGGCGACCTACACCGCGCCGGAACTGGCACAGGTCGGCCTGACCGAGGCCGAGGCCCGACAGGTTCACGGCGACCGGCTCGAGGTCATCCGCCAGCCCTGGCAGCACAATGACCGCGCCGTTGCGCAGCGGGCGACCACCGGGTTGCTCAAGGTGATGGTGGTGCGCGGGCGGCCCGTGGGGGCGTCGATCGTCGGCGCGCAGGCGGGCGAATTGATCGCGACATGGGCGCTTGCCCTGTCGGCTGGCCTGAAAATGAGCCAGATCGCCGGCATGGTCGTGCCGTATCCGACGATTGCAGAACTTAACAAACGCGTTGCGGGAACCTATTTCAGTCCACGTCTGTTTGAAAACGAAACAGTGAAGAGAATTGTAAGAGTGGTGCAGCGCTGGCTGCCCTGACGGGACAAGACTGAATCCGAATGCTCAACTCGCTATCCGGCCGTTTCCTCATCCTCACGACCGTCTTCGTGATGCTGGCCGAGGTGTTGATCTTCGTGCCCTCCGTCGCGCGGTTCCGTGCCGACTACCTGAACGACCGTCTCGAACGGGCGCAGATTGCCTCGCTGGCGCTTCTGGCCGATGACATGATCGACCCCGATCTGGAGCGCGAGCTGCTGGCCAACGCGGGCGTCTACAACGTCGCACTGCAGCGCAACGCCGCGCGCGAGCTCATGCTGTCCTCTCCGGTGCCGGGGCAGGTGTCGCACAGCTTCGATCTGCGCGAGGCCGGGCCGGTGACCCTGATCCACGACGCGCTTCGTCGGCTGCTCGATCCGGAGCCGCGCACCATCCGGGTGCTCGGCTATCCGTCGCGCGAGGCCGGGCAGCTCATCGAGGTCACCATGGACAGCGCCCCGCTGCGCAATGCCATGCTGGAATACGGGCTGCGTGTGTTCCTGCTGTCGGCGGTGATCTCTGTCATCACCGCGCTGCTGCTCTTTCTCGCCGTCCGCCGCCTGCTGGTGAAGCCGATCAAGCGCGTGGTCGGGCAGATGCAGCGCTACGCCGAGGCTCCCGAGGACGCCCGGCGCATCATCAAGCCCTCTGCCGGCGTGCGCGAGCTGCGCGAGGCCGAGGAGGCGCTGCAGTCGCTCGAGACGCAGCTCTCCGCCTCGCTGCGGCAGAAGGAGCGCCTTGCGCAGCTGGGGGGGGCAGTGGCGCGGGTCAGCCACGACCTGCGCAACATCCTCACCTCGGCGCAGCTCTTCACCGACCGCATCGAGGTGTCCGAGGATCCGGCCGTGAAGCGCATGGCGCCGAAGCTGGTCGGCTCGATCACCCGCGCGGTGTCGCTCTGCGAGAACACGCTGGCGTTCGGCCGCGCCGAGGAGCCGGCGCCGGTGCTGACCCAGTTCAACCTCGCAGCGCTCGTCGGGGAAGTGCTCGATGCTGAGCGGCTGGCAATCGGCGACCACGATCTCAGCCTGTCCGAGGACATCCCGGGCGGCATGCAGATTCGCGGCGATCCGGAACAGATCTACCGGATGATCGGGAATCTCGTGCGCAACGCGCGGCAGGCGATCATCGGCTCGGGCGAAGCGGGAGAAATCAGTGTCTCGGCCCGTATCGAGGACGACGACTGGGTGATCGACGTGACCGACACCGGGCCCGGTCTGCCGCCCAAGGCGCGCGACCACCTCTTCCAGCCGTTCCAGGGCGGTGTCCGCAAGGGCGGTGCGGGGCTCGGGCTCGCGATCGTGGCGGAGCTGGTGCGCAATCACGGCGGCACCCTGCAGCTTGCCCGCTCCGATGCGCAGGGCACGTGCTTCGAAATCCGTTTGCCGATGGGCGAGAACGCCTGATTGAAAAAACTGCGAAAAAGTCTCTTGCAACTCCCGGCGCCAGAGTCTAGATCACGCCTCAACGGACCGATAGCTCAGCTGGATAGAGTACTTGACTACGAATCAAGGGGTCGGGGGTTCGAATCCTCCTCGGTCCGCCAGAATTTCCAAGGCCCGATGCAAATTGCATCGGGCCTTATTCTTTTTGGCGCGAGTTTAATCGAAACCATGTTGGGCCTGTGCAATCGGGCCTTGGTGGTCTCTGCGAGATTTCGATAAACGGGGAAGGATGGCCGCAGAGCGTGCCTGAGTGCGCGGGTGAAGCGCGGGGGCGCTCCGGAGGCGTGTTGCCCCCGGAGCTGTCCGATCAGTCGTTCTGCGCGATGCGTTCCGTGCCCGCCTCGATCGCGGCGCGAAGGCGGCGCTCCAGCGTCTTCTGCTTCGAGGGCGTGTAGAACTTCAGGCCGAACATGTCCTTCACATAGAAGGTGTCGACCACCTGCTCGCCATAGGTCGCGATAACCGCGCTCGCGATGTAGACGTTGCTTTCGGACAGGGTCCGGGCAAGGTCGTAGAGCAGCCCCGGGCGGTCGCGCGTGTCGACCTCGATGATCGTGTAGATCTCGGAGCCCTCGTTGTCGAAGGTGACCGAGGTCGGCACGTTGAACGCCTTCTCGCGCTTCTTGAGCTTGCCGCGCGACAGGATCGCCTCGCGCGGTTTCACCTCGCCCAGCAGGGTCTTGCGGATCGTGTCACGCAGACGGGGCAGGCGGCTTTCCTCGTAGGGCGAGCCGTCACCGTCCTGGATCCAGAAGGCCGCGGTGGCATAGCCGTCCTTGGAGGTGAAGGTGCGCGCGTCGACCACGTTCGCCCCCACCAGCGACAGCGCCCCGGCCAGCCGGGCGAAGATGCCCGGATGGTCCGACAGGGCAAAGCAGACGCGGGTGGCGTCGCGGTCCTCGTCGGGGTGGATGTCGATGCGGATCTCGTCGTCGCGAATGTCGCGCAGGAGTTCCGCGAAGACGGCGTGGGCGGTGACGTGCAGCCCCTGCCAGTAGGGCGGGTAATGCCGCTGGGTCTCGGCGCGCAGCTCTCTGGGCTCCCAGTCCGAGAGTGCCTCGCGCAGGGCCTTCTTGGCCTCGGCGCCGCGGTTCTCGCGGTTGAGCGCTTCCATGCCGTCTTCGAGCGCGCGGCGGGTCTGGCGGTAGAGCGCCCTGAGTAAAGCGGCCTTCCAGTTGTTCCAGACGTTGGGGCCCACGCCCCGGATGTCGCAGACGGTCAGCACCGTGAGCAGGTCGAGCCGCTCCTTCGTCTGTACCGCCTTGGCGAAATCCCGGACGGTGCGCGGATCGGCGATGTCGCGTTTCTGCGCCATGTCCGACATCAGCAGGTGATAGCGCACCAGCCATTCGACGGTCGCCGTCTCGGACTTGTTGAGACCGAGCCGCGGCGCCACCTTGCGCGCGATGCGGGCGCCAAGAACGGAATGATCCTCGTCGCGGCCCTTGCCGATGTCATGCAGCAGCAGCGCGACATAGATTACCTTGCGGTTGACGCCTTCCTTGAGGATCGTCGAGGCAACGGGCAGTTCTTCGACGAGATCGCCGTGCTCGATGTCGCTGAGGTGGCGAATGCACTGTATGGTGTGCTCGTCGACCGTGTAGCTGTGATACATGTTGAACTGCATCATCGCCACGATGGTCTCGAACTCGGGGATGAAGGCCCCGAGAACGCCCAGTTCGTTCATCCGGCGCAGCGAGCGTTCCGGGTTCCCGTGCTTCAGAAGCAGGTCCATGAAGATGCGCCGCGCCTCGCGGTTGGTGCGCAGCTCATCGTCGATCAGGTGCAGGTTGGCCTTGACCAGCCGCATGGCATCGGGGTGCAGGAGCAGGCCGGTGCGCAGGCCTTCCTCGAAGAAGCGCAGCAGGTTCACCTTGTCCGAGAGAAAAGCGGTCTCGTCGACGATGGCGAGCCGGTTGTGGACCACCTCGTAACCGGGCTTCACCTTGGGGCCACGCTTGAGCATCCGCACGAGCAGCGGTGCATCCTTGCGGTGTTCGGCCTCGAGCGACGTCAGGAAGATGCGGGTGAGGTCGCCCACGGCGGTGGCGTGCCGGAAATAGTCCTGCATGAACCACTCGACCGCGCGGCGGCCGCCACGGTCGACGTAGCCCATGCGCTCGGCCACCTCGACCTGCATGTCGAAGGTCAGCTGCTCGACCGCGCGGCCGGCGGCCAGGTGCAGGTGGCAGCGGGCGGCCCAGAGAAACTCCTCGGCACGGATGAAGGTGTCGTATTCCTCGCGCCGGAAGACACCCAGCGGCACGAGCTGTTCGGCGTCATCGGTATGGTGGATGTATTTCGTGATCCAGTAGAGGGACTGGAGATCGCGCAGGCCGCCCTTGCCCTCCTTGATGTTGGGCTCGACAACATAGCGCAGCCCCTGCTTGCGGTGGCGCTGATCGCGCTCCTCGAGCTTGGCGGCGACGAAGGCGCGCTCGGAGCCCTTGAAGAGGTCTTCCCACAGGCGGTTTTCCAGCTCGCGGGCAAGCGGCTCGTGACCGGTGATGTAACGGGTTTCGAGCAGCGCCGTGCGGATGGTGTAATCCTCTCCGCCGAGCCGCAGGCAGTCCTTCACCGTGCGAGAGGCATGGCCGACCTTCAACTTCAGGTCCCACAGGATGTAGAGCATCGACTCGATCACGCTCTCGGCCCAGGGGGTGATCTTCCAGGGCGTCAGGAACAGCAGGTCGACGTCGGAGTAGGGCGCCATCTCGCCGCGACCGTAGCCGCCGACGGCCATCAGCGTGAGGCGTTCGCCCTCGGTCGGATTGTTGAGCGGGTGCAGGCGCTGCGTCGCCAGGTCGAAGACGAGCCGCACGATGCAGTCGGTGAGCCAAGCGTAGGCTTCCGTCGTGGCAAAGGCTGCGCGCGGTTTCTCGTTGAAGGCGCCTGCGATGACCTCGCGGCCGTCCTTGCGGGCCGCCGACAGCATCTTGACCGCGATCGCGCGGACTTCGGCTTCGGTCGTGGCCTCTGCGCAGGCCGCGAAAAGGGCGTCGCGCAGGGCCGGGAGGTCGATGATGCGCGAGGCCGGGGCGATCAGGTCGTCCGGCATCGCGCCTGTCGTCAGTGGCTCAGAAGCCTGCGCCTGAGAAGCTGGAGGGTGCAGGGTCAAGGATCACCATCTGGTTGTTGCGCACGGTTGCGACGGCGAGCCCACGCTCGTTGGTGCCGTCGGACTTGAGCCGGAATACACCGCCCGTGCCTTGGAAACCAGCGGATTGCGTCAGCGCGCGCCCGGTCAGCGCGTCGCTGCGGCCCCGTTTCACCAGTGCACCGACGGCGGCGATGCCGTCAAAGGCGAGCCCGGCGAGCGGGTGCGGGGACGTGCCGTAGGCGGCGCTGAAGCGCGACGAGAAGTTCTGCTGCATCGACTGGTTCGGCAGGGTGAACCAGGCGCCCTCGGCCCCCGGGTAGCCGAAGAGCTCGGGCTTCACGTCCCAGCGCGTCAGGCCGATGTACTGGGTCTGCGCCGGGTCGACGCCGTTCTCGGGCATGACCTGCAGCAGGATCGGCATCGCCGCATTGGTGGCATCGGTGGTGATGAACACAGCGTCCGCACCGGATTCGGAGACCACGTTGCCCATGTTCTGCGCCGCCGAGGTCACACCGTCGATGCTGAGCGGGTAGGGTTGCGTCGTGGCGACGTCGATGCCGTTGTTGGCGGCGGCCTGCTGGATCGCCGAGCGGCCGAACTGGCCCGGCACGTCCTCGGAATAGAGCACGGCGACGCTGTCGAGACCTTGCCGGCGACCGTAGCCCATCAGGCGGTCGGCGGTGTTCACGAAGGTCGGCCCGAGCACGAAGAGGTTCCCGCCGGCAATCGAGGGGTTGTTCGAGAACGACAGCACGTTGACGCCCTCGTCCGCGACAACCTTGCTGGCCTCGACGGCGACTTCGCCGCGCAGCGGCCCGAGAATGATCTTGGCGCCCTCGTCGACGGCACGCTGGGCCGCGGAGGCCGCGGTCGCCGGTGAGCCGGCGGTGTCGTAGACCGCGAGGTCGATGTTCACCCCGTCGAGATCCGCGATGGCGAGCCGCGCGGCGTTCTCGAGATCGCGGGCGATGGTGCCTGCGCCCGAATCGCTGCGGGGCACGAGCAGGGCGACGCGCACGGGCTGCTTGGGGTCGATCTGCGGGCCGCCGCTGCCGGCGCCTCCGCCGCCCAGATCGGACATCATCGGCGCGCCGCAGGCGGCGACGAGACCTGCACTTGCCACGACGGCAGCGGTGCGGAGCGCCTTGCGGGCGCGGGACAAAACGGCGAACATGCTGGTGGAACTCCCTCGAGATCAGGCGCGGGTTCGATCCCGCGCGGGTTTGAGGCTGATCATAGGCCAGCAGGAAGGCGGGTCCAGAAATGAATCCGGAAAGGGGCGGAATGGCGCCGGGACTCTACATGGTGGCGGTGCCGATCGGCAACGCGCGCGACATTACGCTCAGGGCGCTGGACATCCTGCGCGACGCCGACGTGCTGGCCGCGGAAGACACGCGCAGCCTGCGACGGCTGCTCGAAATCCACGGCGTGCCGCTCGGGGACCGGCCGTGCCTCGCCTACCACGATCACAACGGCGAGCGCGTGCGGCCGCGCCTGCTCGACGCGCTCGCGGCGGGCCAGTCGGTGGCCTATGCGTCGGAAGCCGGGACGCCGATGATCTCGGACCCCGGCTTCGACCTGGTGCGCGCCGCCCGCGAGGCCGGCTACCCGGTGACCACCGCCCCGGGCGCCTCGGCGGTCATTGCCGCGTTGACGGTCGCGGGATTGCCGACCGACCGCTTCTGCTTCGGGGGCTTCCTGCCCAATGCCGGGGGCGCCCGGCGCCGCGGGCTCGAGGAAATGCGTGGCGTGTCCGCGACGCTCGCCTTCTACGAATCGCCGAAACGACTGGGCGCGATGCTGCGCGACGCCGCCGACACGCTTGGCGCTGACCGGCCCGCGGCGGTCTGCCGGGAACTGACAAAACGTTTCGAGGAATGCCGGCAGGGCAGTCTTGGGGACCTTGCCGACCACTACGCCGACGCGCCGCCCAAGGGTGAAATCGTGGTGCTGATCGGGCGGGGAGGTTCGGAGAAAATTAGTGAATTGGATATAGACCGTTCGCTGTCCGAGGCGCTGCAGACGATGTCGGTGCGCGACGCGGCCGATACGGTCTCGGCGATGTACGGAGTAAAGCGACGGCCTGTCTACCAGCGCGCAATGGTGCTGTCGCGCGAAGACGGGCAGGGCGGCTGAATCAGGTAAGGTGAGGATGGGCGAACAGCTTGCATTCGACTTCCGCGCGCCGGCGCCGCCGATCCCGGCGGTTGTGCTGCGCCCGCACGAGGACGGGCGTCGCGCCCGGCAGGATCGCGGCGCCCTTGGGTATCACGCGGGGCTGTCTGCCGAGGCGCAGGTGGTGCAGGACTACGAGCGGCGCGGTTACGCGGTGCTGCGCAAGCGCTGGCGGGGCGCCTGCGGCGAGATCGACCTTATCCTGCAGGACGGTGACGCCCTGATCTTCGTCGAGGTCAAGAAAAGCCGCAGCTTCGACCGGGCGCTCGCACGGCTCTCGCAACGTCAGATCGGCCGGCTCCTGCGGGCCGGGGAAGAGTTCGCGGGAACGCAGCCACGCGGCTCGCTCACCGACATGCGGTTCGATATCGCGCTCGTGAACGCCAGCGGCGTGATCCGGGTGATGGAGAACGCGCTCGGCCCCTGAGCGGGCATTGCCTCGCCCCCGTCTCTGGGCCATGTATGGCGAAAGCCAGAGCGGGAGATCCCATGAAAATCGCCTTTCAGATGGACCCGATCGGTCCGATCGACATCGACGCCGACAGCACCTTCCGTCTCGCGGAAGAGGCGCAGGCGCGCGGTCACGAACTGTATTATTACCTGCCGGATCATCTCTCCTATCAGGAGGGCAGGATCATGGCGCGGGCCCGGTCTCTCAAGGTGCAGCGCGTGCGCGGCAACCACGCGGAGATGGGGCCGCTCGAGCTGCTCGATCTAGCCGATGTCGACGTGGTCTGGCTGCGGCAGGATCCGCCCTTCGACATGCACTACATCACCACGACGCACCTGCTCGAGCGGCTCGGGCCGGAGACGCTGGTGGTGAACGATCCGTTCTGGGTCCGGAATTCGCCCGAGAAGCTGCTGGTGCTGAACTTCCCCGACCTGACACCGCCCACGACCATCGCCCGCGACCTGCAGACCATTCGCGAGTTCAAGGAGCGGCACGGCGACATCATTCTCAAGCCACTCTATGGGAACGGCGGGGCCGGCGTGTTCCGGCTCGACGAGAACGACCGCAATCTCAGCTCGCTTTACGAGCTGTTCACCGGATTTTCGCGCGAGCCTCTGATCGTGCAGAAATACCTGCCGGCAGTGACGAAGGGCGACAAGCGGGTGATCCTCGTCGACGGTGAGCCGGTCGGCGCGATCAACCGGGTTCCGGCAGCCAACGAGGTGCGGTCGAACATGCACGTGGGTGGCCGCCCCGAGAAGGTCGCCCTGACCGAACGTGACCGCGAGATCTGCGCGCGGATCGGACCGGTCCTGCGCGAGAAGGGGCAGGTGTTCGTCGGCATCGACGTCATCGGCGACTGGCTGACCGAGATCAACGTGACCTCGCCCACCGGCATTCAGGAGCTCGAGCGGTTCGACGAGGTGAACATCGCCGGCAAGATCTGGGAGGCGGTGGAAGCCCGACTCGGATGAGCCGCCGGCTCGCCGCGCTCAACTTCGTCCTGCGGGTCGCGGTGAAGCCGCGACTGGCCCGGACAAGGGGCCCCGAGCAGGCGGCGCGCGAGTTCGAAAGGTCGGCGGCGCTTTTCCTGCGCCGCCCGCCCTACCTGCGCCGACTCGAGCGGCCGCGCGGGTTGCACTGGATCAGTGCCGGCCCCTGCCGGGTGCGCAAGGTCATCCTCTATCTTCACGGCGGCGGCTACATCACCGGCAGCGGCCTCACCCATCAGGGCGTCATGGGCCGGCTTTCGAAACTGTCGGGGATCGAGGTCTGCGCCCCGGACTATCCGCTGGCTCAGGACGCGCCCGCGCCGGCGGCCTTCGATGCGGCCTGCGCCGCGTGGCGGCATTGTCGGGCGCTGGGCTATGCTCCGGGCGATATCCTTCTTGCCGGGGATTCCGCCGGAGGCGGGCTCGCGCTGGCGCTTCTCGCCCGCTGCTGCGCCTCGGGGGAGCCTCCGGCGGCGGCGGTGGCGTTCTCGCCCTGGACCGACCTCGCGATGACCGGTGCAAGTCTCAGGGACAATGCGAAAGCGGATCCGTTCCTGCCGGTCGGCCGGATGGAGGAACTGGTGCAAATCGTCCTTGGAGACCTTCCTGCCGATGATCCGAGAATTTCGCCTCTTTTTGCCACCTTTCCCGGCTGCCCACCCGTGATGATCCAATATGCGCGGACCGAGATCCTTGCCGATGACGCGCGGCGCATGGCCGAGCGGCTTCGCGACGCAGGCGGCCGAGTCGAGATTGTCGTGCATCCGAACGCACCCCATGCGTGGCCGGTCTTCGACGGATGGATTCCCGAGGCCCGCCACAGCCTGAGGCAGGCGGCGCGATTTCTTCAGGATTCGCTCGACGACACCAATCGGTAGCTCAGCGCCTCGGCGATATGCGGGCGCCGCAGCTCGGGCTCGCCGGCAAGGTCGGCGATGGTGCGGGCAACACGCAGAATGCGGTGATAGCCACGCGCCGACAGGCCGAAGCGGTCCGCCGCGCGCAAGAGCAGTTCCCGGCTTTCGGCGTCGGGACTCGCGACCTCCTCGAGCAGTGCACCCTCGGCATCGGCATTGGTGCGCAGGCCCGGATACGCTGCGAAACGCTCGGTTTGCCGTTGGCGCGCCTCGGCGACACGCCCGGCCACGGCGGTCGATGTCTCGCCCGAGGCCGGAAGGTCGAGGTCGGTGAAGGCGACGGGCGGTACCTCGATCCGCAGGTCGAAGCGATCCATCAGCGGACCCGAGATGCGGCCAAGGTAGTCTTCGCCACACACCGGGGCCCGTGAGCAGGCCCGCGCGGGCTCGCTCAGGTAGCCGCATTTGCAGGGGTTCGCGGCGGCGACCAGCATGAAGCGGCAGGGATAGGACACATGGGCGTTGGCGCGAGACACCATGACCTCGCCGGTCTCGATCGGCTGGCGCAGGGTTTCGAGCACGGCGCGGGGAAACTCGGGGAACTCGTCCATGAAGAGCACGCCGTTGTGCGCAAGGCTGACCTCGCCGGGTTTGGCGCCGCGCCCGCCGCCGATGATCGCCGCCATCGAAGCCGTGTGATGCGGCTGGCGAAAGGGCCGGCTACGCGAGATGCCGCCTTGGTCGAGCAGGCCGGCAAGCGAGTGGATCATCGAGGTTTCGAGCGCTTCCCGCGGGGCAAGCGGCGGCAGGATCCCGGGCAGCCGCGAGGCCATCATCGACTTTCCAGAGCCGGGCGTGCCGACGAGCATCAGGTGATGCCGTCCGGCAGCCGCGATCTCGAGCGCGCGCTTGGCGCGTTCCTGCCCCTTCACGTCTCGCAGGTCCCGGAGGGCGGGCCCATCGGTGGCCTCGCCCCGCGTGGCGGGCAGGATCGGCGCGTCGCCGGTGTAGTGCCGCACCACCTCCGCAAGACTGTGCGCACCAAGCACGCGGCAACTGTCGACCCAGGCGGCCTCGGGTCCCGAGGCGGCGGGGCAGAGCAGCGTGCGATCTTCCTCGGCGGCGGTCATCGCGGCGGGCAGGGCGCCCGGCACCGGGATCAGCGTGCCGTCGAGCGCCAGTTCGCCAAGCGCCATGGTCTGCGCGATCTCGTCCCGTGGCAGGATGTCGAGCGCGGCGAGCAGGCCGATGGCGATGGGCAGGTCGAAATGTGAGCCCTCCTTGGGCATGTCGGCCGGGGAAAGGTTCACCGTGATCCGTTTCGACGGAAGGGCGATGGCCATGGTGGTGAGCGCCGCGCGCACCCGTTCGCGCGCTTCCGAGACCGCCTTGTCGGGCAGGCCGACGATGGCAAAGGCCGGCACCCCCGCGCTGACGGCGCATTGCACCTCGACCGGGCGTGCCTCGACCCCCTCGAACGCGACCGTGTAGGCCTGAGCGACCACCCTTCACCTCCCTGTCGTCCCCTTGTCCGACTGTCTGCGCAGGAGGTTAGCGAATGGTTAACTCCGGTCCGGGATGCGGCTCGGCGTGCGGTCCGGGGTGCTCCGGCCTTTACCGTCAAAGAGGGCCGCGAAGGCTGGCCAGGCCAGCGGATCGGCCACGGTCTTGTCGCGGCAGAAGGCGTTGCAGAACCCGAAGACGCGCCCGTCAATGTTCATCAGGTGGGTGATCGGCTTGCCCGAGTAGGGGCAGAGGTCATTCTCCGGCGTGCCGGTCTCAATGGCGCGCGCAGGCAGCGGCGTTGGGCCTGGCCAGCCGATCTGCCTGAATGGCCGATCATAGCGCGCGAGATGCTCTGCCTTCGCGATGCCCATGGCGCGCCAGCGGCGAAAGGCCGGATCGGCGAGATGCGCGGCAACGTAGTCCTGCGCCGTGGAAGAGACCGGCAGGCCGTAGCCGGCGATGCGTGCGGCGACCGGGGCGTAGAAGGCGTCGGCGGCCGTGTAGGCGCCGAAAAGCCAGGGGCCGCCATCGCCGAAACGCGTGCGGGCATGAGCCCAGAGCGTCTCGATCCGGGCGACGTCGGCGAGAACGGCGTCGGACGGTGCGACATCGGCATAGCCCGTCTGCAGGTTCATCGGGCAGTCCGACCGCAGCGCACCGAAGCTGGCGTGCATTTCCGCGGCGATGCTGCGGGCGGTGGCGCGGGCGATCGGGTCGAGCGGCCATAGGCCCGCGTCGGGATGGCGGCTGGCGAGCTCTTCGGCGATGGCGAGGCTGTCCCAGATCACCGCGCCGTCCGCGGTGACGAGGCAGGGCACCGTTCGGGCCGGCGGGATCACGGTTAGTTGATCCGCGACCGGTCCTTCGCTGAAATCGACCCTCACGGGATCGAAGGGCAGGCCGAACCGCACCATGAGAAGCCAGCCGCGCAAGGACCAGCTCGAGTAGGTGTAGTCGCCGAGATACAGCGTGTCCGTCATAGAAGTCTCCGGAAACAAAGGGATTTCGGGCAGATTACAACGGCAGGGGCGCGCGGGGAAATTCCGGTTTGTGCGCCATCAAATCACAACATGTCATGGCGCTTTTGGCCCGCTCGACAAGCGAGCGCGCCCGGCGTCGGCCAGCTTTTGCCGCCTGCGGAAAAAACTGCGCGTTCGCGAGAAACCATTCCCGGATCTCGCGCGTTAACTCGCCGAATGACTGTGCGAAGAAGGCGGGGACACCCCGTCCAAGTTCGATGGGGAGTGTTCCATGACACCAGAGACCTTCAACGACCAGACCCTCTCGCGGCGCGCCATGAAGGCCGAGCTGCTCGATGCGGATACCGAGCTCAAGCTCGCCTACGCCTGGCGTGATCACCGGGACGAGGCTGCGCTGCATCGGCTCATCAACGCCTACATGAGGCTAGCTATCTCGATGGCGGCCAAGTTCAAGCGTTACGGTGCGCCGATGGGCGACCTGATCCAGGAAGCGGGTCTTGGCCTGATGAAGGCCGCGGACAAGTTCGACCCGGATCGCGGTGTGCGGTTCTCGACCTACGCGGTCTGGTGGATCAAGGCGAGCATCCAGGATTACGTGATGCGCAACTGGTCCATGGTCCGGACCGGCTCGACCTCGTCGCAGAAGTCGCTCTTCTTCAACATGCGCCGCGTTCAGGCCCGGCTCGAGCGCGAAGCCGCCGCCGAGGGTCGCTCGCTGGAGCGTCACGTGCTTCAGGCCGCCATCGCAGAAGAGATCGGCGTGCCGCTGACTGACGTGCAGATGATGGAAGGGCGCCTTTCGGGTTCCGACTTTTCGCTGAACGCGACGCAATCCACCGACGAGGACGGTCGCGAGTGGATCGACACGCTCGAGGACGACGGCGAGCAGAGCGCCCAGCTTGTCGAGGGCCGGCTGGACAACGCACAGCTGCGCGAGTGGCTGGTGACGGCGCTGACCGCGCTGAACGAGCGCGAGCGCTTCATCGTGCGCGAACGCAAGCTGCGCGAAGAGACCCGCACGCTGGAAAGCCTCGGTCAGGAACTCGGCCTGTCGAAAGAGCGCGTGCGCCAGCTTGAAGCGGCTGCCTTCACCAAGATGCGCAAGTCGCTTGAAGCGCAGTCGAGGGAAGTGCAACACTTCCTCGCATGATGCGCCTCAGTTTCCTCGCCCCGCTTCTCGCGCTGGGCCTTTACGCTCCCGCCGCCTTCGGTCAGGGGAGCGTTTTCGATGAGGCCGAGGTGATCTTCCTCGGCGAGACCCACGACAACCCGGCGCACCATGCCCGGCAGGCAGAACTCGTGCGTGAGCTGCAGCCGACCGCGCTGGTATTCGAGATGCTGACCACGGACCAGTCCGCGCAGATCCGCCCCGGCGACGTCGAGGACGAGGTCGCGCTGGCCGAACGGCTCGACTGGGAAAACACCGGCTGGCCGGACTTCTCGATGTATTATCCGATCTTCGCGGCGGCCCCCGAGGCGGCGATCTTCGGGGCAGAGCTGCCGCGCGCGGAAGCCCGCGCGGCGCAGGACAGGCCGCTCGACGCGATTTTCGGCCCGAGTGCGGGGTTCTATGCGCTCGACAAGCCTCTGCCGCCGGAGCAGCAGGAAGAGCGCGAGGCGCTTCAGGCGGCGGCGCATTGCGACGCGCTCCCTGACGACATGCTGCCGGTCATGGTCGGCATCCAGCGGCTGCGCGACGCGCGGCTTGCCGAGACCGCGCTCGAAGCGCTGGCGATGCACGGCGCGCCGGTCGTCGTCATCACTGGCAACGGCCATGCCCGCACCGACTGGGGGGCTCCGGCGCTGGTCGCTATGGCGGCCCCCGAGGTCAAGGTGGCGGCGCTGGGGCAGGGCGAGGACGGCGGCGATCCCGGCGGCAGCTTCGATGTCGTCGAACAGTCCGAGGGCGTGGCCGACCGCGAAGATCCCTGCGCCGCCTTCGAGGACAGCACGGGCAATTGAGTTTTCCCCGTCCGCGCCGTAACACCGTGACCACGGAGGCGAGGGAGAGACGCGCGACATGCTGGCCGGCAAACGTATCCTGCTGATCATCGGTGGCGGTATCGCCGCCTACAAGGCGCTTGAGCTGATCCGGCGCCTGCGCGAGCGCGGCGCGGCGGTGACGCCGGTGCTGACGCGCGCCGCCGGCGAATTCGTGACGCCGCTCTCGGTCGGCGCGCTGGCCGGCGAAAAGGTCTACACCGACCTTTTCGACCTCACCGACGAGGCCGAGATGGGCCACATCCAGCTGAGCCGGGTGGCCGATCTGGTGCTGGTCGCTCCTGCGACGGCGGACCTGATGGCGAAGATGGCGCAGGGGCTGGCCGGGGATCTCGCGACGACGCTTCTGCTGGCCACCGACACGCCGGTGATGATCGCCCCGGCGATGAACGTGCGGATGTGGGACCACCCCGCGACGCAGCGCAACCTTGCGACACTGCAGGGCGACGGTGTGCGCGTGGTCGGTCCTGCGTCCGGTGACATGGCCTGTGGCGAATACGGGCCGGGGCGGCTTTCGGAGGTGCCCGAGATCGTCGCGGCGGTCGAGGCCGCGCTGGCGGACGGGCCGCTCAGGGGGCGCCGCGTGCTGGTGACTTCGGGGCCGACACATGAACCCATCGACCCGGTGCGCTACATCGCCAACCGGTCCTCGGGGGCGCAGGGCTCGGCCATTGCCGGGGCGCTGCGCGATCTCGGGGCCGAGGTGATCTTCGTCACCGGTCCGGCCGAGGCGCCGCGACCGTCGGGCGTTCAGGTGGTCGAGGTCGAGACCGCGCGCGAGATGCGCGATGCGGTGATGGCCGCGTTGCCCGTGGACGCTGGCGTCTTCGCTGCCGCGGTGGCCGACTGGCGTGTCGAGAACGCCGCGACGTCTAAGATGAAGAAGGTCGCCGGTGCGCTGCCGACGCTCGGGTTCGCCGAGAACCCGGACATTCTTGCCGAGGTCTCGCGGCTCGAGAACGGTCGCCCGTCGCTGGTCGTGGGCTTTGCCGCCGAGACCGACGATGTCGAGGCCCACGCAACGGCCAAGCGTCTGCGCAAAGGGTGCGACTGGATCGTCGCCAACGACGTGAGCCCTGCGACGGGGATCATGGGCGGCAGCGAGAACGCGGTGGTGCTGATCTCGGGCGAGGGCAGCGAGAGCTGGCCGCGCATGGGCAAGCGCGAGGTGGCAAAGCGCCTCGCGGCGCGGATCGCCGAGGCGCTGCGCGCGGACTGAGTGCTGTGTGGATAGCGGAAGAGAGCAAGAGGGGCAGACGTGGTCGAGATTGCGGTGATGTGGGACGAGGGCGCGGACAGGGCACTGGGGCTTCCGGCCTATGCGACCGAGGGCGCGGCGGGCGCCGACCTGCGGGCGAACCTGCCCGACCGGGGCGAGATTACGCTTGAACCCGGCGCGCGCGCGCTGGTGCCCACCGGCTTGCGCCTCGCGATCCCCGAGGGCTGGGAGGTGCAGGTCCGACCGCGCTCGGGGCTCGCGCTCAAGCACGGGATCACCCTGCCGAACAGCCCCGGCACCATCGACAGCGACTACCGCGGCCCGCTCGGCGTGATCGTGATGAACGCCGGCGAGGCGCCCTTCGTCATCGCCCATGGCGACCGCATCGCGCAGATGGTGGCAGCGCCCGTCGAACAGGCGCATTTTGCGGTGGTGGAGACGCTGCCCGACACCCTGCGCGGCACGGGTGGCTTCGGCTCGACGGGGCGCGGCTGATGCTTCTCGTCCTTGCGCTGGCGGCCGCGATCTGGGGCCTCGGACGGCTCATGGGGGCCTCGAAGCAGGCGCGGGCCTACATGCTGGGGCTGCTCTGCGTGATCGTGCTGGCGCTGCACGTGCTCTTGCCCGACGGCCACCCCGTCCGCATGGCGACCGGCGAAAGCCCGGCGCCCTGGCTGATCCTCGGCGGGTTCGTGGCGATCGCGCTGGCCTATGCCTTCGTTCTGCGGCGGGTCAAGGCGCGGGCCGACGCGACACAGCCCGAGCCGCCCGCGCCCGCCGCGCGCAAGGACCGTTTCTCGGGCGCCGAGCTCGAGCGTTACGCCCGCCACATCGTCCTGCGTGAGCTGGGTGGTCCGGGCCAGAAGGCCCTGCGCGACGCGAAGGTGCTGGTGATCGGGGCCGGTGGCCTCGGCGCGCCGGCGCTGCAGTATCTCGCCGCCGCCGGGGTCGGCGTGATCGGCGTGATCGACGATGACGTGGTCGAGAACGCCAACCTGCAGCGGCAGGTGATCCACACCGACGCGCGCATCGGCATGCCCAAGGTCTTCTCGGCGAAAGAGGCGATGGAGGCGCAGAACCCGCATGTCGAGGTGCGCCCCTACCAGCGCCGGCTCGATGCGGAGGTCGCCGAGACGCTCTTTGCCGACTACGACCTGATCCTCGACGGCACCGACAATTTCGACACGCGCTATCTTGCCAACCGGGCCGCCGTGGCGACCGGCAAGCCGCTCGTCTCGGGCGCGCTCAGCCAGTGGGAGGGGCAGCTTTCGGTCTTCGCTCCGGCGCAGGGCACGCCCTGTTACGAATGCATCTTCCCGGAAGCCCCCGCGCCGGGGCTCGCGCCCTCCTGCGCCGAAGCCGGCGTGCTTGGCCCGCTGCCGGGCGTCGTGGGCGCGATGATGGCGGTGGAGGCGATCAAGCTCATTGCGGGCGCGGGCCAGCCGCTTCTGGGCGAAATGCTGATCTACGACGCGCTCTGGAGCGAGACCCGCAAGATCACCCTGAAGCGGCGCGAGGGCTGTCCGGTCTGCGGCGGCTGACCCTTTCCTGCGTGGCGGGTGCGCGGCCCATTGCGGGTGCGTGAGCGGTTGCCTAGCTATTGGAGGAAAGGAGTTTCATCCATGACCAACCCGCTTCTGGCCGACTGGGACACGCCGTTCCGGATCGCGCCCTTCGACCGTATCTCCGACGAGGATTTCGCCCCGGCCTTCGAGGTCGCGCTGAAGGAGCACCTCGACGAGATAGAGGCCATCGCCGCGAACCCCGAGCCGCCGACCTTTACCAACACCATCGAGGCGATGGAGGGCGCGGGCGAGCAGCTCGACAAGGTGCTGTCGACCTTCTTCTCGGTGGCGGGAGCCGACAGCAACGAGACCCGGCAGGCGCTGCAGCGCGAGTTCAGCCCGAAGCTTGCCGCGCACAGCTCGGCCATCTATGCCAATGAGCCGCTCTTTGCCCGGATCGCCGCGCTCTGGGAAAAGCGCGACACGCTCGGGCTGTCGGACGAGGAAGCGCGGGTGCTCTACCTGACCCATCGCGGCTTCGTGCGGGCAGGGGCGGCGCTGCGGGGGGCCGAGGCCGACCGCATGAAAGAGGTGAAATCCCGTCTCGCGGTGCTTGGCACGCAGTTCACCCAGAACCTGCTCAAGGACGAGTCCGCGTGGTTCATGCCGCTCGCCGAGGACGATCTCGAGGGGCTGCCCGGTTTCGTCGTGGATTCCGCCCGCGCCTCGGGCGAGGCGCTGGGGCAGGATGGCCCGGTGGTGACCCTTTCCCGCTCGCTCATCACCCCGTTCCTGCAGTTCTCGCCGCGCCGCGACCTGCGCGAAAAGGCGTTCCGCGCCTGGGCTGCGCGGGGCGCAAACGGTGGTGAGACCGACAACCGCGAGATCGCCGCCGAGGTGCTTGCCTTGCGCGAGGAGCGCGCGGGGCTGCTCGGCTACGCGGACTTCGCCCATTTCAAGCTCGAACCCGAGATGGCGGGCACGCCCGACCGGGTGCGCGATCTGCTGATGCAGGTCTGGGAACCGGCGCGGGCGCAGGCGCTGCGCGACGCCGAGGAGATGCAGGAGATGCTGCGCGCCGACGGCGTGAACGACAGCCTGCAACCGTGGGACTGGCGCTACTACGCCGAGAAGCGCCGCAAGAAGCTGCACGACCTCGATGAGACCGAGCTGAAGCCCTACCTGCAGCTCGACCGCATGATCGAAGCCGCGTTCACCTGTGCCAACCGGCTCTTCGGGCTGGAGTTCGCGCCACTCGACGTGCCGCTCTATCACCCCGATTGCCGCGCCTGGGAGGTCACCCGCGACGGCAAGCATCTGGCGGTGTTCATCGGCGACTACTTCGCGCGGTCGTCGAAGCGCTCTGGTGCGTGGTGTTCGGCCATGCGCAGCCAGGCCAAGCGGCCCGAGGTCGAGACACCGATCGTGGTCAACGTCTGCAACTTCGCCAAGCCTTCGGCGGGCAAGCCGGCGTTGCTGTCCTACGACGATGCCCGCACGCTCTTCCACGAGTTCGGCCACGCGCTGCACCAGATCCTCTCGGACGTGGAGTTCGGGTCGGTCTCGGGCACCAGTGTCGCGCGTGATTTCGTGGAACTGCCGAGCCAGCTCTACGAGCACTGGCTCGAAGTGCCGCGCGTGCTCGAGGAGTTCGCCACCCACGCCGACACCGGCGCGCCGATGCCCAAGGCGCTGCTCGACAAGGTGCTCGCGGCGGCGACCTTCGACATGGGGTTCCAGACGGTGGAATACGTCGCCTCGGCGATGGTCGACCTCGAGTTCCACAGCGGCAAGGCGCCCGCCGATCCGATGGCACGGCAGTCCGAGATCCTTGGCGGGATGGGAATGCCCGAGGCGATCACCATGCGCCACGCGACGCCGCATTTCGCCCATGTCTTCGCGGGCGACGGCTATTCCAGCGGCTACTACAGCTACATGTGGTCCGAGGTGATGGACGCAGACGCCTTCGCCGCCTTCGAGGAGGCCGGTGACGCGTTCGATCCGGAGACGGCGCGCAAGCTCGAGGCGTTCATTCTCTCGAAGGGCGGCTCGCGGGAGGCGGAAGACCTCTACACCAGCTTCCGGGGGCGGATGCCCGGCGTCGAGGCGCTGCTGAAAGGGCGCGGGCTCGCGGCCTGACCACCGATGGCCGGGCGGCCCGCGACGTGCCGCCCGCCTTGCCTGCTTAGAAGGGCTCGCGCGTGAGCGTGAAGCCCTCTTCTGCAAGAAGGTTGAGAACACCTTCCTCGCCGGGCAGATGCGCGGCACCGAAAGCGGCGACGATAGGCTTCCCTGCCTTGTCGGCCGTCTTGAGGATGACCGGGATCCAGGCCCGGTTGCGCTGAGCGAGCAGCGCCTCGCCGCTCTCCTCCATGACCTCCGCGGCCTCCTCGGCAGTGAAGGTGTCCTGCCGTTCCAGAAGGATCTGCGCCATGTGCCACATCTCGCCGGCCTCTTCGTCAAAATAGGCGGCGATGGTGGTGGCGAAACTGTCTTCGCCTTGTTTTTCGGCGGCGAGCGACGCGGTCATCATCTCGATCTGGTCCTCGACCGGCTCTGCGTTGAAGATCGCAAAGGCCGCATCATAGGGCTCGAGCGCGACCGTCGGCACGCCCATGTTTTCGGCGACGGTCTCAAGCTGCTTGTCGAAGCCATTCTGCTCCTGCAGCGCTTCCTGTGCACAGGCGGGCATCGAGAGCATCATCGAAAGATACCAGGGGCGGAACTTGGCCGCCATGAAGGGCGGGATGCCGTGTGCCTTGGCGGCCTTCGACAGAGCTTGCCAGTCTTCCTCATCCATCAGTTCGGGCAAGGTGGCGTCTGACAGGAACAGCAGATCGGGTTGCGTCGTCACGGCCGCCTGCAACTGCTTTTCCTGCGCGCGCGGCATCTCGAGCAACAGCGCGCCGGCGTCGCGCACCACGGGGCGCAGCCGCTCCAGCGGCGCTTCGAGGCGCGGGTCGCTGAGATGCATGGTGCCGACGAGGTGGATTACCTCGCCGTCCTTCTCGGCGCGCCAGTGATTTCCGGCAGGGTAGGGCATCTCGGCGAGAAGCGCGTCAAGCCGATCGCGTTCGGCGGAGGTAAGCGTCTCGCGCAGATCGTGCCCCGCGCATTGCGCCGAGGCAAATGGTGAGAGCATCAGCCAGACGGGCAGGGCGAACAGGAACTTGCGCATCGAGAACGGTCTCCGGAGTGTCGATGGCAGGACGCTAGGCGATGTCACTCCGAACGACAACGCGCGATGGCCCCCGCGCCGGATGGCGCGAGGGGCGCGCATATGCGCCTCAGGCCTGCGGCGGCTGGCCGTTGGAGGCTGAAAGCCCACCGTCCACGGGCAGGTTCACGCCGTTGACGAAGCGCGCGTCGTCCGAAGCAAGGAAAGCGATCACGTCGCCGATGTCCTCGGGCTCGGCAGGGCGGCCCAGCGGGATGCGCTCGCGGAATTTCGCGACGAGTTCTTCGTTGTCGAGCATGTCGGCGGTCAGTTCGGACTTGGTAAAGCTGGGGTTCACCGCGTTCACCCGGACACCGCTTTCGCGCGCATCCAGCGCCAGCGCGCGGGTCAGGTTGGTGATTGCACCCTTGGCCGTGTTGTAGGCGTGCATGTTCCAGTCGCCGCCGGTACCCGACACGGAAGAGGTCATCACCACGTTGCCCTGGCTGGCCTTGAGGTCCGGCCACAGCGCCTTGGTCAGGCGCCAGACACCGGTGACGTCCGTCTCCATGACCGTCTCGAAGCCGTCCTCGTCAACGTCGTCAATGCTGCCTGCCACGGCGGTACCGGCGTTGTTGACCAGCACGTCGACCTGTCCGAAGGCTTCGCGCGCACCGGCAGCGGCGGTCTCGACACCTTCCTTCGTCGAAAGGTCGGCAGCCACCACCTTGGCCGAGGGGATGTCCTTCGCGACCGCCTCGAGTTTTTCCTTCGTGCGCGAAACCAGCACGACGTTTGCACCCTCGCTGCCGAAGCGGCGGGCGGTGGCGGCGCCGATGCCCGAGCTTGCGCCGGTCACGACGACGGTCTTTTCGCTAAAGCGGTTCATGGAATGTCCTTTCCGTTGAAGGTGCGTTTGCATCCCAACGGGACGGCGGACAGGACCGTTCCGGACCAAGCACTTGTCGCGTCTCAAGAAAACGAGAGGCAGGGCGCCGGGGTCCGGACATGACAAAGGGGCCCGGAGGCCCCTTTGCCCTGCCGTCAGACGGCAGATGTCGCTTGAGCAGCGGCAGATTACATCATGCCGCCCATGCCGCCCATGCCGCCCATGTCGGGGGCCGGAGCTGCGCCTTCTTTCTGCGGCTTGTCCGCCACCATTGCTTCGGTGGTGATGAGCAGGCCGGAGACCGATGCGGCGTCTTCCAGAGCGGTGCGGACGACCTTTGCCGGGTCGATCACGCCGAACGAGAACATGTCGCCATATTCGTCGGTCTGGGCGTTGTAGCCGAACTTCAGGTCGTTGCTTTCGCGGATCTTGCCAGCGACGACCGAACCGTCGACGCCCGCGTTCTCTGCGATCTGGCGCAGCGGTGCTTCCAGCGCCTTGCGCACGATGGCGATACCGGCGTTCTGGTCGCTGTTGGCGCCTTCCAGACCGTCGAGGGCCTTGGCACCCTGCACGAGGGCAACGCCGCCGCCGACCACGATGCCTTCCTGGACGGCCGCGCGGGTCGCGTTCAGGGCGTCATCGACGCGGTCCTTGCGCTCTTTCACTTCGACTTCGGTCATGCCGCCGACGCGGATGACTGCGACGCCGCCTGCGAGCTTGGCAACACGCTCCTGCAGCTTCTCGCGGTCGTAGTCCGAGGTGGTTTCCTCGATCTGCGTGCGGATCTGGCTGACGCGTGCCTCGATCTCCGACTTCTCGCCTGCACCGTCGACGATGGTGGTCTCGTCCTTGGTGATGGTGACGGTCTTGGCGGTGCCGAGCATGTCCATGGTGACATTCTCGAGCTTCATGCCGAGGTCTTCCGAGATCACCTGGCCGCCGGTCAGGATCGCGATGTCCTGCAGCATGGCCTTGCGGCGGTCGCCGAAGCCCGGTGCCTTGACGGCTGCGATCTTGAGGCCGCCGCGCAGCTTGTTGACCACGAGGGTCGCCAGCGCTTCGCCTTCGACGTCTTCAGCGATGATCAGCAGCGGCTTCTGCGACTGGATCACCTGCTCGAGCAGCGGCACGAGCGGCTGCAGCGACGAGAGCTTCTTCTCGTGCAGCAGGATGAGGCAGTCATCGAGCTCTGCGATCATCTTGTCGGCGTTGGTCACGAAGTAGGGCGACAGGTAGCCACGGTCGAACTGCATGCCTTCGACGACGTCGGTCTCGGTCTCGAGGCCCTTGTTCTCTTCGACGGTGATGACACCCTCGTTGCCGACCTTCTGCATCGCGTCCGCGATCATCTTGCCGATCTCGGCTTCGCCGTTGGCGGAGACGGTGCCGACCTGTGCGACTTCGTTGGAGTCGTTCACCGGGCGTGCGGCGGCCTTGATGGCCTCGACGACCTTGGTGGTTGCGAGGTCGATGCCGCGCTTCAGGTCCATCGGGTTCATGCCGGCGGAAACGGCTTTCACGCCTTCCTTGACGATGGCCTGTGCCAGAACCGTCGCGGTGGTGGTGCCGTCACCCGCTTCGTCGTTGGTGCGGGAAGCGACTTCCTTCACCATCTGGGCGCCCATGTTCTCGAACTTGTCTTCCAGTTCGATTTCCTTGGCGACCGAAACACCGTCCTTGGTGATGCGGGGCGCGCCGAAGGACTTGTCGAGCACCACGTTGCGGCCCTTGGGGCCCAGCGTGACCTTCACGGCGTCGGCGAGGATGTTCACGCCACGGACCATCCGGTTGCGGGCGTCGGTATCGAACTTCACGTCCTTTGCAGACATAGATCAGTTCTCCTGATTTGAATTTCGTTGCAGACGAAAAATGGGGGAGCGGCGCTTACGCGGCCTCGGTCACGCCGAGGATGTCCGATTCCTTCATGATCAGCAGCTCTTCGCCGTCGATCGTGACCTCGGTCCCGGACCACTTGCCGAACAGGACGCGGTCGCCCTCGGAAACGGCCATCGCGATCAGCTCGCCGTTGTCCTTGCGTGCGCCTTCGCCACATGCGACCACGACGCCCTCGGCGGGCTTTTCCTTGGCGCTGTCGGGGATGATCAGACCACCCTTGGTCTTCTCGTCACTTTCGACGCGGCGAACCAGCACGCGGTCATGAAGCGGTTTGAATGCCATCTTCGAGGCTCCTTGCTCAAAGTTTGTCCCTGTAACGGCCCCCTCGCGAGGGCCGTTAGCACTCACTTGGGTGGAGTGCTAACGGCGCATAGCTAGGCAGCCCATCGAGTCGTGTCAACCAGCGGGAACTCGAAAAAATGCGTCCCCGCCAGCGTCTCGACCGGACCTATTCACTTCGTGGCGCCGTGAAAGGGGAGGGGTGACGGGACAGCAATATCCTGCTGACGCGGATCGGGCATGGCATTGGGGCCTCGGATGTGGTTTGGTATACCAAACGGCCAAAGCCGCTTCCCATCCAGAGTTGACCCCCCATGCCCACCCATCCCGCGTCCTCCGTGCAGGTGCCGCGCTCGTCCGAGCAGCGCGGCCCCGACAACATGAAGGGCATCCTCCTGATCACGCTCGGGTTCGTCTGCTTCGGCGCGACCGACGCCATGGCCAAGCTGCTCACGACGGAGTTCCCGCCGCTACAGGTGGTCTGGATGCGCCAGCTCGGTCTTTTCATCGGCGTGATGATCATGCTGGCGATGCGCGGCGGGCACGTGCTGCGCACCCGGCACCCGGCGGTTCAGGTGCTGCGCGGGGTGCTGACGACCTGCTCGGCCACCTTCTTCATCCTGACGATCCGCTACGTGCCGCTCGCCGATGCGACCGCGGTCACCTTCATCGCGCCGTTCATCATCACCGTCATCGCCGGGCTCTTTCTCGGCGAACCGGTGGGCATCCGCCGCTGGCTCGCGGTGGTGGCGGGCTTCGTCGGCATGCTGATCGTGATGCGCCCCGGCATGGGCGTCTTTCATCCGGCGATCTTCATCACCGTCGCGGCTGCGACCGCCTTTGCCATGCGGCAGGTGCTGTCGCGGGTGCTGAGCGGAGACGACGGCATCGCGACGACCGTGGCCTACACCTCGATCACCTCGACGGCGCTGCTCACGGTGCCGCTCGCCTTCGTCTGGCAGTCGCCGGAGGTCTCGTGGGTCTGGCTGGTCGCGCCCGCCATGGCGCTTTGCGCGGCGTTGGGCGAGGTCTTCATCATCCGGGCGCTGGATGTCGCGCAGGCGGTCGTCGTGGCGCCGATGCAGTATTCGATGATCATCTGGAGCACGCTCTACGGGTTCCTGCTCTTCGCAGACCTGCCGGACGTCTGGACGCTTGTCGGCTGCGCGATCATCGTGGCCTCGGGGCTCTACACGCTCAATCGCGAGCGGATCGCGGCGCGGCGGGCGAAGAACCGCGCGCGGGCCGAGGCGGCCTTCGAGGCCGAGATGGCGGCGCGCACCGAAGAGATCTGAGCTACCAGCTGTGCGCCCAGTGGACGAGGCCGGCGCGCCCGGTGGCGGTCAGCGCGTAGACGCCCTTGTCGACCCTCTCGAACCAGCCGTAGTGGTTGTCGCGCATGATCCGGGTCGCGGGGGTCACGCCGGTGGCCGCGGCGACATCACGACCCCGGCAGCGGCCGTGCTCGGCCAGATGCGCGGCGCAGCGCAGCGCGTCCTGCCGGTAGCCCGTGACGATGCCGTGGCGCGTCGCCCCGCCGTCGTTCGGATCGCCCGAGATCCGCTGGAACTCGCGCAGCAGCCGTGCCCGTTTCGTCTTGTTGCGACGCGGGGCATAGGGGCCTGGGTCGCAATGCACCTCGGCGCGCTTGCCCTTGACCGTGATGAAACCGAGCCCGAGCCTGCGACAGAGCGCAAGATTGTCCTTGAGCGCGCGCCGGGCGCTGCGGCCCGAGGGCTTCGGCACCGCGATATAGACCGCGTCGGTCACCGAAAGCCGGGCCACCGCCTGGTGGAACAGTGCAAGCGAGATGCGCAGCTTCAGCTCGACGATCACCGGCTCTTCGCCGCCGCGCACGGCGACCAGGTCGGCGGCGCCGACCTCGCCCTTCACCTCGTAGCCCTGCGCCGCCAGAAGCGCCTTCACCGGCGCGTAGAGATCGCTTTCCCGTTCCATGCGGGCGACCATATCGAAGCCGTCGGGCAAGGACGAGCGGCATCGCTTGCGTTGCGCCGTCTGCTGGGGTTTCTGGGGCCATGACGGGACCGGACGAGTCGTGTGAAGCGCCCTTCTGGGCAGATGGCCGATGCGTGGCCGGCGTGGACGAGGTCGGTCGCGGACCGCTCGCGGGGCCCGTGGTGGCCGCCGCGGTGGTGCTGCATCCCGACTGCATCCCGCCGGGCCTGAACGACTCCAAGAAGCTTTCGCCCAAGCGCCGCGCGCGGCTGGCCGGCTGGCTGTGGGAATGCGCCGACGTGAGCCTTGGCGTGGCGACCGTCGAGGAGATCGACCGGCTCAACATCCTTCAGGCGAGCCTGCTCGCGATGCACCGGGCGGTCACCGGGCTGCGCGGTCCGGTCCACCACGCGCTTGTCGACGGGCGCTTCCTGCCGCCGCAGCTGCCTTGTGGGGCCACGCCGATCATCAAGGGAGACGGCCGCTCCGTGAGCATCGCGGCGGCCTCTGTCGTCGCGAAGACGTGGCGCGACCGCCTCATGCGGGATTTGGCGCAACAACATCCGGGCTACGGCTGGGAGACCAACGCGGGCTACGGGTCGAAAAAGCACAAGGACGCGCTGCGAGATATTGGTGTGACGCCTCACCATAGACGGTCCTTCAGGCCGATACACAATATCTTGTGGCAAGCCAAATCTACAAGTGACTGATTCAAAAAAGAAATTGACCCCGAATCGCCTTTGACTCATTTTTGTCCACAACCAACGAGTGCCGAACGCACCACAGGGACCGAGGCAGAGATGAACGCGATGACCAAACCGAAGAGTGCGCAAGCGCTCCCGCTCAACACGATTCTGGACGGAGACTGCATCGAAATGATGAACAGTCTGCCGGCGGAGTCCGTGGATCTGATCTTCGCCGATCCGCCCTACAACCTGCAGCTTCGCGGCGATCTGCACCGTCCCGACAACAGCCGTGTCGACGCGGTCGACGACGACTGGGACCAGTTCGACAGCTTCGCGGTCTACGACCAGTTCACCCGCGAGTGGCTCAAGGCCGCCCGCCGCCTGCTGAAGCCGAACGGGGCGATCTGGGTCATCGGATCGTATCACAACATCTTCCGTGTCGGCGCCGCGCTGCAGGATGCCGGCTACTGGATCCTGAACGACGTGGTCTGGCGCAAGTCGAACCCGATGCCGAATTTCCGGGGCAAGCGCTTCACCAATGCCCACGAGACGATGATCTGGGCGTCGAAGGGAGAAGGCGCGAAATACACCTTCAACTACGAGGCGCTGAAGGCCCTTAACGAGGGCATCCAGATGCGCTCGGACTGGGTTCTGCCGATCTGCAACGGCGGCGAGCGTCTCAAGACCGCCGACGGCGAGAAGGCGCATCCGACCCAGAAGCCGATGAGCCTGCTGCACCGGGTACTCGTCGGGTCGACCAACCCCGGCGACGTGGTGCTCGACCCTTTCTTCGGCACCGGCACCACCGGCGCCGTGGCCAAGATGCTCGGGCGTGACTGGATCGGCATCGAGCGCGAGGCCAGCTACCGCGAGGTGGCTGAGCGTCGCCTTGCCGACATCCGCGCCTACGACAAGTCCTCGCTCGAGGTGACCCGCGCCAAGCGCGCCGAGCCGCGCGTGCCCTTCGGTCAGCTGGTCGAGCGCGGCATGCTGCGCCCCGGCGAGATGCTTGTCTCGCCCACGGGCAAGGTCGCCAAGGTCCGGGCGGACGGCACGCTGGTGGGCGAGGACGTGAAGGGCTCGATCCACCAGGTCGGCGCCCATCTCGAGGGCGCGCCCTCCTGCAATGGCTGGACCTACTGGCATTTCCGCAAGGACGGGAAAACCGTTCCGATCGACGTGCTGCGCCAGCAGATCCGCGCCGAGATGGCAGCGCGCCCACACTGAGCCTACCGAAATCCGAACAATGACACCGCCGGTGCCCGCGATACGCGGGCACAGACTGGCCCCGTCCGCCTTGTGCCGACGGGGCCCTTTTTTGGTGTCCTCGGAGGGCCTCCGCCAAGGCGGGCGACTTGATTGACCTCCCGGCAAGGGCGGGTCATGTGTGCACAAACGGAGGCACGGAATGGACTTGCGCGCAATCTTCATGGGGCTGGCCTTTGCGGTCATGTGGTCGTCGGCCTTCACCTCGGCCCGGATCATCGTGACCGCCGCCCCGCCCTTGGGCTCGTTGGCGTTGCGCTTCCTGATCTCGGGCCTGCTCGCGGTGGCGATGGCGCGGATGCTGGGGCAGAGCTGGCGGCTCAACCGCGCGCAATGGCGGGCGACCATCATCTTCGGCATCTGCCAGAACGCCCTGTATCTGGGGCTGAATTTCGTCGCGATGCAGACGGTCGAGGCCTCGCTTGCCTCGATCATCGCATCGACCATGCCGCTGGTGGTGGCGCTGGCGAGCTGGCTCTGGTTGGGTGAACGGCTGCGTCCCATGGGCTATGCGGGGCTTCTGGCCGGTGTGCTCGGGGTCACGATCATCATGGGCGCACGGCTGCAGGGCGGGGCCGATCCGTGGGGCGTCATGCTATGCGTGCTCGGCGTGCTCTCTCTGGCTGCGGCGACCATGTCGGTGCGCGGCGCCGTGTCGGGCGGCAACATCATGATGATCGTCGGACTGCAGATGCTGGTCGGCAGCGCGCTGCTCTGGCCGTTCGCCCTCGCGCTCGAGACCCCCGAGGTCACATGGTCGTGGACGCTTGTAGTGGCCTTCGGCTACACCGTCCTGATCCCCGGTGTGGCGGCGACCCTCGTCTGGGTGCTGCTGGTCGAACGCATCGGGGCGATCCAGGCGGCGACCTTCCATTTCCTCAATCCGTTCTTCGGCGTTGCGGTGGCCGCAGTGCTGCTGGGCGAACCGATGGGGCGCTACGACGTGATCGGCGTGGTCATCGTAACGCTCGGCATTCTCGCGGTGCAGCGCTCGCGCGCCGCGCTGCGCTGAGGCGGTGTTTCCGACAGGCCGGAAGGGTTTGTTTACACCTCTCTGATAGCTGCAGGGTCGGCCGGATTACGACCGGCGGACCATGCAGCGGTTGGAGCGATGATGAGCAGGTTTCCCATTCGGACCCAGGTGTTGATGCTCGGCACGGTTTTCGTGCTGCAGATCCTGGTGGTGGCGGCGATTTCCTGGGGCGTGCAGGCCCGGCTGGCCGATGCGATCCACTATGGGCACGACATCACCTCCCAGAACCGCGCGTTGTCGCTGCTTGAAGAGCGGATCGAACGGATCGCGGCGGGCTTCCTGAAATTCGAGCACAGCAGCAACGACGTGCTGGACGAAATTCGCGAAGAGATCGCGACACTCTCAACCTTGGTGGACGAAGCCGACGACGTGTTCACCAGGACCGATACCGAGGCAGCCTATCGACCTCATTTCGTTCCCGAATTCCAGAGCGTCGCAGAGATCGCCCAGACCCTTGTGCAGCCCGTCGACTTCCTTGGGTCACCGGGGGTGACGATTTTCGAGCGAGACGCCATCGTCTCTGACACGGTCCTTCCCGCGCTGGATGAAATGCGCACGACGGTGGACAGCCTTCGCGACGAAATCATCGAGGCGTTTCATGTGTCGGAAAGGCAGACCGATGTGACAGTCCGGGATGGAAACGTCATCCTGCTAGGGCTGAATGGCTTTGCAGTGCTCCTCGGACTCGGCTGCGTGCTGATCTTCGGTCGCGTTTTGGCTCGTCCCTTCCAGACTGCCGCGCAAAGCGTGCAAAGCATCGCCGACGGTGCGCTTGAACATGAAATCACGGGGCAGGAGCGCGGCGATGAAGCCGGCGCCATTGCCCGCAATCTCGCGGGCCTGCGAGATCAGCTGAAAAAGGCCGAAGAGACGGACCGCCGCGAGCGGGTGGCAAACGAGCGACGCGTCGCGCTCTTCAGTGCCCTGGGAGAGGCGATGGGCCAGCTCGCCCAAGGGCAGGTGGCCGAGCGTCTGGATGGCGCCGAATGGAATGATCTCGGGACCGACTACAAGAAGATCTGCGACGATTTCAATGAATTGGCCGAGCAGATCGGCGACATGGTCGGCTCGCTCAAGGATTCCGCCGAGATGGTCCAGCGGAACTCTCAGGAACTGTCCAAGATGTCGAACGAGATGTCGCGCCGCTCCGAGGTGCAGGCTGCCACGCTCGAGGAATCTGCCGCCGCACTCGAAGAGATGTCGGGCAGTGTCCGCTCCGCGGCAGACAGGGCCGAGGCCGCCGACCGTCGTGCTGGCGAGGGGCGCCGCCGCGCCGAGGAAGGCGGGACCGTCATGGAGCGCGCACTTCAGGCAATGAGTTCGATCGCGGCCTCTTCGGACCAGATCACGCAGATCATCGGAGTCATCGACGACATCGCCTTCCAGACCAATCTGCTTGCGCTGAATGCCGGGGTCGAGGCGGCGCGCGCCGGCGAAAGCGGCAAAGGCTTCTCGGTCGTCGCCTCCGAGGTGCGGTCGCTGGCGCAACGGGCCTCGGAGTCGGCTCGCGAGATCAAGGCCCTCGTGCAGAACAGCTCGCAACAGGTGAAGGACGGGGGGCTGCTCGTCGAGCAGACCGGCGCGACCCTGTCCGAGATCGTGGGCTATGTCACCGAGGTCTCCGACATGGTGGGCGAGATCGCCTCTGCGGCCAAGGAGCAGTCAGCGGGTCTTGAGGAAATCAACGTAGGCGTGGCGGAACTCGACAAGGTCACCCAGCAGAACGCGGCAATGGTCGGCGAGACGAGTTCGGCAAGCCAGCAACTCAGTGCCGAGGCGGATCGCCTGAGCAGCGTCCTGAACCGCTTCATGGGGATGGAGGCGCCTGAGCTCGAGGAGGTCACGCCCGTTGCTGCGCCGATCGCCGAGATCGAGGTCCCGGAGATGGCCGTGCAGGATGTCCCGGTCGCGCCTCCCAAACGTGCGGCTGGTGCCGACATGGACCTCTGGGAGGATTTCTAGATCAGCATGACGCGCTGCCGTCTTTCTCCGGAACGCGAACCCAGGGGAAGACGGCAAGCTGCATGTCACGGGACAGGAAAGGTCACCCGATCTTGCCGCGGTTCTCTCCGACCTGTCCCCGATGCAGGAGCAGATGGTCGAGCAGCACGCAAGCCACCATGGCTTCCCCCACCGGAACGGCGCGGATGCCTACGCAGGGGTCGTGACGGCCCTTCGTGACGATTTCGGTCTCTTCGCCGGACTTCGTGATTGTCCGGCGGGGGGTGAGGATCGAAGAGGTTGGCTTCACCGCGAACCGCAGCACGACGTCCTGCCCCGTCGAGATGCCGCCAAGGATGCCGCCCGCGTGGTTCGAGCTGTACTCCGGCCCGTTGGGACCCATGGTGATCTCGTCGGCGTTTTCCGAGCCGCGCAGGGCCGCCGCCGCCATGCCTTCGCCGATCTCCACCGCCTTGACCGCGTTGATCGACATGGCTGCCGCCGCAAGGTCGGTGTCGAGCTTGCCATAGACCGGGGCGCCAAGCCCCGCAGGGACACCACGCGCCACGACCTCGATCACCGCGCCGACGCTGTCGCCGCTCTTGCGCAGGTCGTCGAGGTAGTTGGCCCAGGTCTCGGCCGTCTCTGCATCCGGGCACCAGAAGGCGTTCTCGCCCACCTGCGCCAGGTCCAGCCGCGACCGGTCGATCGCGTGCGGACCCATCTGCACCATGTAGCCGGTGATCTCGAGGCCCGGGGCCAGAGCGGCGAGAGCGGCCCGCGCGAGCCCTCCGGCAGCGACGCGCGCGGCGGTTTCCCGCGCCGACGAGCGTCCGCCGCCGCGATAGTCGCGAATGCCGTATTTCTGCCAGTAGGTGATGTCGGCGTGACCGGGCCGGAACTTCTCGGCGATGTCGCCGTAGTCCTTGGACCGCTGGTCGGTGTTCTCGATCATCAGCTGCACGGGGGTGCCGGTGGTCTGCCCCTCGAACACGCCCGACAGGATGCGCACCGCGTCGGGCTCGCGCCGCTGCGTCGTGTAGCGGTTCTGCCCCGGCTTGCGACGGTCGAGCCAGTGCTGCAGCATCGCTTCGTCAACCGCGACCCCCGGCGGGCAGCCGTCCACCGTGGCCCCGAGCGCGGGACCGTGGCTTTCGCCCCAGGTGGTGACGCGGAACAGGTGGCCGAATGTGTTCATGCTCATGGGCGCAGTCTCCTTGTCCGAAGGGTTCCTAGGGCAGCGGCGGCGCCGTCTCAAGGCATTTCACCTTGCGCGGGGCGGGTTGCGGCACTACGACTCCCGATACCTCGGGGTGTCCGGCCGATCCGCGGCCGGGCTGAGATGCATCTTGCGAACCCGTTGAACCTGAACCGGTTAACACCGGCGGAGGGAAGGTGACGGCCTCGCGCCCGGTCTTGCCCTCTCGCCGCAAGCCTGGAGGATGCCATGAAGGCCATCACCACCGCTGCAGCGGGACTTCTCACAGCCAGCGCCGCGCTGGCGGATACACCCGTTCTCACCGTTTACGCAGGCGACTACATCGTCTCGGAATGGGGCCCCGGCCCGAAGATCGAGGAGATGTTCGAGGCGCAGTGCGACTGCGACCTCCAGTTCAAGCCCGGCGACCTGCTGCCGCGCATTCTGCTCGAGGGCGACCGCACCGAAGCGGACGTCGTCTTCGGGCTGAACACCGACGTCACGAAAAAGGCGCGCGAAAGCGGGCTCTTCGCGCCCCACGGGCAGGACCTGTCGCCGCTGACGCTGCCGATCGAGTGGGATGACGAGATCTTCCTGCCCTACAACTACGGGCACACGGCCTTTGTCTACGACACCGAGCGTCTGCCCGAGCCGCCGCAAAGCTTCGACGCACTGCTGAACGCGCCGGACGACCTCAAGATCGTGATCCAGGACCCGCGCAGCTCGATCTCCGGGCTGGCCACGGTGCTTTGGGTTCAGGCGGTCTACGGCGACGAGGCCGAGGCAGCCTGGGAGGAGCTTGCCCCCAAGATCCTCACGGTGACGAAGGGCTGGTCGGAAAGCTACGGGCTCTTCACCGACGGCGAGGCCGACATGGTGATGAGCTATACGACCTCGCCCGCCTATCACATCATCGCCGAGGACGATCGAACGAAGAAGGCGGCGATCTTCCCCGAGGGGCATTACTTCATGGTCGAACTGGCCGCCAAGGTCGCAAGCACCGACCAGCCCGAGCTGGCGGACGACTTCATGGCCTTCATCCTGAGCGAGCCGTTCCAGGAGATGATCGCGACCGGCAACTGGTCCTTCCCGGCGGCGCTGCCGCGCGAGAAATGGCCCGAGGGCTTCAAGGAACTCGATCTGCCCGAGAAGGTGCTTTTCTATTCCGAGGACGAGGCGGCCGCGCTGCGCGACGAGGCGATCGAGGCATGGCGCCGGGCGCTGTCGCGCTGACCCGCGGCTTCGGGAAATCAATGGTGCGCCCAGGCCGGGGCATCGCGGTTTTCGCCGCGCTTGCCGTGGCGGTGCTCACGCTCGGGCCGGTCGTCGCGGTGCTGATCCGCGCGGGCGGTTGGGGCAGCCTCGGGGCGAACGAGTGGCAGGCGCTGCGGTTCACCCTGATGCAGGCCACTCTGTCCGCGGGATTGAGTGTCGCGCTTGCAGTCCCCGTGGCGCGGGCGCTGGCGCGGCGGAGTTTTCGCGGCCGTGGGGCGCTCGTCGCGCTTATGGGCGCGCCCTTCATCCTGCCGGTGATCGTGGCGGTGCTGGGGCTGATCGCGGTCTTCGGCCAGAACGGTCTCGTGAACCTCGCGCTGCGTGGGCTTGGTCTGCCGGGCATGACCGTTTACGGCGTGCACGGGGTGATCCTCGCGCATGTGTTCTTCAACCTGCCGCTCGCCGTGCGTCTCATCCTCCAGGGCTGGCTTGCCATTCCGGCCGAACGGTTTCGGCTTGCGGCCTCGCTCGGGCTGACGCCCGGGGCGATGTTCCGGGTGCTCGAGGCGCCGATGCTGCTGCGCATCGCGCCGGGCGCCTTCGCGGTGATCTTCGTCATCTGCCTGTCAAGCTTCGCTGTTGCGCTGACGCTGGGGGGCGGGCCGCGCGCGACGACCGTGGAGCTGGCGATCTACCAGGCGGTGCGCTTCGATTTCGACCTGGGCCGCGCGGCGCTGCTGTCGGTGATCCAGCTCGGGCTTGCTCTATGCGCGGGGCTCGTGGCGCTGAAGCTCGGGGCAGGGGATGGTTTCGGTGCGGGTCTCGACCGCATCCGGCACCGCTGGGACGGGCAGGGCGCGGCCGCCCGTATCGGCGATACGCTGTGGATCGCGCTTGCGGCGCTCTTCCTGCTGACACCGCTTCTGAGCGTCGTGATCCGCGGGCTGCCGTATCTTGCAGATCTGGGGGCGGCCACCTGGCAGGCCGCTGGCCATTCCGCGACGGTGGCGCTTGGATCGACGGCGCTCTGCCTCTGCTGGGCCTTGCCGCTGTCGACGCGCGGCGGCGAGCTCGTGGGGCTCGCCGGTATCGCGCTGTCGCCGCTGGTGCTCGGCACCGGGCTGTTCCTGATCGTGAGGCCGTTTGCGAACCCGTTTTCGCTGGCCCTGCCGGTCACGGCGCTGGTCAACGCGCTGGTGGCGCTGCCCTTCGCGCTGCGCATCCTGCGCCCCGAGGCCGAGGCGATCCGGAAGGACTATCGCCGCCTGTCGCAATCGCTGGGGCTGACGCCCTTCGCCTGGCTGCGGCTCGTTCTGCTGCCGCGCCTGCGCCGCCCGCTCGGATTTGCCGCCGGGCTGACCGCCGCGCTGTCGATGGGGGACCTCGGGGTCATCGCGCTTTTCGCGGACCCCGACCGGGCGACGCTGCCGTTGCAGGTCTACCGGCTGATGGGCTCCTACCAGATGGATGCGGCCGCCGGCGCGGCGCTTCTGCTGCTGCTCCTGAGCTTCGGGGTGTTCTGGCTGTTCGATCGCGGAGGAAGAATCGATGCTGACGCTTGAGGCCCTGCGCTTCCAAGAGGGCGACTATGCGCTGTCCGCCGACTTCAGCCTCGCAGCGGGGCGACGGGTGGCGATCATCGGGCCATCGGGGGCAGGCAAGTCGACGCTTCTCGACCTCATCGCCGGGTTTCGAAAGCCCGGGGAGGGGCGGGTGCTCTGGCAGGGGCAGGACATCACCGACGAGCCCCCGGATCGCCGGCCCGTCGCGATGCTGTTCCAGGAAAACAACCTCTTTCCGCATCTCGACCTGCGCCGCAATCTCGGGCTTGCGTTGCGCCCTGACGGGCGCCGGGTGACCCCGGCCGAGGCTGACGCCGTGGACCGCGCGCTGGAGCGCGTGGGTCTTGATGGCATGGGCGCGCGCAAACCGGGTGCACTCTCGGGCGGCCAGCAGAGCCGTGCGTCGCTCGCGCGGGTGCTCCTGCAGAAACGGCCGGTCATCGCGCTGGACGAGCCGTTCGCCGCGCTTGGCCCCGCGCTCAAGGACGAGATGCTGGCTTTGGTCCGCGAAGTCTCGGGCGAGCTCGGCGCGCTGGTGCTCTTGGTGAGCCACGATCCGCAGGACGCACGGCGCTTTGCTGACGAGACGGTGCTCGTGGCCGAGGGCATCGCCGCCGCGCCGCGCGCGACCGAGGCGCTCTTTGCGGATCCGCCCGAGGCACTGCGCGCCTACCTCGGCTAGACAGCCATTGCGCAGGACATGAAAAAAGCCCCGCCGGTCGGGCGGGGCTTTCTTGTTGGCGATGGGCCGCGATCAGGCTTCTTCGTGCTTGTGCTTGATCGGGCGCCAGATGCGCTTGTTGGTGAGGTAGAGCAGCACCGACAGGACACCGAGGAAGATCACGCCGACGAAGCCGGCCTGCTTGCGTGCCATCATTTTCGGCTCGGCCGCCCACATCAGGAACGCCGAGACGTCCTGCGCCTCGTGGTGAAGCGAGTTCGGGTGGCCGTCGTCGAATTCGACGTCTTCGCCCTGCAGGGGCGGCGCCATCGAAATCCAGCCGCCCGGGAAGGCGGTGTTCTCGTAGAACAGCGTGCCCGCTTCTTCCTTTTCCTCGCCGGTGTAGCCGGTCAGGAGCGACGCGATGTATTCCGCGCCGCCCATGCCGTTCACCAGCTGGTTCAGGCCAGTGCCGTAGGGGCCGTGGAAGCCCGCGCGCGCCTTGGCCATCAGCGACAGGTCAGGGGCGCCAAGCGAGGTGTTGGCGGGGAAGTTGTCGGTCGGCCGGGCAGGGCGGTAGTCGTCGAGTTCCTCGTCGAAGACCTCGAAGTTCTGCTCGGCGTAGGCGCGGACCTGGTCCTCGGGGATGCCGGGGCCGGCCTCGCTGCCAAGGGTCCGGATCGGCACGTAGCGCAGACCGTGACAGGCCGAGCAGACCTCGGTGTAGATCTTGAGGCCGCGCTGCAGCTGCGCCTGGTCGTAGGTGCCGAACGGCCCCTCGAAGGAGAAGCTGAAGTCCTCGACGTGGCCACCCTCTCCGGCGGCGAAAGCGCCGCCGGTGGCAAGGCCGAGAGCCATTGCGGTCGAAAGGGCAAGTTTCTTGAACATGGGTCGTTGTCCTTTCAATGTCACTCGGCCGGGGTCGAGACGGTCTTGGTGCCGCCGGACTTCGCGTAGTGGGCCTCGAAGTCTTCTTCGATCGTTGCGGGTTGCGGCAGCGGCTTCTCGAACACGCCGAGCAGCGGCAGGATCACGAAGAAGTAGCCGAACCAGTAGGCCGCACCGATGAGCGAGAAGCTGGCATAGGGTTCGGCCGCAGGCATGGCGCCAAGCCACATCAGCGCGACGAAGTCGATGACCAGCAGCCAGAACCACCACTTGAACTGCGGGCGGTAGCGGCCCGAGCGCACCGAGGAGGTGTCGAGCCAGGGCGCCAGCGCCATGGCGATGATGGCACCGAACATGGCGAGCACGCCGAAGAACTTCGCGTCGATGATGCCGCCGGTCAGCGCCGAGGCCCATTGCACGACCCACACCTCGGAGGTGAAGGCACGCAGGATCGCGTAGAACGGCAGGAAGTACCATTCCGGAACGATGTGCGCAGGTGTCGCGAGCGGGTTCGCCTCGATGTAGTTGTCGGGGTGGCCGAGGTAGTTCGGCATGAAGCCGACGATGGCCCAGAAGATCATCAGGATCACCGCGAGGGCGAAGACGTCCTTGATGACGTAGTAGGGCCAGAAGGGCACGGTGTCCTTCTTGGCGTCGGCCTTGGAGGTGCGGCGGACGTCGACACCGGTCGGGTTGTTGTTGCCCGTGGTGTGGAAGGCCCAGATGTGCACGGCGACCAGCGCCGCGATCACGAAGGGCAGCAGGTAGTGCAGCGAGAAGAAGCGGTTCAGCGTGGCGTTGTCCACCGCCGGTCCGCCCAGCAGCCAGGTCTGGATCGGTTCACCGATGAACGGGATGGCGCCGAACAGGCCGGTGATCACGGTCGCACCCCAGAAGGACATCTGGCCCCAGGGCAGCACGTAGCCCATGAACGCGGTGCCCATCATGCAGAGGTAGATGAGCATGCCGACGATCCAGGTCACCTCGCGCGGGGACTTGTAGGAGCCGTAGTAGAGGCCGCGGAAGATGTGCAGGTAGACGGCGACGAAGAACAGCGACGCGCCGTTCGCGTGCAGGTAGCGCAGCATGAAGCCGCCGTTCACGTTCCGCATGATGTGCTCGACGCTGGCAAAGGCCATGTCGACATGCGGCGTGTAGTGCATCACGAGCACGATGCCGGTGGCGATCTGCAGCGCGAGGCAGAAGGTCAGGATGATCCCCCAGATCCACATCCAGTTGAGGTTCTTGGGAGTGGGGATCATGATGGTGTCGTAGAGAAGACCGACGATCGGCAGCCGCTTGTGCAGCCAGCGCTCGCCACCCGTCTTCGGTTCGTAATGGTCGTGCGGAATACCGGACATCTGCGCCCTCCCTTATCCCAGCAGAATGGTGGTTTCTTCGACGAATTCCGCCGTGGGAACCGGCAGGTTCTGCGGGGCGGGGCCTTTGCGGATGCGTCCGGCCGTATCGTAGTGCGAGCCGTGGCAGGGGCAGAACCAGCCACCCACGCCGCCGGCGGTGTATTCGCCGGCATTGCCCAGCGGAACGCAGCCGAGGTGGGTGCAGACGCCCATCATCACGAGCCATTCGCCGGTGTCGTCCAGCGCACGGTTCTGGTCGGTCGCGTCGGCGGCGCCGGCGATGTTGGCGTTGCGCGCGACCGGATCGACGAGTTCGCTGAGGTCGACTTCGCGCGCGGCCTCGATCTCGGCCTCGGTGCGGCGGCGGATGAAGACCGGCTTGCCGAGCCACTTGACGGTCAGCTGCGTCCCGGTGTCGACGCCGGAGACATCGACGCGGATCGTGCTGAGCGCGCGCACGTCGGCGGAGGGGTTCATCTGGTTGACCAGCGGCCAGACGGCTGCGCCGGCGGTGACGGCACCCGCACCGGCGGTGGCATAGTAGAGGAAATCCCTCCGAGTGCCTTCGTGATCTTCTGCTTGTGTCACGGGGTATTCTCCATTCCTCATGGCCTAGTGCTGGCCAGAATCCCTAAGATTGCCGCGTCCCGATACGGCTTTCCGCTGGCGTGTTTAGCGATCTGTCATGTGTCCGTAAAGCAATCATGAAGTCGTGATCCCAAGTAGTGCGCATCTGTCGCAATTGAAACTCGCATGCCGAAAGGTATATGAGCAATGCATCGGCACCCGAGCGCCCGGAGCAATCCCATGAAGACACTGATTCTTGCCGCGACCCTTTCGGTCGCAACCGTCACCGCGTCGCAGGTCGCCGCGGGCGAGTTCGAAATTTCCGGCTACACCGGCTGGCAGACCGCACCGCACAGCCGGATCTCGGGGGATTTCCCCGGCACCGGCGCGGACTACGACGAGCTGATCGGCTGGGAGGGAAAGAGCTTCGATATGCCGCCCTACTACGGCGTCCGCGGCACCTGGTGGAAGACCGACACCTTCGGCCTCGCGCTGGAGATGACCCACACCAAGGTCTACGCCCCCGACGACGAGAAGGCAGCGCTTGGCTTCGACAACCTCGAATTCACCGACGGCCACAACATCATCACGGTCAACGCCATGAAGCGCTGGCCGGAGCAGTGGGGCAGCGCCACGCCCTACGTGGGCGGCGGTCTCGGTGTCGCGGTGCCGCATGTCGACGTGTCGACCACGGCCGGTGACAAGACCTACGGCTACCAGCTGACCGGTCCGGCGATGCGGCTTGTCGCCGGGGTCAGCTACCCGATCAACGAGCGCTTCTCGGCGTTCGGGGAATACCAGTTCGTCTATTCCAGCAACGAGGCCGATCTCGATGGCGGCGGGTCGCTGTCCACCGACATCAAGACCAATGCGCTGAACATCGGCATTTCCTACAGGTTCTGATCCTGACCGCAGGTCGAAACGCGAAAAGCGCCCCTCGGGGCGCTTTTTTGTGTTTCCTTCAGCGGCCCGAGGCGGCGGCTATCGCTTGCGCACGAACTCGGTTCGCAGCACGAGGCCCTTGATGGTGTCGTGCCGGCAGTCGATCTCTTCCGGTGTGTCGGTCAGCCGGATCGAACGGATCACCGTGCCCTGCTTCAGGGTCTGGCCCGCGCCCTTCACCTTGAGATCCTTGACGAGCACCACGGAATCGCCGTCGCTCAGCAGGTTGCCGGCGGCGTCGCGCACCTCGACCGCCTGCTCCTGTGCGACCTCCGAGGCCGGGCGCCACTCGCCGCTGGCCTCGTCGTAGACCCACTCTTCATCCTGATCGGCCATGCCGGTTTCCTTCAAAGGGGCGGGGCGCCGGTCGGCAGCCCCGGATGGGACGCGCTGTCGCTCAGTCGTCGGACATCGCGCGGCGGCGGCGCGGCAGCATGATGATGACCGAGGCGACATAGGCCACGCAGAAAGCCACCAGCGTGATCCACGCGTAGGTCACGGCGGCGGCGAGCGCCACGGCGACCGCCACGAGGAAGAACTTCGCGTTCTTGCGCGGAATCCGGGTGGTCTTGAACGACCATGTGGGAATGCGGCTGATCATCAGCAGTCCGATGATGACCATCCAGATCGCGAGGATCACGTCGGGCAGCACCGGGCCGGTGCCGAGCCCGAAGCTGAGGAACATCGGCAGCATTACCAGCATCGCGCCGGCGGGGGAGGGGACGCCGGTGAAATAGGCGTTGTCGTGGCTCTTGTCCTCGGACTTGCGCTGCACGTTGAAGCGGGCGAGCCGCACCACCGAGCAGATCGCAAAGGTCAGCACGGCGAGCCAGCCGACGCTGCGGCTGTCCTCGAGCGCCCATGTGTAGAGCAGCATCCCCGGCGCCACGCCGAAGTTCAGGAAGTCGGCGAGGCTGTCGAGCTCGGCGCCCATGCCGCTTTCGGACTTGAGCGCGCGGGCGAGGCGGCCGTCCATCCCGTCGAGCACGGCGGCCAGCAGGATGAGCTGCACCGCCACCTCGTAGGAGCCCTGAAGCCCCGAGCGGATGGCCGTGAGACCGGCGCAGATCGCCACGACGGTCAGCATGTTGGGCAGAAGCTGAACCAGGGTCAGCTTCTCCTGTCCGCGGTCGCCACTGGGTTCGCCGGGTTCAGTGGTCATCGCCGGCCTCGAGCCCGAGGTCCGCGAGCACGGTTTCGCCCGCGACCATGGTCTGACCGATGTTGACCAGCGGCGGCACGCCGTCGGGGAGGTAGACATCGAGCCGCGAGCCGAACCGGATGAGGCCGAAGCGCTCGCCCCGATCGATCCAGTCGCCCTCTTTCTTCCACCACATGATGCGGCGCGCCACGAGGCCCGCGATCTGCACCACGGCGATCTCGCGCCCGTCGGCCATGCGAAGCCGCAGCGCGTTGCGTTCGTTGTCCGAGGACGCCTTGTCGAGCGAGGCGTTCAGGAACTTGCCGGGCCGGTAGGCGAGCTTGACCAGCTCGCCCGCGACCGGAGAGCGGTTCACGTGGCAGTTGAAGACCGACATGAAGACCGACACGCGGGTCAGCGGCTCGGGCCCCATGCCCAGCTCGGCCGGGGGGACGGCGGGCTCGATCAGCGAGACGATGCCGTCGGCGGGGCTGATGACGAGACCGGGGCGCGTGGGCGTGACGCGGTCGGGGTCGCGGAAGAAGTAGTAGCACCAGACCGTGAGGCCCACGCCGATCCAGCCGAGCGGCTCCCAGATCAGGAACAGCACGAGCGAGACGACGGCGAAGATCGCGACGAACTTGCGTCCCTCGGGGTGCATCGGTTTCAGGAAGGTGTCGCGCATCCGCATGGCAGATCCTCCTTATCGGCGGCGTTGCCGGGGCTTACGGGGGCGGGCGTGGTCTTGCAAGCCCCGCGTCAGCGGTCCGGTTCGGTGGCGATCATCGACTCGCGGTCGGCGAAACGTTCGTACCAGTCGGCCAGCGAGTCGCGCCCGGTGCGCCACTTGCGGACGTCATGCCGGAAATCGAGATACCCGAGCGCGCAGCCGATGGCGATGTGGCCCATGTCGAGCGGTCCGTGCAGGTGGCTCATCCAGCGGGTCTCGAGCGCATCGAGCGCGCGCGAGACCTTGGCCCATTGCCCCTCGATCCAATCGAGCGAAACCTTCTCGGACGGGCGAAAGCGCTCTTCGTAGACGATGAGCACCGCCGCTTCCATCATGCCGTCGGCGGTCGCCTCGAGCGTCAGCGTGTCCCACAGGCGCGCGTCGGGATAGAGCCCGGCCTGCGCGCGGTGGTCGAGAAAGCGGCAGATGACGCGGCTGTCATAGAGCGCCGGAGCATCGGGCCGGATCAGCGCGGGGATCTTGCCCATCGGGTTCGCGGCGGTGAGATTGGGATCGGGGTCGAGAGGCGAGGCGGTCACCTGCACCTGCTCGACCTCGTCGAACTGGCCGGTTTCATGCAGCGTGACAAGCACCTTGCGGACGAACGGCGACGGGCCGGCCTTGAGCAGTTTCATGGATATGGTGTCCTCCGGATCTTGCGCTGAACGTAGGCACGGCGGGAGTGCCGGGCAAATCCTTTCGGAAAAGATTTACCGAACCATTGCGAGGGGCAGGGCCCCTCAGCCCGCCTTGGGGTGGGCGGCGTTATAGACCTTCATGAGGTGCACGCTGTCCACCGAGGTATAGGCCTGCGTGGTCGAGAGGGACGCGTGGCCCAGCAGCTCCTGGATCGCCCGCAGGTCGCCGCCGGCCGACAGCAGATGCGTCGCGAAACTGTGACGCATGGCGTGCGGCGTGGCCGTGGCGGGCAGGCCGAGCTGCATCCGCGCCTTCTCGGTGACCTTCTGCACCAGCCGCGGGTTCAGTGCACCGCCGCGCTTGCCGCGAAAGAGCGGCTGGGTCGGCTCGGGCTCGAAGGGGCAGAGCTGCAGGTAGGTCGCCACCGCGTCGCGGGCGACCTTCAGCACCGGCACGATCCGCTCCTTGCCACCCTTGCCGGTGATCCGGAGCGAGTCGCCCATCGGCCAGTCGGCACCGGTGAGCTTCAGGGCCTCCGAGATCCGCAGCCCGCACCCGTAGAGCAGCGTGACCACCGCCGCGTCCCGGGCACCGACCCAGCTGTCGGCGGCCTGTATCTCGACGGTGTCGATCATGGCGCGGGCCGCGTCTTCGCCGAGCGGGCGGGGCAGCTTCTTCTGGAACTTCGGCGCGCGGGCCGAGAGGACGGCGGTCGGCTCGAAGCCCTCGCGTTCGGCGAGCCAGCGGTAGAAGCTCTTCACGGCGGACAGCTTGCGCGCCATCGAACGGGGCGAGGCGCCCTCGGCCCGCAGATGCGCCATGAAGGCACGCATGTCGGGCGTGGTCACCCGGGCGAGCGCCTTAAGCCCCTGCGGCTCGGCGTGATAGCTGGTGAGAAAGACGATGAAGTCGAGCACGTCGTTGCGGTAGGCGGTGATCGTATTCTCCGCGGAACCCTTGAGCGCGCGCGATGCCGTGAGCCAGCCCTCGAGCGCGTCGCGGGCGGCGCCCGAGATCTCGAGGGTCACGAGAGCCAGCGCCGCATGGCGCGTTCGAAGACGCCGGCGAAGAAGCCCAGCAGGTCGGTGCCCTGCTGCGGCGTGAAGAGATGCGGGTCCTCGGAGCCGAGCACCAGCAGGCCGGGCAGGCGGCCGGTGCCGAAGTCGAGCGTCAGGCAGGCCTCCGAGCGCATCCAGGCGGCCTTGTTGCCGTGGATCTCGGGGTCGCCCTCGCTGAGCTGGCGCAGGGTGACCTGCCGCAGCGGGATGTTGCGCCCCTCGGTGACATAGGCCTCGACGAAGCCGGGTTCCGCGACCGAAAGCACGTCGCCGAGCTTGCGCACTGCCGGATCGTCCTCGGTCTGGCCGGATTCGAGCACCAGCCGCACGCTGTCGACGCGCAGGATGTCGGCGACCTCGCCGCGCAGGTCATGCAGGAAGGGCTCGAACTCGACCGGGTCGAGCATCCGCAGCACGGCGCGGTGAATCTGGTTCGTCCCGGCAAGGTTCTCGTAGGCGGCGGCGATGACGCTGCGGTGGGTGTCCTCGAGCCGCTCGAGGCGTGCCTCGAGGCGCTCCATCGCTATGCCGCGCAGGTCCACGATGTTGCCGCCCATGGCCCGCTCGTTGGCGGCGATGAGGGCCTGCATCAGATCCCGGTCGTCGAGGATCATGTCGGGGCGCGAGATGATCTCCTCGCGCAGGGGCTCGTCGATCGTCTGGGAACCGCTCTTCATGCCTGTCTCTTCTTTATTGTGATTGGGACCTTATCAGGTCTCGGGCACGAATGCGCCGCCTTTTCTTTTCTGTTCGGCCCTGTTTCGCGTTCCTGTTGCGCATCTGTCAAGCAAGCGGCCGGCGGGCGCGGGCACATGGCGGATTTCGGCGTGTATGGAAAGGTTTGGCGGGGCGCAGGGTTCCGTGCCAGACTGCTAGAGGGAACGGAGGAAAGCCATGCCAGAGATCACCAGCCCGAGCGACTGCCAGACCGTCATCACCACCTTCGAGACAAGCCCCGGCAACTGCCAGGATCTTCTCGATGCCCTGCAGGATGCCTACGACAGCTTCATCTCGAAACAGCCCGGCTTCATCGCCGCCGGGTTGCATGTGAACGACGCGCAGACGCGCATCGCAAACTATTCGCAATGGACCCGTCGCGAGGACTTCCAGGCGATGCTGCGAAGCGACGAGATGCGCGCGCGCAACCGCCGCTTCAACGAGCTGAGCCGAAGTTTCGAGCCGGTGATGTACGACGTGGTCGCCGCCTACGGCTAGGCTGCGGCGCCGATCCTTGCCGGGGCGCGGGGGGCCGCGCGCCGGTCCGTGACATCCAGCCGGTAACCCGAGCCGCGCACCGTCTCGATCCGCATGGCATCGGCCACCCCGGAAAGGTGGTTGCGCAGGTTGCACATGTAGACGTCGAAGACCCGCGGCGCGGGTTCGTTCTCGAACCCGTAGACGTGGCTCAGCAGCGCCTCGCGCGAGGCCAGCGCGCCGGGGCGGAGCGCGAGGTATTCGAGGATCTCGTAGAGTTTCGGCGAGAGCGACAGCGTCACGGTGCCCATGTGCACCCGTCGTGCATCGAGATCGAACAGCAGCGGCCCGCATTCCAGCAGACGCTGCGGTACCCCGTGCGCCCGGCGCGCGACCGCGGAGAGCCGTGCCAGCATCTCGGGTAGCGGCGTGTTGCCGTCGAACACCGTGTCGGCACCGGACATGATCCATGCCGCGATCTGCTCGGGCTCGGGGTCACGGGCGACCACGGCGATCGGGGTGCGCGGGCGCAGTTCGCGCAGGCGGCTCAGGGCGCTCTGGCGCATCACCTGCCGCGCTTCGATCACCAGCAGGTCGTGCGTGCCCATCTCGTGGTAGTCCTCGACCTCCTCGCTGGCCTCGCAGCGGGTGACCAGCGTGCCGCTGTCGGCCACGGCCTTGGCCAAACTCACCATTTTCCAACTCGATTCAGCAATCAGGTAACGCATCGCTCGGGTCTCACTTCTCGGGGTTGCGGGAAGGGCAGGGCGGCGGTGTCGGGACGGGCCGCGCTGCCGGGCACGCCGATCTCGTGGGAGCCGGGAGGGTGGGCCTCCGGCGGCGGGATCGGGTGCGGCGCGTTCTGCGGCCTGAAAAACGGTTTAACGGCGAATTGTGCCCGAAATGTGTTCCGGCCCCGGCGGGCGGCAGGTGATATGGATCAATGTGATACTCTTAGGGATAGGTATCTTCATGCCAGGAAGAAAGGAGGCCACCTCATGTACAAGAATATCCTGGTCCCCATCGCATTCGACAGTGACGCCAAGGCGGAGGCGGCCATGGCGGTGGCCAAGCAGTTGGCTGCCGACGATTCGGAGATCACCCTGCTGCACGTGATGGAGCATATCCCCGGCTACGCGATCAGCTACATGCCGCCGGATTACCTCAAGCAGTCCCGCGACGCGATCCAGTCCGAGCTCGACGCGATGGCGGCGAAGTTCGGTCAAGCCAAGGGGCTGGTGGTCGAGGGACACTCGGGCCGCACCATCCTCGATTTTGCCGAGGACAACGGCATCGACCTCATCGTCGTGGCGTCGCACCGGCCGGGCATGGGCGACATGCTGCTGGGCTCGACGGCGACACAGGTCGTGCGTCACGCGAACTGCGCGGTGCACGTCCTGCGCTGAGCGATCCCGAGCGGCGGCGGCCTCAGCGCGCCGCCGCCATCCCGCCGGCGCGCAGGCGCTTGCGTTTGAACACCTCCTGCCGGGGCAGCCACGGATACTTGTGATCCTCGGTCACCGCGCCCCAGTAGAGCTCGCCGCCGTAGCGCCACGGGTCGAGCACGATGCCGTCGTACATGCTGTCGCCCGGCGCGGTCACCACGACCGTGCTGTGCTCGATGCGGAACGCGTTCTCGGAGTTGGCGATGGCGCGCTGCAACTCGAGCGTCGTGAACCCTTCCTGCCGCAAGCGGGCCTCGAGGTCGTCGGCCCACTGGTAGCAGAGGCCGCGCGGCTTGATCCCCTGGTTCACCTTGATGTTGTGGATGTAGGGCGGATCCTCGATCTCGTAGCGCACCGCCAGTCGCAGCGGGTAGTCATAGGCGATCTGCGCGGCCCGGCGGGCCTCGGCCGGGTCGATGTCGGGTCCGAGCGCGGTGATTTCACGCGCAAGCTCGGCGATGTCGCCGTCGCTGGGGCGCGGCAATTCGTGCGGGGGCGGCGTGGCGCAGCCGGCGACAAGCAAGGTCGCGAGCAGCAGGACAAGGGCGGTAAAGGCGCGTGGCAGCAAGGAAATCGGTCCGGTCCGGTTGCAGGATGTCCTACGATCTTGGCGCGCGCGGCCGGCAAGGCAAGGGCAGAGCGCGCGACGGCGCGTCGGCGTGTCCCCGGGGCCGCAGCATCACTGCATTTGCGCGCGGGGGGCCGCTGCGCTATCCCTGCGCGGCACCCCAGCCCGCAGGAGGCCCCATGTTCCGTCTGATCCCCGTTCTCGGCCTCGTTCTCGGCCTTGCCGCCTGCGCGAACGGCCAGCGCGATCTCGAGAAGCAGGCCGACCCGTTGGGAGATTTCAAGCTCGGACACGCGGCGGTGGTCGCGCCCAACATCGTCAAGGGCCCCGTCTCGCGCGAGGCCAGTCCCGAGGAGTGGATCGACGAGGTCGACGCCGCGATCGAGGAGCGCTTCCGCCGCTACGACGGGGAAAAGTTCTACCATCTCGGCATCAGCATCGAGGGCTACGTGCTGGCGCAGCCCGGCGTGCCGCTGGTCTTCAGCCCGAAGTCGGCGCTGATCGTGCGGGTGACGGTGTGGGACGACGCCACCCAGACCAAGCTGAACGCCGAGCCCGAGCAGATCACCGCCCTCGAGTCGTTCTCGGCCGAGACGGTCGTGGGCTCCGGCGTCACCCAGTCCAAGGCCGAGCAGATGCGCAACCTGTCGGTCAACGTGGCGCTCCAGATCGAGAAGTGGATGCGGCGGAAGCAGCGCGAGGAAGGCTGGTTCGGTGGCCCCGAGGCCAACGCCACCGCCTCCGCACCCGCCATGGCGCCCGCGCCGGAGGCCGGGGCCGAGGATCCTGCCGAAGCGGACGACGCGCCCGCCGACGCGGCGAGTTGACGCTCCGCGGCGCGCGGGGCGTGCCAAACCCGTTGCAGAGCGCGCTTTCCCGCCGCGTCCGGCGCATCAACCGCTTGATTTTCCCGTTGCAAGCCAATAAACGGCCCGCGATGCAAAACCGGGTCACTTGGGGCCCCTGAAAAGGCGAGGCGTCTTAAGAAGATGGCAAAGGAAAAGTTTGAGCGCGGCAAACCGCACTGCAACATCGGCACGATCGGTCACGTTGACCACGGCAAGACGACGCTGACGGCGGCGATCACGAAGTACTTCGGTGACTTCCGTGCGTACGACCAGATCGACGGCGCGCCGGAAGAGAAGGCCCGCGGCATCACGATCTCGACCGCCCACGTCGAGTACGAGACCGAGAACCGCCACTACGCGCACGTCGACTGCCCCGGCCACGCCGACTACGTGAAGAACATGATCACGGGTGCGGCCCAGATGGACGGCGCGATCCTCGTGGTGAACGCGGCTGACGGCCCGATGCCGCAGACGCGCGAGCACATCCTGCTCGGCCGCCAGGTGGGCATCCCCGCGATGGTCGTGTTCCTGAACAAGGTCGACCAGGTGGACGACGAGGAGCTCCTCGAGCTCGTCGAGATGGAAGTCCGCGAGCTGCTGTCCGAGTACGACTTCCCGGGCGACGACATTCCGATCATCGCGGGCTCGGCGCTTGCGGCGATGGAAGGCCGTGATCCCGAGATCGGCGAAGAGAAGATCAAGGAACTGATGGCGGCCGTGGATGAGTACATCCCGCAGCCCGAGCGCGCTGTCGACCAGCCGTTCCTGATGCCGATCGAGGACGTGTTCTCGATCTCCGGCCGCGGCACGGTTGTGACCGGTCGTGTCGAGCGTGGCGTGATCAACGTCGGCGACGAGATCGAGATCGTGGGTATCCGCGACACCAAGAAGACGACCTGCACCGGTGTGGAAATGTTCCGCAAGCTGCTGGACCGTGGTGAAGCGGGCGACAACATCGGCGCGCTGCTTCGCGGTGTGGACCGTGAAGGCGTCGAGCGTGGCCAGGTTCTCTGCAAGCCGGGTTCGGTGACGCCGCACACGAAGTTCGAAGCCGAGGTCTACATCCTGACCAAGGAAGAAGGTGGCCGTCACACGCCGTTCTTCGCGAACTACCGTCCGCAGTTCTACTTCCGGACCACCGACGTGACCGGCACCGTGACCCTCCCCGAGGGCACCGAGATGGTCATGCCGGGCGACAACCTGAAGTTCGAGGTCGAGCTGATCGCCCCGATCGCGATGGAAGACGGCCTGCGCTTCGCCATCCGTGAAGGCGGCCGCACCGTCGGCTCCGGCGTCGTCTCGAAAATCCTCGAGTGATTTCGGAAGCATCGCCCTTCGGGGCGATGCGCTGATCCGTCATCCCCTAAAGGGGCTTGACTCGCAGTCCGCCCGGCACTATCCGGCGCGCCTGCAAGGATTTCTGGACGGGTGCTTCGGCGCCCGTCTGCTTTAAGGGGGCCCCGCCTCCGACCGGGTTCGACGAGGGTGCAGGGTGGTCCTGTCTCCTCCTCTCAACTCAAATGCCAATAACAGGACTGTTCGATGAACCAGAACATCCGTATCCGGCTCAAGGCGTTCGATTACCGCGTGCTCGATGCCAGCACCCAGGAAATCGTCAACACCGCCAAGCGGACCGGCGCGCAAGTGCGCGGACCGATCCCGCTGCCGAACAAGATCGAGAAATTCACCGTTCTTCGTGGCCCCCACGTGAACAAGAAATCCCGCGACCAGTTCGAGATCCGCACCCACAAGCGGCTGCTCGACATCGTGGACCCGACCCCGCAGACGGTGGACGCGCTCATGAAGCTCGACCTCGCCGCCGGCGTGGATGTCGAGATCAAGGTGTAAGGAGGGCAGACGTCATGATGCGCTCTGGAGTCATCGCAAAGAAAGTCGGCATGACCCGGCTTTTCATGGAAGACGGCAAGCAGGTTCCTGTGACCGTTCTCCAACTCGAAGGTTGCCAGGTCGTGGCACAGCGGACCGCGGACAAGGACGGCTACACCGCCGTTCAGCTCGGTTCCGGCTCGATCAAGGCAAAGAACGTCTCGAAGCCCATGCGTGGCCACTTCGCCGTTGCCAAGGTTGAACCGAAGCGGAAGATCGCGGAATTCCGCGTCGACGCCGAGAACCTGATCAAGGTCGGCGAAGAGATCACCGCGGACCACTACTTCGAAGGCCAGTTCGTCGACGTCGCGGGCACGACCATCGGTAAAGGCTTCGCCGGCCCGATGAAGCGCCACAACTTCGGCGGTCTGCGGGCCTCGCACGGCGTGTCGATCTCGCACCGTTCGCACGGTTCGACCGGCCAGTGTCAGGATCCGGGCAAGGTCTTCAAGGGCAAGAAGATGGCGGGCCACATGGGCGCCGTCCGTGTCACCACCCAGAACCTGCAGGTCGTCAAGACCGACGCGACCCGTGGCCTGATCATGATCAAGGGCGCGGTTCCGGGTTCGAAAGGTGGCTGGGTGACCATCAAGGACGCCGTCAAGAAGCCGTTCCCCGAGAACGCCATTCTGCCGGCAGCGCTGAAGTCCGCAGCTGACGAAGCCGCGAAAGCCGCCGAGGAAGCCGCCGCACAGGCCGCCGCCGAGGAAGCCGCAGCAGCCGAGGCCGCCGCCAAGGAGCAGGCAGCAGCCGAAGCAGAGGCCCTGAAGGAAGCGGAAGCTGAAATCCAGGCCGAGAAGAAGGAAGGCGACGAATGAAACTCGACGTGATCAACCTGGACGGCTCCGCCGCGGGCGAGGTCGAGGTGACGGACGCGATCTTCGATCTCGAGCCGCGCGCCGACATCCTGCACCGGGTCGTCCGCTGGCAGCGCAACAAGGCGCAGGCCGGTACGCACAAGGTCAAGACCCGCTCGGAAGTGAGCTACTCGACCAAGAAGATCTACCGCCAGAAGGGCACCGGTGGCGCACGCCACGGCTCGCGCAAGGCGCCGATCTTCCGCAAGGGTGGTATCTACAAGGGTCCGACCCCGCGCAGCCACGCGCATGATCTTCCCAAGAAGATCCGCGCTCTGGGTCTGAAGATGGCCCTGTCGGCCAAGGCGAAGTCGGGCGCCCTCGTGGTGATCGACAACACCGAAGCCGAAGGCAAGACCAAGGCCCTCGCGGCGCAGGTGAAGAGCCTGGGCTGGAAGCGTGCCCTGATCATCGACGGCGCCTCGGTCAACGAGAACTTCGCTCGTGCCGCGGCCAACATCGACGGTCTCGACGTGCTCCCCAGCATGGGTGCGAACGTGTATGACATCCTCAAGCGTGACACGCTGGTGCTCACGAAGGCGGGTGTCGAAGCTCTGGAGGCTCGACTGAAATGAGTGCGAAGCCCGAACATTACGACGTGATCCGCAAGCCGGTCATCACCGAGAAGTCCACTATGGCGTCCGAGCACGGCGCGGTGGTCTTCGAAGTGGCGATCGACGCGACGAAACCCCAGGTGAAAGAGGCCGTCGAGGCGCTCTTTGATGTCAAGGTCAAGGCCGTGAACACCTCCATCACCAAGGGCAAGGTCAAGCGGTTCCGGGGCCAGATCGGCCGCCGGAACGACGTGAAGAAGGCCTACGTGACCCTCGAAGAGGGCAACACGATCGACGTGTCGACCGGCCTCTGAGCCCGGTGGGGCAGGCGCCCCGCTGAACTTAATTGGAAGGGCCCCCGCAGCGCTGCGGGGGCCTTTTCTCTTGTGAAGCCACTCCCGACAGCGCTTGGATATCGTCGCCCTTTCGGCCCACGTGCGGCAAACCGGGCGCTTTCGCCCGTGTGCCCTTGACCGGCAGGGCGACGATCTCTAAAGGGGGGCATCCGCAACAGCCCCGGATTCGTCCGGGGCTTCGCGTTTTGTCCGGGGCGTCGTCCCGGGGCATCGAACCGGGCACCTTCGGGGGCCTACACGACCGGCCACCTGCGGACGCACAGTCGAGGGGGCTAACACATAGGGTGGATCCTCCACCCGTCTGCAAACGGAAGACAGAAGCATGGCACTCAAGTCGTACAAACCGACGACGCCGGGCCAGCGCGGGCTGGTGCTGATCGACCGTTCGGAGCTGTACAAAGGACGTCCCGTCAAGGCCCTCACCGAGGGTCTGACGAAGAAGGGCGGCCGTAACAACACCGGACGGATCACTGCACGCCGCCGCGGCGGTGGCGCAAAGCGTCTCTACCGGATCGTCGATTTCAAGCGGAACAAGATCGACGTGAACGGCATCGTCGTTCGCATCGAATACGACCCCAACCGCACCGCCTTCATCGCGCTCGTCCAGTATGACGACGGCGAACAGGCCTACATCCTCGCGCCGCAGCGTCTCGCCATCGGCGACAAGATCGTGGCAAGCGCGAAGGCGGACATCAAGCCGGGCAACGCGATGCCGTTCTCGGGCATGCCGATCGGCACGATCGTCCACAACATCGAGCTGAAGCCGGGCAAGGGCGGTCAGATCGCACGCGCCGCGGGCACCTACGCCCAGTTCGTCGGCCGTGACGGCGGCTACGCCCAGATCCGCCTGTCCTCGGGCGAGCTGCGGATGGTGCGTCAGGAATGCATGGCCACCGTCGGTGCCGTGTCGAACCCCGACAACAGCAACCAGAACTTCGGCAAGGCCGGCCGCACCCGCCACATGGGCAAGCGTCCGTCGGTCCGTGGTGTCGTGATGAACCCGATCGACCACCCGCACGGTGGTGGTGAGGGCCGGACCTCCGGTGGCCGTCACCCGGTGACGCCCTGGGGCAAGCCGACCAAGGGCAAGCGCACCCGCAACACCAACAAGGCGTCGCAGAAGCTCATCATCCGCTCGCGCCACGCCAAGAAGAAGGGTCGCTAACATATGTCGCGCTCTGTTTGGAAAGGCCCTTTCGTCGATGCCTACGTCCTCAAGAAGGCCGAGAAGGTTCGCGAAAGCGGCAAGAACGAAGTTATCAAGATCTGGTCGCGTCGCTCGACGATCCTGCCCCAGTTCGTGGGCCTGACGTTCGGCGTCTACAACGGCCAGAAGCACGTTCCGGTGAACGTGTCGGAAGACATGATCGGTCAGAAATTCGGTGAATACGCGCCGACCCGCACCTACTACGGGCACGCGGCCGACAAGAAAGCCAAGAGGAAGTAAGCCATGGGCAAGGATAAGAATCCCCGCCGCGTGGCGGACAACGAGGCGATGGCAAAGCTCCGCATGCTGCGTACGTCGCCGCAGAAGCTGAACCTGGTGGCCGCGCTGATCCGTGGCAAGAAGGTCGAAAAGGCCCTTACGGACCTGACCTTCTCGAAAAAGCGGATCGCCGTGGACGTGAAGAAGTGCCTTCAGTCCGCCATTGCGAATGCCGAGAACAACCACGGTCTTGACGTCGACGAGCTCGTCGTCGCCGAGGCGTACGTGGGCAAGAACCTTGTGATGAAGCGTGGCCGTCCCCGGGCACGTGGTCGCTTCGGCCGCATCAACAAGCCGTTCTCGGAAATCACCATCAAGGTGCGCCAGATCGAGGAGCAAGCCTAATGGGTAACAAGACCAATCCGATCGGCATGCGCCTCCAGGTCAACCGCACCTGGGACAGCCGCTGGTACGCCGACACCAAGGACTACGGTGACCTGCTTCTGGAAGACATCGCGATCCGCGAGTTCATCCACGAAGAGTGCAAGCAGGCCGGCGTTGCCCGTGTCATCATCGAGCGCCCGCACAAGAAGTGCCGCGTGACGGTTCACACCGCACGTCCGGGTGTCATCATCGGCAAGAAAGGCGCGGACATCGAAGTCCTGCGCAAGAAGCTGTCGAAGATGACCGACTCCGAGCTGCACCTCAACATCGTCGAGGTTCGCAAGCCCGAGCTGGACGCACGTCTGGTGGGCGAGAACATCGCACAGCAGCTCGAGCGTCGTGTGTCGTTCCGTCGTGCCATGAAGCGCGCGGTGCAAAACGCCATGCGCATGGGCGCGCTCGGCATCCGGGTGAACGTCGCCGGCCGTCTGGGCGGTGCCGAGATCGCACGGACCGAGTGGTATCGCGAAGGTCGTGTGCCCCTGCACACCCTGCGCGCCGATATCGATTACGCCAACGTCGAAGCCACGACCCCCTATGGTATCATCGGGATCAAGGTCTGGATCTTCAAAGGCGAGATCATGGAGCACGACCCGGCAGCCCGCGACCGCAAGTCGCAGGAAATCCAGGATGGTCCGGCTCCGCGCGGCGCCATGGGCGGCCGTCGCTGAGGAGGCTTGAACAATGCTGCAACCGAAACGCACAAAATTCCGCAAGATGCAGAAGGGCCGGATCAAGGGCGAAGCCAAGGGCGGCTCTGATCTGAACTTCGGTCACTACGGTCTGAAGGCTCTTCAGCCCGAGCGCGTCACCGCGCGCCAGATCGAGGCGGCCCGTCGTGCCATGACGCGTCACATGAAGCGTCAGGGCCGGGTCTGGATCCGTATCTTCCCGGATACCCCCGTGACCTCCAAGCCCACCGAAGTCCGGATGGGTAAGGGTAAGGGCTCGGTCGACTTCTGGGCCTGCAAGGTGAAGCCTGGCCGCGTGATGTTCGAGATCGACGGCGTCGCCGAGGACATCGCCCGCGAGGCGCTGCGCCTGGCCGCGATGAAGCTGCCGATCAAGACCCGCGTGGTCGTCCGCGAGGACTGGTAAACCGCTGCGGTGGGCCGATGGCCCGCCGATTGAATTGGACCTCCGCCGAGAGATCGGCGGAGGTCTTTTCTTTTCCGGGAGACTGACATGTTCTGGATCTTGCGCCGGCTGGTGCTTGTTCTTGCCGTGATCGTCGGGTTCTGGGCCGGGCGATCCTACGAGCAATATCTCGACGACGCCGCCTGCGACGATCTTGGCGGTTCGCTGGACGGGGGCGAGGCACAGATCTGCGTCGTTCCCGGCTGAGCGGGATCAGTGCGGAAAGATCGGCGCCATGGCGCTTTCGAAGCGCGCCCATGTCATGGTCGCGCGGTTGCCCGCATGGCCGTGGTAATGCGACCGGCCCGACGCGGTCGGCAGGCCGGCCCAGATCCGGGCCAGGTTGTGCATGAAGCTGCGGCGCGTGATGTTGCCGCGCCGCATGTCGTCGAGCCCCGCATCGAGGAGCAGCAGGTCCGCGAGCCTGTCCTGAACGCCGGGGGTGAACCGTGTCCGACGGTCGAGACCGAGCCGATTCACCAGCATCCGCAGCGTGTCCGGAATGAACTGGTAACGGCCGATGGCGTGCGGCTGGCCCGGCGTGGCGGCGATCCATGCGAAGATCTCGTCGAGGGTCATCGCCGTGGGGCGTTTCGGCGGCCGCCTGCGGGCGCCGTGCTGGACCGCGTCGTATCCGTCAGGCCCGGCCTCGGCCCGTGCGATGATGTCGCGAATGCGCGCGTTGACGCTATCCCCACCGATCCGGTGGGGCAGGCTGGTGGGCTCAAGAACTGCCGAGAACAGGCCCCCCTCTGCCCGCCCGGCGAACAGGCTCGCGCCCGAGGTCCCGGCGCCCGATCGCACCGGGATCAGCGGCTGTGCCTGCTGCAAGAGGGGCTTGCGCGCGACGCGCGACGACAACAGCGGTTCGGCGCCCATCGCGGGCGGCGCGAGGGCCAGGCCCAGGGACAGTGGCAACAGAAGACGGGTCATTCTGACCTTTCGACGAGAGAGACAGCCCGAGGTCTCGCACAGCGAGGTTGAGACTTCGTTGCCTCTCGCCAGATCCCGCGACTCGCGCTATGAGGCGGGCATGTCCCAGATCCGCTCCCTCTTCGCGACCCGCCTCTACCGTGCGCAGCTCTCCGAGCAGGCGCCCGCCATCGACACCGACGAGCTCGAAGCCTCCTGCTGGTCCATCGCCGAGGATGACGAGGCGGGGCAGGAATGGTGCGAGGCGAACGGCTATCCGGGATACACATCGTATGCCTCGCTGACGGACCTGCCGTGGCGCTTCCCGATCTTCGCCGATCTCGTCGCGGCGCTCGACAAGCATGTCATGGCCTTTGCCGAGGATCTCGAGTTCGATCTCGGGGAGAAGACGCTGGTGCTGGAGGACCTCTGGATCAACATCCTGCCCGAGGGCGGCACGCATTCGTCGCACATTCACCCGCACTCCGTGATCTCGGGCACGACCTATGTCGCCATGCCCGACGGCACATCGGCGCTGAAGCTCGAGGACCCGCGGCTGGGCTACATGATGGCCGCGCCCGCGCGTCGAAAGGGCTGCCGGGAGGAACTGAAGACCTTCATCTACGAGGCGCCCAAGGTCGGTGATGTGCTGTTGTGGGAAAGCTGGCTGCGCCACGAAGTGCCGCCGAACATGTCCGAGGAAGAGCGGATCTCGGTCAGCTTCAACTACAAGTGGGAGTGAAGGACGGGCCGGCCCGGGCCCGGCAAACGCTCCGGGGGAGCGTTTGAGGTTCGAACGGACGGAGCCCGCTGGTCCGGGCTCCTGGCCATTTACGGGGCTGGTGCGGCCCTAGAGCACCATGGACGGGAGCTGGTGGCATTTTGCGCTGACGTCGCGCGCATCGCCCCCGAGCGCCTGCCATCTTGCGCGGAGCCCCTCGACCTTCGCGGTCTGGCGCGGGCTCCAGGGAGCGGTCTCGTCTTCGCCCAGGTAGACCGCCATCAGGATCGCGCTCGCCCGGACAAAGGCAATCTCGTCCTCGGTGCAGAGGCGTTTCGCCTCGGCGCTGTCGAGCGATGCAAGCTCGGTCCGAATCTCGCGCGCCATCGTTGGAGAGAGCGGAAGCCCCTCGAGGTCGGCGGGCAGGGCAGTCGCGACCGGCGTGGCGGTCGGCTGGCAGGCGATAAGCGCTGCCGTGAGCAGCAGTGCGACGGGGATGCGGATGGGCATGACGATCTCCGAGACTGGACTTTCCCGAAGCAGGGTCGCATGTTGCAGGCAGTGGTCGCATTGCGCGGCATCAACCAACGGGCCCGGCGCCGCTCTCGCGTCTTCGACGTGCTGCCGTAGCGCGCACGGGGGCGCGGCCTTTGCCCCTTGCTTTGTAGGGCGAACACGCCTATACGGCGCCTTCATCCACCTCCACCGGGAATCAGGGTGACCCACGTAACGATGGGGCCCTCCGGTGATGTTGCAACGAAGGAGCGACCGCTATGGACGCCAAAGAGCTCAGCTCGAAGACCCCGGACCAGCTCCGGGACGAGCTTCTCGCCCTGAAGAAGGAGGCCTTCAACCTCCGCTTCCAGAAGGCCACCGGCCAACTCGAGAACACCGCGCGCATCCGTCAGGTGCGCCGCGACGTGGCACGCGTCAGCACCGTGCTCAACCAGAAAGCCGCCGCTGCGGCGTCTGCGGAATAAGGAGTTTAACCCATGCCCAAGCGTATCCTGCAAGGCACCGTGACCTCCACCGCGAACGCGCAGACCGTGACGGTCCAGGTGGTCCGCCGCTTCAAGCACCCCGTGCTGCAGAAGACCATCAAGAAGTCGAAGAAATACCGCGCTCACGACGAGGCGGGAAAGTTCGCAGTCGGCGATATGGTCCGCATCATCGAATGCGCGCCGAAGTCGAAGACGAAACGCTGGGAAGTGATCGCCGAATAAGGCATCCCATCCCGGTTTGATCGAAACCCTGGGGGGTAGACCAAGAACAACCCCCAAAGGTCGGGAGAAACCACATGATCCAGATGCAGACCAATCTGGATGTCGCTGACAACTCCGGTGCCCGGAAAGTTCAGTGCATCAAGGTCCTCGGCGGCTCGCATCGCCGCTACGCATCGGTCGGCGACATCATCGTCGTCTCGGTGAAAGAGGCCATTCCGCGCGGCCGCGTGAAGAAGGGTGACGTCCGCAAGGCCGTCGTCGTGCGCACCGCCAAGGAAGTTCGTCGCGAAGACGGCACCTCCATCCGCTTCGACCGCAACGCGGCCGTCATCCTCAACAACAGCAACGAGCCGGTCGGCACCCGTATCTTCGGGCCGGTGGTTCGCGAGCTGCGCGCGAAGAACTTCATGAAGATCATCTCGCTTGCTCCGGAGGTGCTCTGATGGCTGCCAAGCTGAAAAAAGGTGACAAGGTCATCGTCCTGTCCGGCAAGGACAAGGGCAAGACCGGGACCATCGAAAGCGTTAGCCCGAAGGCCGGCAAGGCCGTCGTCGGCGGCGTGAACATGGCCGTTCGTCACACGCGCCAGAGCCAGACGTCGCAGGGCGGCCGTCTGCCGCAGGCGATGCCGATCGACCTCAGCAACCTTGCCATCGTCGATGCCAACGGCAAGCCGACCCGCGTCGGTTTCCGCATGGACGGCGACAAGAAGGTTCGCTTCGCCAAGACCACGGGGGACGTGATCGATGCTTGATACCGCAAACTACACCCCGCGTCTGCGCGCTCAGTTCCGCGACGAGATCAAGGCCAAGCTCAAGGAAGAGTTCGGCTACAAGAACGACATGCAGATCCCGCGTCTGGACAAGATCGTTCTGAACATCGGCTGCGGTGCCGAGGCCGTGAAGGACTCGAAAAAGGCGAAATCGGCCCAGGAAGACCTGAGCAAGATCGCCGGCCAGATGGCTGTCACCACGAAGGCCAAGAAGTCGATCGCCGGCTTCCGTGTTCGTGAAGAGATGCCGCTTGGCGCCAAGGTGACCCTGCGTGGTGACCGGATGTATGATTTCCTCGACCGCCTGATCGGTATCGCGATGCCCCGCATCCGCGACTTCCGTGGCGTGAAGCCGGCCTTCGACGGCCGCGGCAACTTCGCCATGGGCATCAAGGAACACATCGTCTTCCCCGAGATCGAATTCGACAAGGTCGATGAAGTCTGGGGCATGGACATCATCATCACCACCACCGCGGCAACCGACGCGGAAGCCAAGGCGCTGTTGAAGCATTTCAACATGCCCTTCAACGCCTGAGGAGCGAGACACATGGCCAAGAAATCCATGATCGAACGCGAGAAGAAGCGCCAGGCGCTGGTGGAGAAGTATGCCGCCAAGCGTGCCGCGCTCAAAGAGATCGCGACCGACGAAAGCAAATCGATGGAAGAGCGCTTCAAGGCACGCCTCGAGCTTGCGAAGCTGCCGCGCAATTCCTCGCCGACCCGCCTGCACAACCGGTGCCAGCTCACGGGCCGTCCGCACGCATACTACCGCAAGCTCAAGGTCAGCCGTATCGCCCTGCGCGATCTCGGTTCCAACGGCCTTGCGCCCGGTCTCGTGAAATCGAGCTGGTAAGGAGGGTACGAGATGAACGATCCTATCGGCGATATGCTCACCCGTATCCGTAACGCCCAGCTTCGTGGCAAGTCGGTCGTTTCGACCCCGGCCTCGAAACTGCGCGCCTGGGTGCTCGACGTGCTCGCGGACGAAGGTTACATCCGCGGCTACGAGTCCGGGACCGGTGCAAACGGTCACCCGACGCTCGAGATCAGCCTGAAGTACTTCGACGGCACCCCCGTCATTCGCGAACTGCAGCGGGTCTCGACCCCCGGCCGTCGCGTCTACATGGGTGTCAAGGACATCCCCACCGTCCGCCAGGGCCTGGGTGTGTCGATTGTCAGCACGCCGAAGGGCGTGATGTCGGACGCAAACGCCCGCGCTGCCAATGTCGGCGGCGAGGTGCTCTGCACGGTATTCTAAGGAGGGACGTCCATGTCTCGTATTGGGAAAAGGCCGGTCGAGCTGCCCTCGGGTGTTTCCGCATCCGTCAGCGGCCAGACCGTCGAAGTGAAGGGCCCGAAAGGCGCCCAGACCTTCACCGCAACCGACGATGTCACCATCGCGGTCGAGGAAAACGCTGTCTCCGTGACGCCGCGCGGCAATTCCAAGCGCGCGCGCCAGCAGTGGGGCATGTCGCGCACCATCGTCGCGAACATGGTGCACGGCGTTCAGAACACCTTCAAGAAAGAGCTCGAGATCCAGGGCGTGGGTTACCGCGCGCAGGTCCAGGGCCAGGTCCTGAAGCTGAACCTCGGCTACAGCCATGACGTCGACTTCGCCATCCCCGAAGGCATCACGGTCACCACGCCGAAGCCGACCGAGGTGATTGTCGAGGGGCACAATGCACAGCAGGTCGGTCAGGTCGCGGCGAACATCCGCGACTGGCGCCGCCCCGAGCCCTACAAAGGCAAGGGTATTCGCTACAAGGGCGAATACATCTTCGCCAAGGAAGGCAAGAAGAAGTAAGGACGCGGAACAATGGCAAACAGCAAACTGCAACTGTTCCAGAAGCGCCGTCTGCGCGTCCGGAACAAGCTTCGCAAGGTCAACGCCGGCCGCGTGCGGCTGTCGGTGCACCGGTCGAACAAGAACATCAGCGTTCAGCTGATCGACGACGTGCAGGGCGTGACCCTGGCATCCGCCTCCACCATGGAGAAGGATCTCGGCGTCGTCGGCAACGGTGCAAACGTCGAGGCCGCCCAGAAGGTGGGTGCCCTCATCGCCGAGCGCGCCAAGAAAGCCGGTGTGGAAGAAGCCTACTTCGACCGTGGCGGCTTCCTGTATCACGGTCGCGTCAAGGCACTCGCCGACGCCGCGCGTGAAGCCGGGCTGAAGCTCTGAGAAACGGTAGGGTGGGCGGTTTCCGCCCACCCTGCGTCATGCCGGGCCTCGTGCCCGCAGGCGGGCTTCGGCCCTCCATCCCGAAAGCGTAGGCGGCAACGCCTCGATGATCCGGGCCCCAAGGGGCACCTGGATTGGAAAACGCAAGGCGCGCCCCGGCGTGCCGACCCTGAACAAAGGAATGCCAGATGGCAGAACGTGACAACCGCCGGAACCGTCGCGACCGCGACGAGACCCCGGAATTTGCCGATCGCCTTGTCGCGATCAACCGTGTGTCGAAGACCGTGAAGGGCGGCAAGCGCTTCGGGTTCGCCGCGCTCGTCGTCGTCGGCGACCAGAAGGGCCGCGTCGGCTTCGGCAAGGGCAAGGCCAAGGAGGTCCCCGAGGCCATCCGCAAGGCCACCGAGCAGGCGAAGCGCAAAATGATCCGCGTGCCGCTGCGCGAAGGCCGCACGCTGCACCACGACATGAACGGACGCCACGGCGCCGGTCGCGTCGTCCTGCGCACCGCATCGCAAGGTACCGGTATCATTGCCGGTGGTCCGATGCGTGCCGTCTTCGAGATGCTCGGCGTGCACGACGTGGTCGCCAAGTCGATCGGGTCGCAGAACCCCTACAACATGATCCGTGCCACGCTCGACGCGCTGACCAAGGAACAGTCGCCCCGCAACGTCGCCCAGCGTCGTGGCAAGAAGGTGGCCGACATCCTGCCGAAGCGTGACGAAGCGCCGGCGGAATCGACCCAAGTCGCTGAGGAGGCCTGAGATCCATGGCTAAGACGATCGTCGTGAAGCAGGTCGGTTCGCCGATCCGCCGCCCCGCAGTCCAGCGTCAGACGCTGGTTGGCCTGGGCCTGAACAAGATGCACAAGACCCGCGAGCTCGAGGACACCCCCGCCGTGCGCGGCATGGTTGCCAAGATCCCGCACCTGGTCGAGATCATCGAAGAGCGCGGCTGACCCAGCCGTCCGCTTTTGGAACTGGAAGCACCCCGGAGCCGTCTCCGGGGTGCTTTTCTTTTGGGCCCGCTACCGCTTCGATGCTAGGCAGGGCCATGTCGGACACCGGCCACATTCACTCCTGCCTGATCCGCTCGGATGGCCGCGCAGAGACGCTCGGCGACCCGGCGCTGCTGTTCCCCTACTGGAGCTTCACGAAAACGGTGATCGCCGTCTGCGCCCTGCGGCTTGAAGAGCAGGGCCGGCTGTCGCTCGACGATACGGTTGCGGATCGGAGCATCACGCTCGGGCAGTGCCTCACCCATACCGCCGGTCTGCCGGACTACGGCGCGCTGCCGGCCTACCACCGCGCGGTCGCTGGCGGTGAGGCACCCTGGCCCCGGGACCGGCTGCTCAGCGAGGCGCTGGCGCAGGGGGCGCTGTTCTCGCCGGGGCAGGGGTGGCGCTACTCGAACATCGGCTATCTCTTCGCCCGCGAGCATCTCGAGGCTGTCTCCGGATGCGGCCTCGACACGCTGGTGCGGCAAGAGATCACCGCACCGCTGGGGCTCCACAGCGTTGTCCTGGCGACGACGCCCGAGAGCTTCGCCGCAGTCTGCTGGCCCGAGGCCGCGGGATACCACCCCGGCTGGGTGTATCACGGCTGTCTTGTCGGGACGGCGGGTGATGCCGCGCGGCTTCTGCACGCCCTTTTCGCAGGCGCGCTGGTCCAGCGCAAGACGCTTGCACGGATGATGACGCCGCACCCGGTGGGCGGGGTATTGCCGGGAAGGCCATGGACAACATGTGGCTACGGGATCGGGCTCATGGCTGGCGAGGCCGGTGCCTCCGGGCGCGTGATCGGTCATTCCGGCGCCGGGCCCTTCAGCGTGAATGCGGTCTACCACTTCCCCGATGTCGTGGAACCGGTCACGGTCGCCTGCTTCACCGATGGCCGGGACGAGGGTGTCGCGGAGTTCGAGGCGGTGCGCCTTGCCGGAGGGTGCGCCTGAAGCAAGAGGGGCGGCGCGCCCGGAACGAAACAGGGCGCCCGCGTCGGCGGGCGCCCGATGTCACGGTCGGCTTCGACCGTCAGGTCAGTGCCCGAGGATCTGGCTCAAGAACAGCTTCGTGCGCTCGTGCTGCGGGTTGTTGAAGAACTCCCGTGGCTCGTTCTGCTCGACGATCTGGCCGGCGTCCATGAAGATCACCCGGTTCGCAACTGCCTGCGCAAAGCCCATCTCGTGGGTGACGCAGAGCATGGTCATGCCTTCCTCGGCGAGCGACACCATGGTGTCGAGCACCTCCTTGATCATCTCCGGGTCGAGCGCCGAGGTGGGCTCGTCGAAGAGCATGATGCGGGGCTTCATGCAGAGCGATCGGGCGATGGCGACGCGCTGCTGCTGACCGCCGGAGAGCTGGCCGGGGTACTTGTGGGCCTGCTCGGGGATCTTCACCTTCTCGAGGAAGTGCATGGCCGTGGCCTCGGCTTCCTTCTTCGGCACCTTGCGCACCCAGATCGGGGCGAGGGTGCAGTTCTCGAGGATCGTGAGGTGCGGGAAGAGGTTGAAGTGCTGGAACACCATCCCGACCTCGGACCGGATCTTGTCGATGTTCTTGAGGTCGTTGCCGAGCTCGGTGCCGTCCACCACGATCTTGCCGGCCTGGTGTTCCTCGAGGCGGTTGATGCAGCGGATCATCGTCGATTTGCCGGAGCCCGAGGGCCCGGCGATGACGATCCGCTCGCCGCGATGCACGGTCAGGTCGATGTCGCGCAGCACGTGGAAGCTGCCAAACCACTTGTTCATCTTGGTGATCTGGATGGCCACCTCGTCGGACACCTGCATGGCGCTGCGGTCGACGGTCTCGGTCGCTTGTTGTTGCATGATCAGGTCTCCTTAGCGGTGCTCACGACGGAGCTTTTTCTCGAGGAAGAGCGAATAGCGGCCCATGCTGAAACAGAACACGAAGAAGCAGAGGCCGATGAAGACGAAGAGCTCCCAGTAGATGCCGTTCCAGTCGGTGCTGGCGCGGATCGAGTTCGACAGCCCGATGGGATCGAGCAGGCCGATGAAGACCACCAGCGTGGTGTCCTTGAAGAGCCCGATGAAGGTGTTGACGATCCCGGGGATCGAGATCTTGAGCGCCTGCGGCAGGATGATCAGCCGCATCGACTTCCAGTAGTCGAGCCCCAGCGCGTCGGCTGCCTCGTATTGCCCCTTGGCAAGCGCGGCGAGACCGCCCCGCACAACCTCGGCGATGTAGGCCGACGAAAACAGCGTCACCATGATGATGACCCGCAGCATCAGGTCGAAGTTGGTGCCCGGCGGCAGAAAGTAGTTCAGCAGCAGCGAGGCGGTGAAAAGCCAGACGATCAGCGGCACGCCCCGGATGATCTCGATGAAGATGACCGAGCACTTGTTGATGATGAAGAGGTCCGACTGCCGTCCCAGCGCCAGCACGACGCCCAGCGGCAGCGACAGGATGATGCCCGAGACGCCGATGATCGTGGCGAGCATGAAGCCCCCGATCTCGTTGCTCTCGACGTTGACCAGCCCGATGGGGAGCGCCGCGCCGAGCGCGTTGATCAGCGGACCGGCGAGGAACAGCCAGTAGAGGATGGGCACCACGATGGCGAGGATCACGCCACCAAGCGCGCCGATGGCCGGACCCACGAAGCGGACGACAGCCCAGCCCAGCACGAAGCCGAAGGCCACGACCAGCGGGCCCCAGATGGTGCCGCCCCAGATCAGCCAGTAGAGCACGAAGGGCGCCGCGAGCGACAGCCACAGCAGCTTGCGCGGCAGCGACGAGAACAGCACTGGCGTGATGGCGGCGAGGAACAGCACGAAGGCAAGGATCGGCCGCCAGTAGAGCTCGGGCGGGTAGAAGCCGAACAGCAGCTGGTTCCAGCGCTCGGAGATCACCGCCCAACAGGCGACCGAGGCGTCGGCACCGTAGATCTCGTCACGGATCTCGCGGCACTGTGCAAGGCTGTCCGCGTCCCAGATGCCGAAGACGGCCCAGGGCAGCAGGTGGCTCAGCACCGCCCAGATCACCCACAGCGACACCACCGTCAGGATGACGTTGAGCGGTGTCGACAGCATGTTCTGGTGGATCCACTTGTAGGCGCCGGACTGCGAGAGCGGGGGCTCGCGCTGTTCGACCATGGAGTCGCGCACGTAGGCGACGGTTTCGGCGTGTGTATCGCTCATCGCTCAGCGCTCCTTCAGTTTGACCGACGCGTTGTAGATGTTCATCGCGCTCGAAATGAGCAGGCTCAGCACGAGGTAGAACAGGCCCAGCAGCAGCATCCCCTCGAGCTCGCGGCCGGTCTGGTTGATGGTGATGCCGCCAAGCGTGGAGCGCGCGTCCATGTAGCCCACGGCGATGGCGAGCGAGCTGTTCTTGGTGAGGTTGAGATACTGCGAGATGAGCGGCGGGATGATGACCCGCAGCGCCTGCGGCAGGATCACGAGGTTCATCGTCGTGCCGGGGCGGAGACCGAGCGCATAGGCGGCCTCGGTCTGGCCCTTGTTGATGGCGAGGATGCCGCCGCGCACGATCTCGGCGATGAAGGCGCCGGTATAGAGCGCCAGCGCCAGCCACAGGGCGATCAGCGAGTTGCGCAGGTGCAGGCCGCCGTCGAAGTTGAAGCCGCCCAGCACCGGCTTGTCGAGCTGTGCGCCGAGCCCGATCAGCACGGCGATCAGGGGGATCAGGATCAGGCCGATCTGGTAGGGCAGGGTGGTCGGGCGCTTGCCGGTGGCCTCCTGCTTCTCGGTGGCCTTCCGGCCGATGATGCGGGCGCCGATGAAGCCCGCCACGAGCACGGCGAGGATCAGGAGCCAGTCCCAGGCCGAGCTCGACGGGATGATCTCCCCGTCACCGGCGGCGGCCGTGTCGGACGTTTCCTCCTCCGCGGTGTCGTCCTGACCTGTCGACACGCCGGCGCCGCCGGTGGCGATGCGGCTGCCGCCGTAGGTGCCGGTCATGCCGGTGGTGCCACCCGTGCTTTCGGGCTCTTCCGGTTCAGGGGCGACAACCTCGTTGCCGCCCAGCGAGCGGGTGAAGGTCAGGTTCGGAATGTAGACGCCCCGGTTGGTGATCGCGACGCTTTCGGACATCAGCATCGAAGGCCCGTCGTCACTGCGGAAGGCGCGGGGGGCGTTCGTCGCCTCGGTCATCAGCGCGAAGATCAGCACGATCCAGAGCAGCAGCGGCACGTTGCGGAAGCCTTCGACGTAGACCGCCATCAGCCGCGACACGAGCCAGTTGTTGGACAGCCTGAGAACGCCTGCGATGACCCCGAGCACAGTGGCAAGAGCGCAGCCCAGGAAAGCCACGAGCAAAGTGTTCAGGATGCCGACAAGGGCGGCCCGCCCGTGCGTGCTCTGGCTGTCGTACTCGATCAGGCGCTGGTTGATGTCGTATCCCGACGGCTGCGTGAGAAAGCCGAAATCGAAGTCCTTGCCGAGCGTCTGGAGGTTCTCGACCGTGTTGGTCACGAGCCACGAGAACAGCAGCATCAGCAGGATCATGGCCACCACCTGGATGGTCATGGAACGATAGCGGGTGTCGTAGATGAGCTGCGACAGCCGGAAACCCCGCTCTGGCGGGTCCGTCATGGTCGACATATGTTTCTCCCCGGGCGGCTTCCGTTCTTCCTGGGCGACGGACCGGTTGATCCGGTCTCCTGCCCCTCTTCGGAAGCTCTGATTGGTGCTTGGTCGGCCCGTTTTCGGGCCCTTTGAGTTGGAAAGGGCGCGAAGGTTGCCCTCCGCGCCCCGTCAGGTGGTTCAGATCAGCGGAAGGGCGGGCTGTACATCAGGCCGCCTTCGGTCCACTGCGCGTTCAGGCCGCGCGACAGGCCGATGGGGGTGTTCTCGCCGATGGTCTTCTCGAAGATCTCGCCGTAGTTGCCGTTGGCCATGATCGCCTTCTTCGCCCAGTCGGCGTCGAGGCCGATCATCGCGCCCAGCTCACCTTCGGTGCCGAGCAGGCGGTTGATCTCGGGGTTGTCGGTTGCCGACGAGGACAGTTCCTCGATGTTGGCCGAGGTCACGCCGTATTCCTCGGCGGCGACCAGCGCGTTCAGCGTCCAGCGGACGATGTCGCCCCACTCGTTGTCGCCGTGGCGGACCAGCGGGCCGAGCGGCTCCTTCGAGATGATCTCGGGGAGGATGACGTGATCGGACGGGCTCTCGAACGAGGCGCGGGTCGCGGCGAGGCCCGAGGCGTCCGTGGTGTAGACGTCGCAGGCGCCGGCAAGATACTGCTGCTGCGCTTCGGCGTTCGTCTCGATCGGGACCGGCTCGTAGTTGATGTTGTTCACGCGGAAGAAGTCCGCGAGGTTGAGCTCGGTGGTGGTGCCGGTCTGGATGCAGACCGTGGCGCCGTCGAGTTCCTTGGCCGAGCTGACGCCCAGCTCCTTGGGAACCATGAAGCCCTGACCGTCGTAGTAGTTCACGCCGACGAACTCAAACTTGAGGTCGTTGTCGCGCGAGAAGGTCCAGGTGGTGTTGCGCGCCAGCATGTCGATCTCGCCCGAAGCCAGCGCGGTAAAGCGGGTCTGGCCGGTGGTGGGCACGAAGTCGACCGCCATGGGGTCACCCAGAACGGCAGCGGCGACCGCGCGGCAGACGGCAACGTCGAAGCCCTGCCAGACGCCGTTTGCGTCGGGGGCCGAGAAGCCGGTCAGGCCGGTGGACACGCCACAGTTCAGCGTGCCGCGCGCCTTGACGTCGTCGAGCGTCGCAGCCGAGGCAGCCCCTGCTGCCAGGCCGGCAACCGTGAGCGCGCCAAGGATTACGGTTTTCTTCATGTTAACCTCTTCCTGTTGTCCGGCCCCTGATGGGCCGGTTCCATGGCCCCCGAGGGACCGTGCTAACCGGGGACGGATGTTCCTCCCCCCCTTTAGTGATGGCGAGTTTGTTCGGATTCCTCTTTGCAGGTCAAGCCGCTCTGCCTCAAAAAAGGACTATGGCCGCCGCGAAAACGGGCAGTCGTCGCGGCAACGCAAGGGGATTCATCACGCCTTGCAGAGCGTATAGAACCGATGCGCATGATGAAAGGCTGCCTGCTTGCGCGCGGCCATCTCGGCGGCCTCTTCGTCGACGCCCCACTGTTCTTCCTGCCAACTCTCGTCGAGCCGCGAAAGCGCCCACAAGTGCTGGGGATCTTGGGCCGGGTCGGTTGCCGCCAGCCCGAGCACCAGAGAGCCCGTGAGCGACACGAGATCGTGAAACGCGGCAAGCTCGAACGCGTCCATTTCGTGCACCCGCGCGGCGAGCCGGTCGAGCGCCGCGCCGTCCTGTGGTGCGTGCATGATCCCGGCGCGCGGCGCGAGGCGGGCGCCATGCGTGGCCTCGGCCCAGTCGAGCATCGGGTCCCACTGTTCGGCCTGCCGCTCGACCAGCGCCTCGGGCCCGTCGGCGCGGTAGCACAGCAGGTCGCTGTCACCGTATTCCGCGAGCATCTGCGCCACCTCGGCCCGTTGTGGCGCGACCTTCTCGATGGCGCTGTTGGCGGTGCGGGTGAAGGGCATCGTGTTGGGGTCGATCTTCTCGTCCTGCGCCTGCCATTCGGCGGCGATGGCCTCGGCCAGCGGGCGGGTGGGGACGACGAGCGGGGACTTGCCCGGCGTCATCACCCGGCGCCCGTCCAGCGCGATGCCGTGGCCGCCCTTGACCTCGGTGGCGGTGGCCTGCTCGTAGAACCTGCGTGGGGCCCATTCGCTCATGCGGTCTGCTCCCGGATCTGGTGCAGAAGGCCGGGCAGCTGGCGGATGTCGTCGATCACCAGGTGCGCGTCCTTCAGTCGTTGCGCGTCGTGATAGCCCCAGCTCACCCCGATCGCGAGCATCCCGGCGGCCCGGGCCATCTCCATGTCAAAACTCGTGTCGCCGATCATCACGGCCCGTTGCGCCGGCACACCGGTCTCGGACAGCGCCGCGTGCAGCATCGCCGGATGGGGCTTCGACGGGTGGTCGTCGGCACATTGCATCGTCACGAAGAGCGACCGCATGTCGTGCCCGTCGACCAGCTTGTCGAGGCCTCGGCGCGACTTGCCGGTGGCGATACCGAGCAGCGTCTCGGGCACCGCGTGCAGTGCCTCGAGCACCTCGCGGACATGCGGGTAGAGCGGCGAGCTCTCCGGTGTGCCCTTCTCGGAACGCAAAGCCAGGTAGTGAGCCTTGTAGGCTTCGACCATGCCGCCGCGCATGGCCGCGTCGAGGCCCGGCGAGAGCTGCGCGATGGCGCGATCGAGCGACAGGCCGACGATCGACAGGATGTCCTCGCGGGCCGGTGCCGGCCGTCCGGCATGTGCGAAGGCCGCAGCCATGGAGGCAAGGATGTCGGCCTGGCTGTCGACGAGCGTGCCGTCGACATCGAAGACCACGAGGCTGAGGTCGGTCATTGCAGCGCCTCGAAGGGATCGTCGGCGGCAAGATCCTCGGTCCAGCCGAGCGTATCCCACGTGTGCTTCATGTGCTCGGGCAGGGGAGCGGTCACCGTGACCGGCTTTCGCGTCACCGGGTGCAGGAAGGTCATCGAGCGCGCGTGCAGGTGCAGCTTCTTCGAGATCACGCCGCCAAGCTGGGCGCCCCAGCCGTCGCCGAGATTCTCCTGCCCCGAGCCGCCATACTTGCCGTCGCCGATGATCGGATGGCCGATCTCGGCCATGTGTGCGCGCAGCTGGTGGGTGCGGCCGGTGATCGGCTCGAGCGCCACCCAGGAGGCGCGGCCCGCGACGCGGTAGAGCGTGGCATAAAGGCTGTGCGCCCGCTTCGCGCCAGGCGTCAAGTCGACCTCGCGGGGGTGAACGCAGACCATCTTCTCGCCTTCGCCCGACTTGCCGTGCCCCGCCGCCTTGACCAGCCCGTAGCGGATCTCGCCCAGGTAGGGCGTCGGTACGCCGGCGACGACGGCCCAGTAGATCTTGCGGGTCTGCTTGTGACGGATCGCGGTGGTGAGCCCCTGTGCCACGGCACGCGTGCGCGCCAGCAGCAGCACGCCCGAGGTGTCCTTGTCGAGCCGGTGCACGAGCCGCGGCTTCTCGTCGAGCCCGAAGGTCAGCGCCTCGGCCAGCCCGTCGACGTGTCGGGTCAGCTTGCTGCCGCCCTGCACCGGCAGGCCCGGCGGCTTGTTCAGCGCGATGATGTGGTCGTCCTTCCAGATCACCGCGTCGCGGATCATCTTCGCGTCGGCGTCGCTCACCTTGGGCTTCGGCGGGGCCTTGGGGGCTTCCTCGGGCTCGGGCAGGGGCGGAACGCGCACTTCCTGGCCGGGCTCGAGCCGGGTCGCCGCCTTCACGCGCCCGCCGTCGACGCGCAGCTCGCCCTTGCGGCACATCTTCTCGATGCGCCCCTGCTGGAGATGCGGGAACTGGCGCTTGAGCCAGCGGTCGAGCCGCTGGTCGCCGTCATCCGGGCCGACGGTGATGGTCTGAACGCGGCTCATGCGAAGACGCTCCGTGTGAGGGCCAGCCCGGCAAACAGCGCCGCCACCGACACCAGCACCGACACGGCGACGTAGCCGAAGGCGAGCGCAAGGTCGCCGCGCTCGTAAAGCGTCGCGACGTCGAGCGAGAAGCTCGAGAAGGTGGTGAAGCCGCCGAGGAACCCGATGGTGAGGAAAGGCGCGAGGCGGGTGGCCGAGAAGTTGGCCATAACCACGACGAGCACGCCCATGAGAAACGATCCGAGAATGTTCACCGTCAGCGTGCCCCACGGGAAGGACCGGCCCATCAGCGAGGTCATCGCCACGCCGGTGAGATAGCGCCCGGAGGCCCCGAGTGCGCCGCCTAGGGCGACCTGGAGAACGGTGAGGATCATGCGTGCGATCTGTCGGCTGCGGGGGCTGTTGTCAAGCGTGACGGGTCAACGTGAAAGAGCCGGGCGCAGCCCCTGCGGGCCGACCCGGCGCATCTTGCGGCTCCGCGCCTGGGGCGGAAGCGGGCGGCAGAGGCCCGCCCGTGTAGGAACCTTACTCGGCCCCTTTCTCGAGCGCGTCGAGCCGCGCCTTGAGCGCCTCGTTCTCCTCGCGGGCCTTCTGGGCCATGGCGCGGACGGCGTCGAACTCTTCGCGGGTCACGAAGTCGCGATCCGCAAGCCAGCGGTCGATCATCGACTTCATCGCGGTCTCGGCCTCGTCCCGTGCGCCCTGGGCCACGCCCATCGCGTTGGTCATCAACTGCGAGATGTCGTCGAATACCTTGTTGCGCGTCTGCATGTGCGACTCCTGATAGCGTGTTGCTCTCTATATGGGCCGGGAGGGCGCGAGCCTCAAGGTTGACTTCCGCTCGAATCCCAAGCCACTGATGCGCGCATGATAGCCGCGATCCCCTTTCCTCCGCTCTCGCCCGAGCTGTTCTCGATTTCCATCGGCAGTTTCGAGTTCGCCCTGCGCTGGTATGCGCTGGCCTATATCGTCGGCATCCTGCTGGGCTGGCAGCTTGCCACGGCGGCGGTGCGCCGCGCCCGGCTCTGGCTGGACGAGCAACCGCCGATGACCCCCGAGCAGGTCGAGCAGCTGATGACCTGGGTGATCCTCGGCATCATCCTTGGCGGACGGCTGGGCTTCGTGCTGTTCTACCAGCCGGTCTACTACCTCGCGAACCCGGCCGAGATCCCGATGATCTGGCACGGAGGCATGTCGTTCCACGGCGGTCTGCTGGGGGTGATCGTCGCCGTGCTGGCGTTTTGCGTGAAGAACCGCATTCCGCTGATGCCCGCGGGCGACATGATCGCCCTCGCGGTGCCGCCGGGCCTGCTGCTCGGGCGGCTCGCGAATTTCGTCAACGCCGAGCTCTGGGGGCGGCCCACCGATCTGCCGTGGGGCGTGATCTTCCCCGGCGAGGCCGCGCAGGCCTGCGGGCAGGCCGCGGGCGAGCTCTGCGCCCGGCACCCCTCGCAGCTCTACGAGGCCGGGCTCGAGGGCCTTCTTTTGGGCGGCCTGCTGATCTGGCTTGCCTTCGCTCGTGGCGCGCTGAAACGGCCCGGCATGGTGGCGGGCACCTTCTTCGCGGGATATGGTCTCGCGCGCTTTCTCGTCGAGTTCGTGCGTCAGCCAGACGCGCAGTTCGTCTCGCCCGGAAACCCTCTTGGGCTGGCATGGCACGTCGGGGGCTACGGCCTGACGATGGGGCAGATGCTGTCGCTGCCGATGATCCTCATCGGGGTGGGGCTGCTGGTCTACGCGAGGCGCCGGGCGTGACCCCGCTGGCCGAGATCCTGCGCCGGCGCATCGCCGCCGAGGGGCCGATGACCGTGGCCGAATACATGGGGCTCTGTCTCATGCATCCGCAGCACGGCTATTACACCACGCGCGATCCGCTCGGCGCGGGTGGCGACTTCACCACCGCGCCCGAGATCAGCCAGATGTTCGGCGAGATGCTCGGGCTCTGCCTCGCGCAATGCTGGCTGGAGCAGGGGCGGCCGTCGCCGTTTCTCCTGTCAGAGCTGGGGCCGGGCCGGGGCACGCTGATGGCCGACGCGCTGCGCGCCATGAGGGCGGTGCCCGGCATGGTCGAGGCCGCCGAGGTGCATCTCGTCGAGGCCTCGCCCAGCCTGCGCACCGCACAAAACGCGATTCTCTCGGATCACGCGCCTGTCTGGCGCGACAGCATCGCCGCCCTGCCCGAGGGGCCGCTCTTCCTGCTCGCCAACGAATTCTTCGACGCGCTGCCCGTGCGCCAGTTCCTGCGGGTCGGCGACGCATGGGCCGAGCGGGTCGTGGGGCTTCAGGACGGGGCGCTGAGCTTCGGTCTGACCGAGCCCGCCGCGCAGGCCGCGCTTTCGCACCGGCTGGATGACACGGCCGAGGGCGACTTGGTCGAGACCTGTTCGCCGGCCCTTGGCATCTCCGAGGAAATCGGCCGCCGCATCGCCGCGCATGGTGGTGCTGCGCTGGTCGTGGATTACGGCAGCGCGCGCAGTCTCGGCGATACCTTCCAGGCGCTGCGCCGGCATGAAAAGGTCGATCCGCTGGCGTACCCCGGCGAGTCCGACCTGACCGCCCACGTCGATTTCGGGGCGCTCGCCGAGGCCGCCCCCTGCGCCCATAGTGCGCTGACGCCGCAGGGCGTTTTCCTCGAACGCCTCGGCATCACCGACCGCGCTCGTGCACTCGCGGCGAAGCTCTCGGGCGAAGCGCTCGACAGCCATGTCGCCGCACATCGCCGGTTGACGCACCCCGACGAAATGGGTTCGCTGTTCAAGACACTGGGATTCTTTCCCGAAGGCGCCACCCCGCCCCCCGGATTGCAGACATGACGCTCGAGATCATCACCGCGCCCAGCCTGACCCCGTTCCGGCACGGCTTCTTCACCCGCAAGGGCGGGGCGTCGTCCGGCGTCTTCGCCGGTCTCAACTGCGGGAACGGTTCGTCGGACCAGTCCGAGATCGTGGCGATCAACCGCGCCCGCGTTGCCGAGGCGATGGAGGTGCCCGTCGCGCGGCTAGTGAACGTGCAGCAGGTCCATTCCGCGCGGGTCGAGGTGGTGGACGGGCCCTTCGACGGCCCCGCACCCGAGGCCGACGGGCTGGTGACGGCCACGCCGGGCGTGGCCATCGCGGTGCTGACCGCCGACTGCCAGCCGGTGCTCTTCGCGGACGCGGAGGCCGGGGTGATCGGCGCGGCCCACGCGGGCTGGCGCGGCGCCATCGACGGTGTGCTGGAAGAGACAATCGCGGCGATGGTCCGTCTCGGCGCCGAGCGCGAGTCCATTCAGGCGGTGATCGGGCCGACGATCAGCCAACGCGCCTACGAGGTCGGCCCCGAGTTCTTCGACGACTTCATGGGCGAAGGGCCCGAGAACGCGCGGTTCTTCGCGGGCGGGGCAGGGGACCGGCTGCATTTCGACCTGCCGGGCTATACGCTGCAGAAGCTGCGCGACGAGGGGATCGAGGCGGAATGGACGCGGCATTGCACCTATTCCGACCCGGACCGGTTCTTTTCCTACCGCCGCTCCGTCCATGACAGGGAAGCGGACTACGGTCGGCTGATCTCGGCAATACGGATCTGACGTGTCGGGCTCTGCCCCGGTCGGCAGGCCCGTTCGACGGAGCGCGACGGGCCGCCGCGGCGGCGGCGCACAGACCAGCCGCGCGACAGGCAGCGGCACCATGAGGCAACCGAGCCGCTACATCAGCTCGGTGGTGAAAACCGCGAGAGCCACCGAGATAATGCTGCCGTGGGCGCAAAAGAGGCACCGTGCGGCGGGCGAGCTGCGGCAACCGGCGCCGGACTGACGCTCGCCCGGAGATGATTCGCGGCGTTTGCATCTGTGCTTTGGCGAAATCGTTTATAATTAACTGACAATCTTAGCTGACGCGCAGGATTGGCCGGACGATCTTGCTAAAAAGCGGTTCAATTTTGACAAGTCGGCGCGATTGGGTCCTGAATGTCCGCGACGGAATCTCAATCGTCCTTCTGTCGTTGTTGGTGGGGGCCAGCACGGATGTGACCAACCTCGAGGGGGATCACATGACGCGCCTTCACCAGTCCTTCCGGCCCGTGGGCGGCGCCGTTCCAAGGGCGACCGCACACGATCCCGGGGCCCTCCGCCATGGGCGGACCCGGCGGGCATCCTCTCTCATGCGCAGATACGAGGCGGCCGCCTTGCTGGCGGACCTGTCGATCTCGTTCCAGAGCCATGTCGCACCGGCGAACGCGCTGTTCGAGGAGGCCACGACCGCCTTCGCCCGGGGCACGCTTCTGCCCACGGTGCGCGGTTCGGTGGCGATCGAGGATCTGCTGCCCGGCGACTACGTCGAAAGCAGCGAGGGCGCGCAGCCTGTGACCTGGATCGGGTCGACCTCCTACGTTCCCGGTATCGAGGACGATGCGACGACGCTGGCGGATCTGTGGCGCATCACCGCCGATGGCTTCGGACCGGGGCGGCCCTTGGCCGACGTGGTGGTCGGGCCGGCGGCGCGCATGGTCCTGAGCCGCCCGCGCCTGAGGTCGCTGATCGGAGGTGACCGGGTGCTGGTGCCGGTTTCCGATTTCGCGGACGGTGAACGTATCCTGCAACTCCGCCCCGCCGGGTCGGTGCAGCTGTATCACTTCATGCTCGGGCGGCACGGCACCGTTCGCGTCGGCGGCATCGAGATGGAAACCTACCACCCGGGAAAGGCCGCGGCGATGCCGCAGTCGCTGGAGATGCGCCGGCTGTTCCTGTCGATGTTTCCGAACATCGCGGTGATCGAGGACTTCGGAGAGCTCACGATGACCCGCACGACGCGGCGCGTGATCGAGGGGCTGACGGCGGGGGCGGTCTAGCCGCGCCCCGCGCAAAGGCACCTCAGGCGGACCGGCTCAGCCGTTCCTCGAGCACGTCGAACGGGACCCCGGGTTCATCCTTGGCGCCGCGGATGACCAGCGAGGTCTTCACCGAGCCCACGTTGGGGGCGGTCAGCAGGTCTCCGGTCAGGAAGCTCTGGAAGGTCGAGAGATCGGGCGCGACGCACTTCAGGATGAAATCCACCTCGCCGTTCAGCATGTGGCATTCCCGCACGAGCGGCCAGGCGCGGCAGCGTTCCTCGAAGGCGCGCAGGTCGACCTCGGCCTGGCTCTGCAGCCCGACCATGGCGAAGACCTGCACCTCGAATCCCAGTTCGCGCGGATCGACCTCGGCGTGGTAGCCGCGGATGAACCCCTGTTCTTCGAGCGTTCGCACGCGTCGCAGGCAGGGCGGGGCCGAAATGCCGACGCGTTTGGCAAGCTCGACATTGGTCATGCGGCCGTCGGCCTGAAGCTCGGCCAGAATCTTGCGGTCGATGGGATCGAGCCGGTTCCCGGGCATGGTCATTCCTCATGTGAAATCGCGATTGTTATAGCACCCCAGCAGCGCTGCGCAATAATGTTTCATAGGAGTGAAAGATTATTAAGGAAACGAGAATTTCCTCGGGCAACCAGCCTGCGGGGTTTCCGGCGCGGTCGCCCATGTCTATATGCAGGTCGAAACGCGAATGCCATAGCTTGCGAGGCGCTTTCCATGTCCGACACACGCCATACCAAGGTTCTCATCATCGGGTCCGGTCCGGCCGGCTACACCGCGGGCGTTTACGCCTCGCGCGCGATGCTCGAGCCGATCCTCGTGCAGGGGCTCGAGCCCGGCGGCCAGCTGACCACGACCACCGAGGTCGAGAACTGGCCCGGCCACACCGAGGTGCAGGGCCCCGAGCTGATGGTCACGATGGAGGCCCACGCCCGCGCCATGGGCACCGAGATCATCGGCGACATCATCACCTCGCTCGACGTGGACAGCCGTCCCTTTGTCGCCAAGGGCGACAGCGGCACGACCTACACCGCCGACGCGGTGATCCTTGCCACCGGCGCCCGCGCCAAGTGGCTCGGCCTGCCGTCGGAAGAGGCCTACAAGGGCTTCGGCGTCTCGGCCTGCGCGACCTGTGACGGCTTCTTCTACCGCGGGCAGGAAATCGTCGTGATCGGCGGCGGCAACACCGCCGTCGAGGAGGCGCTGTTCCTGACCAATTTCGCCAGCAAGGTGACGCTGATCCACCGCCGCGACGAGCTGCGGGCCGAGAAGATCCTGCAGGACCGGCTCTTCAAGAACGAGAAGATCGTGCCGCTCTGGCATCATCAGCTCGAGGAAGTCGTGGGCGAGGACAACCCCAAGGGCGTGACCGGCGTGCGCGTGAAGAACGTGCAGACCGGCGATGTCTCGGAGATCCCCTGCAAGGGCGTGTTCATCGCTATCGGGCACGCGCCGGCCAACGAGCTTGTCAAGGACACGCTCGAGACGCACATGGGCGGCTACGTGGTGACCAAGCCCGACAGCACCGCGACCTCGGTGCCCGGCGTGTTCGCCGCGGGTGACCTGACCGACCACAAGTATCGTCAGGCGGTGACCTCGGCGGGCATGGGCTGCATGGCCGCGCTCGAGGCCGAGCGCTGGCTCGCCGAGCAGGGTGTCGACGAGGGCAAGGACGAGGCCGAGCCGCTGGGCTACGGCGCGCCGGTGGATGCGGCGCACTGAGCAGCGCGAAAGCCGAGATCACGAGACGAGCGAGCGGGGCGTGCCGGGAGGCGCGCCCCGTTTGGATTCCGGATGGCTGCGATGGGCTGGGCGCCGAGTGCCAAGCGAGCGGGCACCGGCGCGTTGCAATTGAATCATGACGGCGGAAATCCCCCGCTTTCCGAGATTAGGGGTTTCCCCGCTGGGGGTGACTGTGCAATGCGTTCAGGCGTGAACACACTTTGAGTCGCACGCCATGTCCGCACAGGGTGCAAAACCGATCACCGACGAGGAAGGCCCGCTCTTCCACCTCCTGCGCCAGCTCGACCTGGCGCCGGATGCGTCGCAGCGCGAGATTTCCTCGGCGATCGGTGTGTCCCTGGGGCGGCTCAACGCACAGCTTCGGGCCGCTGCCGAGGCCGGGTTCATCAAGATCAGTGAACGTTCGGGGCCGGACCGGCGTCAGCGTTTCGCCTATACGCTCACCTCGCGCGGCGCGGCCGAGAAGGCCCGGCTCACCGACCGCTTCCTCGCGCGGAAATTTCTCGAATACCAGGCGCTTCATGCCGAATTGACGGGAACCGCCAGCGGCTACGTTCCAACCAGCCACAGGACCAGATTTATGCAGAACAACCTTGCTCCCATACCCGAGCTGTATGTTTCCTACGACAGCGCCCAGAAGATGAAGGTCGAAGCCGGCGAGCTCGTGTCGCACGACCTGACGCCGCGCCAGATCTGCGACCTCGAGCTGCTGATGAACGGCGGTTTCTACCCGCTCAAGGGCTTCCTCGGCCAGGAAGACTATGACGGCGTCGTCGAGAACATGCGCCTTGCCGACGGCTCGCTGTGGCCGATGCCGATCACGCTCGACGTGTCCGAGAAATTCGCCGACAGCCTCGAGATCGGCCAGGACATCGCGCTGCGTGACCAGGAAGGCGTGATCCTCGGGACCATGACCGTCACCGACCGCTGGGTTCCGAACAAGTCGGTCGAGGCCGAGAAGGTCTTCGGCGCCGACGACGATGCGCACCCGGCCGTCAACTACCTGCACAACACCGCAGGCAAGGTCTACCTCGGTGGTCCGGTGACCGGCATCCAGCAGCCGGTGCACTACGATTTCCGCGCCCGTCGCGACACGCCGAACGAGCTGCGCGCCACCTTCCGCAAGCTTGGCTGGCGCAAGGTCGTCGCGTTCCAGACGCGCAACCCGCTGCACCGCGCCCACCAGGAGCTGACCTTCCGCGCCGCGAAGGAAAGCCAGGCCAACCTGCTGATCCACCCGGTGGTCGGCATGACCAAGCCGGGTGACGTCGATCACTTCACCCGCGTGCGCTGCTACGAGGCGGTTCTCGACAAGTATCCGGCGTCGACCACCACCATGTCGCTGCTGCCGCTCGCCATGCGCATGGCCGGCCCGCGTGAGGCTGTCTGGCACGGCCTGATCCGCAAGAACCACGGCGTGACCCACTTCATCGTCGGCCGCGACCACGCGGGCCCCGGCAAGAACTCGGCGGGCGAGGACTTCTACGGTCCCTACGACGCGCAGGAGCTCTTCAAGGAGCACGAGGAAGAGATGGGCATCGAGATGGTGCCGTTCAAACACATGGTCTACGTGCAGGAGCGCGCCCAGTACGAGCCCAACGACGAGATCGAGGACAAGGAAAACGTCACGATCCTGAACATCTCGGGCACCGAGCTGCGTCGTCGTCTCCAGGAGGGCCTTGAGATCCCCGACTGGTTCTCGTTCCCCGAGGTCGTGCAGGAGCTGCGCAAGACAAAGCCGCCGCGCTCGCAGCAGGGCTTCACCGTGTTCTTCACCGGCTTCTCGGGCTCGGGCAAGTCGACCATCGCGAACGCGCTGATGACCAAGCTCATGGAGATGGGTGGCCGTCCGGTGACGCTGCTCGACGGCGACATCGTCCGGAAGAACCTCAGCTCCGAGCTGGGCTTCTCCAAGGAGCACCGTGACCTCAACATCCGCCGCATTGGCTACGTGGCGTCCGAGATCACCAAGAACGGCGGCATCGCCATCTGTGCGCCGATCGCGCCCTACGCCGCGACCCGTCGCGCCGTGCGCGAGGAGATCGAGCAGTACGGTGCATTCGTCGAGGTGCACGTCGCGACCTCGCTCGAGGAATGCGAGCGCCGCGACCGCAAGGGCCTCTACAAGCTCGCGCGCGAAGGCAAGATCAAGGAGTTCACCGGCATCTCCGACCCCTACGACGTGCCGCAGAACCCCGAGCTGTCGGTCGAGACCGAGAACGTCGACGTCGACAACTGCGCGCACCAGGTGGTCCTCAAGCTGGAAAGCATGGGCCTGATCGCGGGTCACTGATCCGCGCCTGAAGATGACAGCATGACGGGCGTCCGCATTCGCGGGCGCCCGTTTACGTTCCGGGGCAGGGCTCAGAAGCGGGTGCGGTAGGTGGTGTTGAGCGTCAGCGGGCGATCCGGATCGAACACCCGGCTGCTGTCGACGCTGAGCGACAGGCTGCGCCGCTTGTGGCTCCAGCTGATGCCGGTGGACAGCCGGGGCGTCGTATACGCACAGCTGCCCGATGGCTTGCGCCAGCGTCCGTCGGACAGGCCGAAGCCCACGAAGGGCCGCAGGTCGCGATCCGGGCGAAACGTGGCGCGGGCGGACAGGCTCGCATTGCGCTTGGAGATCTCGAAGCCGGACAGGTCGCCGAGTTCCGGCACCACCTGCCGCGACAGCGCGAGGCTCGCCGATCCGGAAAGCTTCAGCGCGCCGAGGCGCCGGTCGAAATAGGCGCGCGCCCCGGCCGCGAGCCGGGTGGCGCGGGTCTTGCCTCCGCCTGCCAGCCTGTAGACCGGGCGGGCGAGGCTCATCCATGTCTTCAGCTTCATGTGCTCGCCGACCTGCGTGCGGATGTAGGGCCCGAAGGACAGGGTGCGGCTGCGGACCTCTTCTCCGGTGTCGAGATCGGCGCGGGCCAGCGTGAGCGCAAGCCCGGCCCGGCTTTGGCGCATGACTGGGACGTCGTAGCCGGACATCAGCTGTGCGCTGACGCCGCGCGTGCCGCCGCGGTACTCGCGAATCTGAAAGGCCACCCAGCCCCGCGCCATGCTCTCGCGCGAGCGCGACGCGAGGAACAGGCCGTTCCCCGAGAGGTTCACATGCCCGAAGCCGTTCATCACCCGCCAGACCGCGGACTCCTGTGCTGCGACGTCCGCTGACAGCGTCGTCGAGGCGCTCAGGATGAAGGCGTCGCGCGGGTCTTCCTCCGCCATCGCCATGGCGGGCAGAAGACTCAGGCAGAGCCCTTGGAGTATGAATATGGACAGCGCGCGCATGGCAGATCACCTGCAGGAGCGGTTCGAAAGGCGGGTCGTTCGGATTTCCGAGGGCACGGCGTGAAGCAGCGTCGCCCGATGCGGATGTGCAGCGATTAGCGCCGCTTGCGAGTCGCATCAAATCACGATTTCTCTTTTCAGGTGTGCTGGCCGGGTGAGGCGCGCGCTGCAGTCAACGTGATCTTTGCCGCCTACCAGCTAAGCAGGGATGTGGCGCCATGGGATGATCACATGCCCGACCCTCGTTACGAGGCCGGTTCCAGCCGAAGACCGTTCCCGGCTGGACGGTCGTGAGCGATCATGACGTCGTTGCCGCCCCGAAGGGCAGAGCGTGGACATTTCGAACCACGCCATCCTCGGTAGGTGCGATGCGGATGGTGGCGGATCAATGGGCCGTCCTGGCGAGTACGGCGTCGGTTCCGGCGGTTGCAGAGCATCTTGTGGGGGGGCGCATCTGGCGCCTCTCTCCATCGCAAACCGTCGCGATTGATGAAGAGACCCCAGCCTGGGATGCGTCGGTCATCGACCCATGGCTTGCCATGGGACTTCGGAAGGCAGGGGCCCCCGACGCGCCATCTGCGCATCGCTCAGCCAGAAGAGATCGGACAGATCACGGCTCTTTCTTCGCGCGGTGAAACATGTCGTTCAGCTTGAAACGAAGGGGTCTGAGGCTGCTGCGAGGACGCCGCTCCAAGCGGGCTCCGACCCGAGCGTGGACAAGACAGGAAAATCCCGATCAGTAGGTATGGGTGGTTTCGGCGATCCCCTCGATCCCGTCTGCGGCATCCTCCGCCGTGCAGTTCGACGCTGACGCGCCTGCGGTGCCCTTGCTGCCACCAGCGCCCGCCGCGCCGACGTAGTGCGTCAGCGTGCCGGTGACGGATGAGCCGCTGCCGGTCAGCACGATGTTCACGCTGGGTCCGGAGTTTCCGCCCGCGCCCGCGCCCGAGGCGCCACCGATCCCGCCGGCGCCGCCCCTTGCACCCGAGGCGCCGCCATCGTTGCAGATGTCGCTGTAGCTCTTGCCCGCGCCGCCGGAACTGCCCGCGCCGCCCTTCTGGCCTGCGCCGCCGGGCGAGCCGTCGCCGCTGCGTGCGCCCGTGACCACCGACGGCCCGCCCGCAAGGCTCAGCTGCGCGCCGACCAGCACGATCCCGAAGCTCGCCCCGCCCATCTGGCCGCCGCTGCCGGGGGTCGCGCCACAACCGCCTGAGCCGCCGCCACCGCCCGCTCCGCCGCTGTAGGCCGAAGAGCTGCAGAGGCAGTTGGCATAGCCGCAGGAGCCGCCGGGTCCGCCGCCACCGCCACCACCACCCGCGAGCCCGTTCGTGCCCGCGCCGGCAGCGGAGCCGGTCCACACGCCGTTGGCGTCGAAGGAGCCCGTTGTGTCGGTCGCGGCAGCGCCGCCGGCGCCACAGCTTCCGTTTCCGCCCTTGGTGCCCGTGGCTGCCGACTTGGGCAGGCCGCCGCGTCCCGAGGGACAAGCGTAGCAGGCCAGCGAGTCGGCCTTCGAAAGGCTGCTGCCGGAGGCGTTGGTCCCGGTCCCGCCCGCGCCGCCGCTGCCGCCATTGCGCCATTGTACATGGCATTCGTATTTGCACTCGACCCAGGGGAAGGGCAGGTGCGAGCTCGCGGTGGCCGAAATTGTCTGGCCGCCCGTGCCGCCCGCTGCTCCGCAGCTTGACGGACCGCCCGCCCCAGGAGAGCCTGGACCGGTCCCGGGGCTACCGGTGACGCCGTCGGCCCCCGCAGTGCCGTCACCGACGGCGGGGCCGGTGGTTCCCGCTGCGGCCACGAGGTTCACGCCGTCGAACGTCAGCGCTGCACCGGAGGCGCGAAGCGCGATGCTGTGAGCCGAGACCCTTGGTGCCGAGGGAGAGCTGCCCACGACAAGCAGGTTCTGCAACACGATGCCGCTGTCTTGCGCCGTGAGATCGAACGCGGGGACGCCATCGGCTGGTGCCTGCACCCGGGACTGGTAATTGCTCACGGGTTTGTCGCCGACATAGCCGCCCGAGATGGTGATGGCTCCCTTGCCGGGTGCCACCGGTGCCGCCAGCGCATAGGTGCCGTATTGCAGCGTCACCAGGCAGTCCGCCGACGTGCACTGATCGGCGCCGTATGCGATGGTCTTGCAGTAGTTCGAGATGTCGCTCCCGCATCCTGCGGCGTCCGTGCCCTCTGACGAGACGTAGACGGTCTGCGCCACGGCGGCGTAGGTGCGCAGGGCAGTGCCTTTCGGTGGGACGAAGGCGGAGGATCCGGCCTTGGCGAAGCCCTCTGCGCCATCAGGGGCGGCTTCGTAACGACCCTCGGGAAGCGCGACCGCTTCGTCGAAGACCCCTTCGAGCACCGAACCGTCGTCGAGTGTAACCGAGCAGTCCGGCAGATCGGCTCCCGTGAGATCGATGGCGTCCACACGATGCGCGAACTCGCAGCTTAGCGTCGTGTTGGTGAAGTCCGCGGTACATGCCGTATCGGCGTCCATGGCAACCACCGGGCCGAAGACGGCCTCGGTGAGCACCACACCGGGGAAGTTGCTGCAGTTGAGCGTGGAGTACTGGAAATCGCCCGCGGTGATCGTTGTGCCGGTGAAGTCGGCGCCCGTCAGGTCAGCGTTCTGAAAGAGCGTGGGAACGCCCTCGGCGCCGGCCTGGATGGTGGCGTCCCGAAATGTCGCTCCGCTGAGAGATGCTCCGATGAAATTCCCGCCGGTGATCACTGCGCCCGAGAAATTCGCGCCGTCGAGGTCGGCTCCCGCGAGGTTCGGTGCCTCGAGCGTCCTGCCCGAGAAATCCTGACCCGAAAGATCGCAGCCGGGACAGATGAGAGGGCCGCCCTGCGCGGCCGGGCTCCCTGCCCATGCTCCGAGAGCGAGGGCGGCAGCCCCCGCGATGTGCCAGACGCTTGTTCCGTTTCCCATGTCCCGTTCCCCCTCTCCAGAATGTTTGTGCGCTTCGGCTAGCGGCGAGCGCCGGTGGGCGGCAGCCACATGCTGATCGACGGACCGGTCCGTCCGTCGGGCCCCGCGCCGGGCACGTCGGGGCCCGCAGGTGTCCCGGCTCCGTCCGTCACCATCGCGTAATTCTCGGTGTAGACGGTGTGCCACATGTCGACCGCGAGGGCGGCGGCGGCCATGTTCGGCGTCGCTACCAGTGGATTCTGTGCCGGTGGTGTCGCTCCGTAGGTGTAGATGGACATGGCGTAGTCCGACGGGTCGATCCCCGCGCCCTTGTAGGACAGCACGTAGATGTAGGTCTTGCGCTCGTCTCCGACGGTTTGCATGTCGATGAAGGTCGTTCCGGTGGCGCCGGTCAGATAGAGCCAATAGGTCGGATCGCCGTTGCTATCGACGAAACGTTTTACCGGGTTCATGGACAGGTCGTAGGCCGAGATCCGCGCCACCTGCGCTCCGCCGTGCGTGGGGTCGGCCGAGGTATCTTCGAGCACGAGAATGGTGCCATCGTAGGCGCAGCTCACGGCAACAGGATAGAACATCAGTCCCGGGCGGGTCGGATCGGTGGCAGGACCTGCGGCGAATTCCGCCAGTGGCACGGCGTCGTCGGCGGCGCCGCCGATGGTCAGACGGGCCACCATCAGCTTCTTGGTCGAAGAGTTGGTGCCGATGACCTTGAGCGATGGGTGCAACGACACGGAGTCGGGGAACAGCGGGAAGCGCCCGTAGCTCGGCTGCACCGGGTCCATGTCGAAGGGCGCCCCGGTTTCGAGCGTGACCTTTCTCAGGTGGAAGCCGCCGCCTTGTTCGGGGGGCAGCGAGGAGGGGCGGGGGTCAATGTAGTACTCGCCGAGATCGAGGTCCTTTGGATCCGGGGTCGGAATCTTCCCGTCCGGTCCCTTTGCCCAGTTGCCGCTGCTGTCCATCAGGAACTTTGGCGGGAAGTAGTCGAAGACCATGCGCGAACGCCCCGCGAAGCCGCAGGAGGGAAAGGTCTCGTCGATGGAGGGCATGCCGGGTATCGCGACGGTCTGGAAGGTGAAGAGCTGCCCGCCGGGCGTGGTCTGGCCGCATTGCGGCAGGCCGGTGCCCGCGGCCTGGAAGCCGATCCCTAGCGTCGCCTTGCGCTGGCTGAGAGAGAGCCCGGTCCAGTCGCCGAAGTTGTTGCCGGTTGGTGCGTTGTTGCGGCTGGCCACGGTTGCGGTCGGTGCGGTCGACGTGTTCGTCCATGCATAGGCGCCGCCCGCATAGGTCAGGATCTGCTTGTGTTCGTAGATCGACTTGTCGGTCAGCGGGACCGGGTATTCCACGAGGTAGAGGCTTTGCTGGGCCATCGTGGTCTCGTCATTTGGCAGCCAGCCGGTTGTCGCCTTGCCGGCCAGCCAGTCGCCAACGTAGAAATCCGCCTCAAGCTTGACCGATCCGCCGAGCGTGTTGCCCTCGAAGACCGCCTGCAGGCTCGTGGGCGCATCTGTGTCGCCAAGCGCATGCTCGTAGCTGACCGTGGGACGGTTCTCGTTCTGGTAGATGAGCTTGACCACATACTTGCGCTCGGACCCGTGCGGGAAGACCTGCGCCCTCGGGTCGGGGAAGACGTCGATGGTCGAGGTGATGGTGACAGCCACCTTGTTCTCGATGTTCCACGGCGACGTGGCGATGGTAACGATGGTCTCGGTCATCTGGGCCACGGTCGTGAGGATATTCACCGTCAGCATGATCCAGCCCGCGAAGGGAATCTCGTCCTCGATGGCGCCGCCGGCCATCTCGGCCTCGGCCCAGGCCAGCGCCTTGCCGACCCCCGAGCTGAACAGGAACTTGACGACCGACGTCGCGGCGGACCAGTTGAACGACCGGTTGGCCGCGGAGGTGCCGCCGATATAGGCGGCGATCAGGGCCGCGCCCGCGGCCATCACCTTCTTGTTCGAGCTCAGTTGCTGCACGATGTCGTAGAGCGGCTTGTAGGACTGCGCCGCCGCCCCCACCGCAAGCAGCATCGACGGAACGCCAAGATTGAAGACCGCGGTCAGGATCCCGCCAAGCGCCGGGGTCTTGGGCCATGGGTCCGCGCCGGTGCCGAGACCCGACCCGTAAAGGGAGCACGACACGGCGCCGGGCGGGAAGGTGAAGGTGACCTCGGTCTCTCCGGGCGGCGGGACCGGCACCGCGTAGACCGAGTTCATCGGAGAGATCATGCCGATGAAGCGCAGGTCGTCGTACTGGTTGTCGAAGGCCTCGATGATGATCTTCGTCGAGAGCCCCTCGTCGTCCACGGTCCAGTTCGGCAGCTTCATCGGTTTGCCCGCGGCATCGTAGAAGCGGACATAGAGACCGAGATAGCGGAATGCGGTGTTCTCGAACGTGACCTTGACCTGGTTCTTGGCGGCATCGGCCACCGAGACCTTGAATGTCAGCATGTTCACGGGGCTGGTGTTGGCCACCGCCACCGACCAGGCGTCACCAGCCTGCGCCGCCAGTCGTTCCGAGGGCGGCAAGGCCAGGAGTTCGGCGAATTTCTGCACCTGCGGACCGCCGTCTTCGCTCTGCACGGCTGTGCCGGTCTGCACCGTCCACTTGATGTTTTCCAGAGATTGAAGGTTGTTGACCTGATTGATCAGCATCTTGAGCGGAGCGGCAGCAGCGCCCTGAATCTGGTCGCTGGGGTGCTGGCGATAGGTGCCCCAGGCTTTCTTGTCGTAATCCGCCTCTTCGCTCTTTTCGACGAAAGGTTGCAGCGTCGCCCAGCCCGAGGACTCGGTCGGCTGCCCCATCATCCGCATCTGCGTCGCCAGTGCGTTCACCTGGGTCGCGACGTTCGGGCTGTCCATCAGGTCGAGGATGATCTTGGCCCCGGCCTTGTCCTTGGTCACCAGGTCGGGGTGGTGGAAGAGAAAGGTCTTCGCGGTCGAGGTGTAATCGATGGGCGTGGCGTGAACCATGCTTGCGTCGGTGGCAAATGCGTCGTCCTCATGGGGGAAATACATCGCGGAGTGGCTGATGCCTTCCTCGCCGTGGCTGCCCTCGAAGCCGCGCATGGTGTGGCGGATGTGGATACGCGAGACCGTCTCGGCCGGCATGTGAACCGGGGCCTCGATGTAGTGGGTGACCCCCTTGAGCGCGTCGCGACACTGCTGGTGCGGCGCCTCCCCCATCGCGGCGGCGCGCGTCTCTTCGGTATGAGGCACGAAACGGTGCCGCTTTCCCATGTGAGCGAGGAAGTAGTCCTCGCCCGGGTGGGCATCGGACAGGTCCGCGTGGAACATGATGGGTTTGGCTGTCATGGTCAGTGTCATTAGGGATCTCCCGGCTCCGCTAGACGATCATTCAGTTGCAGCCGGGATGGGGCTCTCCGACCCATGACCGGCTGGATGCGATGTACCTGCTGCATCCGGCTGTCCCGATTGCGGGGTATTTCGTGCCGTCGACGGCGCCCAGGTCGCCGCAGGCAAGGTTCGGATTGCATTGCAGGAAAAGCCGTCCGAGCGCGCCGCCGGCGCTGCCGGACTTGGTCTCTTCGGTGAGAAGTGACTGGACCGGTCCGATGGTGCTCAGCGCGTTGTTCGAAAGGTCGAGGAAGCTCAGCGAGGTCAGCGCGCCGAGATCCTTGGCAAATGGGCCGAGCACGTCCGTCAGGGCATTATGGGACAGGTCCGCGTAGAGCATGGTGCTCTGAACTGGCAGAACGAAGCTCGTAAGCTTGTTGTACTGTGCGTTGAGCGACGACAGGTAGGTGTTGGCAGACAGGGTGATCCCGGTCAGCTCGTTGTCGGCGACATTGAGAAACTCGATGGGCTCAATGCTCGACAGGTCCAGCGACGTGAGCTGGTTCGACTCGAGATTGAGCGAAACCAGTCCGGTCTTGTTCCCGGTGAACTTGAGCCCGAAGCTGGTGAGCTTGTTGTCGCTCAGGTCGAGCGTGTGCATCGCGGTGAAATGCTCGAGGCCGGTGATATCGGTTATGCCCCGCGCCGGACAGTTGACCGCGCCGATCGCCTCGGCCGTGGTGATGAGCACCTCGGTCTGGCCGGCGGGCAGGCTCTCCAGGATGCAGGACTTCAGGTTCTGGTCGGCGAAATGCACGACGTTGCCGGGGCCCGCGTTGCAGTTGATCGACCACATGGTGGTCTGACCGGACGCCGTGCAGCCGGTCGTCGTCCAGTTCGAGGCCAGCCGCCAGGTGTCGGGGCAGAGCTCGCCCGGGGTCTTGCCCGATCCGGTGTCGCTTGCGAGGCTGTTGTCGGGGCAGCGCACAGAGGTGCCGGTCACGTTCGGAAAACTGGTCGGACCGTAGGCGATTCCGAGGCTGTCTATGATGCCGCAATAGGGATCCGCGCCCGCGGTCTTGGGCTTGCAGCAGAACTGGCTGTCGACCATCACCGCATCGTTGAACAGTGCCGAGCTGACCGAAGCGTTCGAGAAATCCGCTCCGCCGAGTTGCGCGCAGCTGAACTCGGGCGGTTTTCCCGCGCCGGTGATCTGCGAGATCGTCGCGCCCACGAAGCCCGCCGACTTGAGGCTGGCCTGGCTGAAGTTGGTCTGCTGGATGTTGGCCTTTGCGAACTGGGCGGTGTCCATCGTCGCACCGGCGAAGTTGGTTCCGCTGAGCGTCGTGCCGCTGAAATCGGCACCGATCATCGAGCATCCGGAAAAGTTGACCGACGAGACCCGTGCCTGGCTGAACCTTGCATGGTCGAAGATCGCGAACGTGACCTGCGCCGGCGGGATCGACGCGCCTTGTGCCTCGAATATCGCCTGACTGAGGTCGGCGTTGGTGAAGGTGCTGCGGGTGAGCACCGCGCCCGAGAACCGCGACTGGGAAAGCTGCGCGCCGGTGAAGTCGGTGTTGTCCGCCGTGGCGTCGGTGAAGTCCGCGGGGTCCGAGGCGGTGATCGGCGCCGGAGCCTTGGGGCAGGGGCTGCCGTCGGCGGTCTTGGTGCCCCCCGATGCGCCGAAGCCCTGCGCGCAGACGAAGGTGCTCCCGGTAAGCGCCGCTCCGGTGAAATTGGCCCCGTTCAGAGCCGTGCCGTCGAAGACCGCGTGCTGAAGGAAGGCACGGTCGAGTTTGACCTCGCTGAGATTGGCGCCGGTGAAATCGAGTGCCGCAAGATTCGTGTCCGTCAGGATCGCGCCGCTCAGATCCTGGCCGCGAAAATTGACCTTGGCGGGGTCGACGCCGTGGAAGTTGGCATTGGTGAAATCGCTCACGCGCCAGTTGGCGCGCCGATCGGGGGACGAGGGGTCGGTGATAAGGTCGATTTCGAGACTGGCACCCGTGAAATTGGTTCGGCAGGTGGTGTCGGCAAGAATGTTCTGCGTCGCGCCGAATGTCGCCTCAAGCAGGTTCGTCTGCGAGAAATCGGTGCAATGAAACGTTGCGAACGTGAAATTCGTCTCGGGCATCTCGGCGCCGGTGAACACGGTCTTGGTAAGGTTCGCTCCGCTGAAATTCACCGCGGGATACTTGGCGCTTGGTCCGAGGTCGGCGCCGGTGAAGTTTGCGGAGGTCAGGTTCGCCTTGGCGAACGTCGACCCCTGGAGATTGGCACCGGTGAAATTTGCATGGTCGAGACTGTTCGCGGGGCACGCTCCGAAATTGAAGTCGTTGATGGTCTGCCCGCTGTAATCGGCAGGTGTTGTCGTGGGGCAGGATGCCTCTGCATGGGATGACAGCAGGGCCAGTGAAATAGAAGCTGCCAGCGTGGTCCGGAACATGGTGGACCTTTCTTACAAACATTGTTGCGGGTGATATTCAAAATCAAGAAACAACTTTTACGATAGTCGCACTACTTTAAATTGTAAATCTATTTTGATCCGAAGCTATGGGTGGCTCCTGCGACGGTGCAGTGTCTGGTCTTTCGGCCATTGAGCCGCGTGTGAGGGCTCTTGCTGTGCAAGAGGATTTCGCGCTGTGTCGCGCGGGTCGGGGCCACCGAGTGTTCCGCCTGTTGGCTCAGCACGGCATGGCTGCCGGCACCGCCCGATGATGCCGCCCACAGGTTGTTTGCCGCCCAAGCCATGAGGACGTTTCGTCAGTCCGACCCGGGCTGCGAACGACCGGCCGGAGCGAAACTGATCGGGGGTCTTGCGCGGAGCTGCAACTACGGATGCTAGAGGCACACCTCACCTGACGGGGCGAAGACAGGTGCGCGATTCTCAAAGGGGGTGTTGATGCGCACCGGCGAGCCAGACACCTTCCGCGTCAGGGCAGCGGGTTCATCTCGAAAAGGATATGGGCCACCCGGAACAACGCCTGAATAAAGGCTTTCAACGCACGGCTCCGAGCCGAATGCGTGAAGCGCACCTGTGAATGCGTCCAGACGATATCGCTGAAATGCTGGAGGATTGGCGCAAAGACCAACACGAAGGGGCAATCGGGACCAACGTCCGCTGCAGACCTGCTCAGATCAGCGCTCGAAACCAGCCGGTGAGCCTTATGCAGGCGCGGAAACTCGAGGCGTTGTTGAGGAGGTTGGAGCGGGCGACGGGAATCGAACCCGTATCTCTTGCTTGGAAGGCAAGGGTCTTACCATTACACAACGCCCGCTCTGTGGGCGGGTGCATATGACATGGGCCGGCGTGCGTCAAGTCGGCGTCGCGCACCGGCTTTCCCACGCGGCGAGGCTTCGCTAGGCTGCGGAAATGACCTTGCTCATCGTCTATCATTCCCGCACCGGCGGCAGCCGCCTGATGGCCGAGGCCGCGCGTGATGCGGCCGCCGAGGAAGGCCCGGCGCGGCTCCTGCGTGCCGAGGAGGCCGAGCCCGAGGACCTGCTCGACGCCGACGGCTATCTGTTCTGCGCCCCCGAGAACCTCGCGGCGCTGTCGGGCGCCATGAAGGAGTTCTTCGACCGCTGCTACTACCCGGTGCTCGGCCGGATCGAGGGCCGCCCCTACGCGCTGATGATCTGCGCCGGGTCCGACGGCGAGAACGCGGCGCGGCAGGCGGCGCGGATCGCGACGGGCTGGCGGCTCAAGGAGGCGCAGCCGCCGCTGATTCTCTGCACCCATGCCCAGACGCCCGAGGCGATCATGGCCAAGAAGACCATCCCCGAGGAAGAGCTCGACCGTTGCCGCGAGCTGGGCGCGGCGCTGGCGGCGGGGCTCTCGATGGGCGTGTTCTAGCAGCTGACGCCACGTGCTCGGCGGGCTCTTGCGCCCGCGCGGGGCGCCGCCGACATCGGGCTTGGCGCGCGTCGCGGCCCGGCGTATCAGGACGGTCCCGAACGAGAGGAGCACTGTCCTTGGATCATACCGCCGCACGGATCGCCCGCACCATCGCCACCGAGATCGCCGCGAAGCCCGACCAGGTTGCCGCCGCGGTCGAGCTGCTCGACGGGGGCGCCACAGTTCCCTTCGTCGCGCGTTACCGCAAGGAAGTGACCGGGGGCCTCGACGACACGCAACTGCGCACGCTGGGCGAGCGGCTGACCTACCTGCGCGAGATGGAGGCGCGGCGGACGTCGATTCTCGAGTCGATCAAGGGGCAGGGCAAGCTGACCGACGCGCTCGCCCGGTCGATTACGCAGGCCGAGACCAAGGCCGCGCTCGAGGACATCTACCTGCCGTATCGCCCCAAGCGCCGCACCAAGGCGATGATCGCCCGCGAGCGCGGCCTCGAGCCGCTGTTACGTGGCATTCTCGACGACCGCCGCGCCGATCCGCAGGCGCTGGCCGAGGGCTACACCGGTGACGAGGTCGAGACCGTCAAGGCTGCGCTCGAGGGCGCGCGCGATATCCTCGCCGAGGAGTTGAGCGAGAACGCCGAGCTTCTGGGCAAGCTGCGCGACTTCATGCGCCGTGAGGCCCGCATCACCGCGCGGGTGCAGCCGGGCAAGGAAGAGGCCGGAGCCAAGTTCTCGGACTACTTCGACCACAGCGAGCGCTGGGCCGACATTCCGGCGCATCGGGCGCTGGCCATCCTGCGCGCCTCGAAGGAAGAGATCGTCACCGTGGCCATCGCGCCCGAACCCGAGACCGGCACCGAGCGGGCCGTGGGCATCGTCGCGCAGGCCATCGGCATTCCCGGCGACGGCCCCGGCGACCGCTGGCTGCGCGAGGCGGCGGGCTGGACGTGGCGGGTGAAGCTCAGCCTCAACATGTATGTCGACCTGATGACCGAGCTGCGCCGCAGTGCCCACCAGGAGGCGATCCGGGTGTTCTCGCGCAACCTCAAGGATCTGCTTCTGGCGGCACCGGCGGGCAGCAAGGCGACGCTGGGGCTCGATCCGGGCATCCGCACCGGGGTCAAGGCGGCGGTGGTCGACGCCACCGGCAAGCTGCTCGAGACGGCGACGCTCTACCCGTTCCCGCCGAAGCGCGACCTGCGCGGCTCCGAAGAGCAGGTGCTGCGGATGATCCAGCGCCACGGAGTCGAGCTGATCGCCATCGGCAACGGCACCGCCAGCCGCGAGACCGAGCGCTTCGTCGCGGATGCGCTGAAGATGCTGCCGGAGGGGCCGAAACCGACGAAGGTGGTGGTCTCCGAAGCCGGGGCCTCGGTCTATTCCGCCTCGGAGCTGGCGGCGAAGGAGTTCCCCGAGCTCGACGTGAGCCTGCGCGGCGCGGTCTCGATCGCGCGTCGGTTGCAGGACCCGCTGGCCGAGCTCGTCAAGATCACCCCCGAGAGCATCGGTGTCGGGCAATATCAGCACGACGTCGACCAGCGGCTGCTCGCGCGTGCGCTCGAGGCGGTGGTCGAGGACGCGGTGAACGCCGTGGGCGTGGACCTGAACACCGCCTCGGCGCCGCTGCTGGCGCATGTGGCGGGGCTCGGGCCGTCGCTGGCGCAGGCGATCGTCGCGCATCGCGACACGCATGGCGCCTTCCCGTCGCGCAAGGCGCTGAAGAAGGTCACCGGCATCGGCCCCAAGGCCTTTGAGCAGAGCGCGGGCTTCCTGCGCATCCGCGAGGGCGACGAGCCGCTCGATGCCTCCGCCGTGCACCCCGAGGCCTATGACGTCGCCCGCCGCATCGTGCAGGCCTGCGGGCGCGACATCCGGCAGATCATGGGCCAGCCCGAGGCGCTGAAGGCTGTGCGGGCGGAGCAGTTCGTCGATGCGAGCTTCGGCCTGCCGACGGTGAAGGACATCCTGTCGGAACTGGAAAAGCCGGGCCGCGATCCGCGCCCGAGCTTCCGGACCGCGACCTTTGCCGAGGGGGTCGAGGACATCAAGGACCTGAAGCCCGGCATGTCGCTCGAGGGCACGGTGACCAACGTCGCGGCCTTCGGGGCCTTCGTCGACATCGGCGTGCACCAGGACGGGCTCGTGCACGTGAGCCAGCTTGCCGACCGGTTCGTCAAGGATCCGCACGAGGTGGTCAAGGCCGGCGACGTGGTGCGCGTGCGCGTGACCGAGGTCGACGTGGCCCGCAAGCGCATCGGCCTGTCGATGCGCAAGGACGGCGGTGCGCGGGGTGCCGGGGAGGGCGGCCGCGACCGGGCGCAGCCGGCACCCAAGGCGGCGCGGCAGGGCAAGCCCGGCAAGGGCGGCCGCGGCGGCGGCAAGCAGTCGGCGGACCAGACCGGCGCGCTCGGCGCGGCGCTGATGGACGCGATGAAAAAGCGCTGACGGCGGGGCGGGGCGCGCCAAGTGGCGCCCCGGTCCGGCACGGCGCTCGCTTGACGCTTGGACAGGCGGGCACATGCCTCTAGGTTGCACCGGCGGACCGGCCTGCGGGTCGGGCCGCCGGTTTCCCCTGTCCCGCCGCGCGTTGCGGCCCAAGCCCGCGAGATCCGCCCATGGCCTTCGACTTCATCCTCATGCTCACCGAGAACGACCGCACCATCCCCGACGCGAGGGCGCGGATCGACGAGGCGCTCGAGGGCGGCGTGCGTCACATCGGCTTCAAGGACGTGGGCCTGCCGTTCTCCGAGCTCACGGGGCTTTCCGATGCCATCCGTGCCGCCGGCGGGCGGTCTTATCTCGAGGTGGTGAGCCTTGACGAGGCGAGCGAGATGGCCTCGGCCCGCGCGGCGGTCGAGCTCGACGTCGACTGCCTGCTCGGGGGCACGCGCCCCGAGGTGGTGACACAGGTCACCCGCGATCATCCGCTGCGCTACTATCCCTTCTGCGGCGAGATCACCGGCCACCCGAGCGTACTCGAGGGCCCCGTCTCGGCGGTGGTCGACTCGGCGAAGCGGCTGACCGACCTCGAACACGTCCATGGGCTCGACCTGCTCGCCTACCGCTTCGCGGGGGACGTGCCCGACCTGATGCGGCAGGTCTGCGACGCGGTTGAGAAACCGGTCATCATGGCCGGCAGCATCGACGGCGAGGCCCGGATCAACGCCGCCGCCGCAGCGGGGGCAGGGGGCTTCACCGTGGGCACCGCCGCGCTGGCGGGTGCGTTTCCCGCCGACGGGCCGGGCTTTGCCGCGCAGGTGCGCGCGATCCTGAACTTCACCGCGAAGGCCCGCGCCCGATCAACCGCGCCGCGCCGCATCGCGCTGGCCGCGCATGACACCCGCAAGGCGCATCTTCGCGCCTGGGTCACGCGCCATGCCTCCGCGCTCGAGGGGCACCGGCTGGTCTGCACCGGCAGCACCGGCCGGATGATCTCCGAGGCCGCGCCGAAGTTGTCCGTACGCCGCCTGCAGCGCGGCTCGCGCGGGGGCGACCAGCAGCTTGGCGCGCTGATCGCCACGGGCGAGCTCGACGCGGTGATCTTCTTCGCCGACCCCACCGTGCCGCATGGCGGCGAGGCCGACCTGCAGGCGCTCACCCGCCTGTCGATCCTGCATGACACGCCGCTGGCGCTCGGGCCGTCGGCCGCCGACATGATCGCCACGGCGCTGGTCGGCGAGGGTGGCGCGCGCGCGTCGATCTGACGGAGCACCTTGGCCGCCGGCCCCGGGTCAAACTTTCGCCTTAGTCATCCCTTAAGGATCGCGGCAGCCATGCGGTGGGGGCCGATGTGCTTGTTCGAAGGAGCGAACCATGCTGCGCAAGACCGGGATCCTCGTCCTCGCCCTCGGCAGTCTCGCCGCGCCGCTGCAGGCGGCCGAGCATTACGTGCTGATGATGGGGATCGGCTATTTCCCCGACCAGATCTATCCCGACGTCGGCGACACCGTCCGCTTCGTGAATGAATCCGACCTGCCGATGTCCGCCGTGGCGACCGATCAGAGCTGGAGCACCGGGCTGCTTCTGCCCGCGGGCCAGACTGTCATCACCGTGGCCGAGGGCATGACGCAGACGTTCGGCGATCTCCTGACCGAAGGCAGCCTTGCCACCGGGGTGATCGACTATACCTCGGAACCGCCGCTCGATCTCGAACGCAACCTCGAGCGCAACCACGAGGCCAGCTACGTGGCCGATCCGGTTCCGGACACGACGCAGAACTGACGCCGGGCCGGCGGCGGCTCAGAGCGGCTCGATGAGCTGCGGGCCGCTGGCGCGGTTAGAGTTGACCTCGGTGCTCACGCGGTGAAAGCGCAGCATCCCCTCGGGCGCGGGCTGCATGAGCCGTGCCGCGCCATGGCCTTCCTCGCCGAGCCAGAGCCCCCAGTCCGCAGGCGCAAGCACCACCGGCATCCGGTGGTGGATCTTCTCCATCTCGCCCGCCGCGCCCGTGGTGACGATGGCGCAGGTGCGGAGCTGCTGGCCGTCGTGCTCCCAGTCCTGCCAGATGCCGGCGAGGGCCAGAACCTCGCCCTCGGCCGGCGCGATGAACCACGGCAGGCGGTTGCCGTCGGCGTCCTTGGTCCATTCGTAGAACCCGCTCGCGGGGATCAGGCAGCGCCGGGCGCGGGCGGCGTCGCGAAAGGCCGGTTTCTCGGCAATGCTCTCGGCGCGGGCGTTGATCAGCAGCGGGCCGTCGGTCGGGGTCTTGTACCAGTGCGGCAGGAAGCCCCAGCGCATCGCCGACAGGCTGCGCTGCCCGTCGCCGCTGCGCACCGTGTGCACCGCCGTCGTCGGGCAGACGTTGAAGTTCGGAACCTCGGGCAGGTCGTTCGCGGGCGCGGCCTCGAAGATCCGGGTCATGGCCTCGTGGGCCAGCGTGATCGCGTAGCGCCCGCACATGGCGCTAGCGGATCAGCGCCTTGATCGCCCGCGCGTTGGCGGGATCGGCTTCCATCGTGTCGGCGGCAAGGGCGCGGGCCTCGGGAAGAAGTGCCTCCGGCGTCTCGACCACGCGGTCGATCAGACCCCAGGTCATCGCCTCCTCGACAGGGATCTTCTGGCCTGCCATGAGGATCATCTTGGCCCGTGCCGGGCCGACCAGCGCCGAAAGCCGCACGGGGTCCGAGGGTTGCGGCAGGAAGCCGAGCTTCATCACCGGGTAGAACACCTTGGCGCCGGGCACCGAGATGCGCAGGTCGCAGGCCAGCGCCATGCCCATGGCGCCCCCCGCGACGGTGCCGTTGAGCGCGCAGATCGTGAGCCCGGGCAGCCGGGCCAGCGCGCCAGACAGCCGCTCCCAGAGCGGCGAGGTGGCAAGGCCCGCGCGGGCCGCCTCGAGGTCGGCCCCGGCCGAGAACACCTTGCCCACCCCGGTCAGCACCAGCACCTGCGCGTCGCGCGCGGCCTCGGCGATCTCGCAGAGTTTCTCGAGCATCTCGGGCGTCAGCGAATTGGCCTTGTCCGGACGGTCGATGACCGCCATCCAGTAGCCCTCGTCCCGTTCGAGCGAGATCATGCGACGCCGACCGTCTTGCGGATGTCCTCGTCGCGCAGCGAGATCTCGCCGCCGAGGAAGCGGTCGGCTTCCGAGTTGCACATCCACAGCAGGGTCTGCGCGACCCACTCGGGCGGGATGTGATCGGACCAGTCGAGCTCGCTGACGGCGTTGACGCCGCTCGCCTTGATGGTGCGCTGCATGTCGGTCGCCACGGTGCCGGGGGACAGCGACATCGCGCGGATGCCCTTGTCGCGGTATTCCTCGTCGGCGGCGCGGGTGAGCATCAGCGCGCCCGCCTTCGACGTGCAATAGGCCGACCAGCCCTCGAGCGGGCGCTGGGCGGCGCCGGAGCCGATGGTCAGGATCGTTCCGCCGCCGGCCTCTTCCATGACCGGCAGCGCGGCGCGCATGCCGTGGTAGACGCCCTTGATGTTGATGTCGATCAGCGCATCCCAGTCCGCCGGATCGCTCGCCCCGAGCGGCGCGATGGGGTCGATCACGCCGGCATTGTTGACGAGGATGTCGAGCGAGCCGAAGGCCCGCAGGCAGTTCTGTACCGCCTGCTCGACTTCCCAGTAGCGCGAGATCTCGCAGGGGATGGCGACGGCGGCGGGGCCGATCTCGCCGGCGAGATCGGCGATGGCATCGCGGCTGCGGGCCACCAGCGCCACCTTGGCGCCGGCCTCGGCAAAGGCCCGGGCGGTGGCGGCGCCGATGCCCCGGCTTGCGCCGGTAATGAGCGCGGTTTTCCCTGTCAGGTCCATGGGCTGCCTCGTTTTTTCGATTCTCCTCCTTGGTAAAGGCCGGAATACCACCGGTCCAGCCTCTTGACCCCGCCCGAGCGGGGGCAGAAGCTTTGGGCAAACTATGTCCGTACGAAGGAAGGGGCACATCATGCGGTTCGCGAACCAGACGGCAACATTCGGGGTGGCGGCGCTGCTGGCGGCGCAGCCCGCCATGGCCGATGTCACGCCCCAGCAGGTCTGGGACGACCTCGATGCCTACCTGCAGAGCTTCGGCTACGAGGTCTCGGCGACGGAGAGCATGGCCGGCGACACGCTGACCGTCTCGGACCTGAGCCTGCGGCTGGCGATTCCCGACGCCAACGGCGGCCTGTCGATGGCGATGGAGCAGATGACCTTCACCGACACCGGCGACGGGTCGGTGCGTGTCGATCTGCCGCAGTCCATCCCGATCTCGGTCGATGTGGCGCCAGAGGACGAGGAGTCGATGCAGATGGTGATCGACCATGGGCTCGAAGGCTTCTCGATGCTCGTGTCGGGATCGCCCGGCGACATGACCTATGACTACGAGGCCACGCGGATGACGCTGGCGCTGGGCAGCCTGACCGTCGACGGCGAGGACATCCCGCGCAGCGCGGCGCGGGCGACCCTTTCGGCCGGCCCGGTCGACGGCGAGACGCAGGTCACCGTGACCGGTGAGCAGCGTCACATCGTGCAGACCGCCTCGCTGGGCGAGCTTGCATACGACATCTTCGGGCGCGATCCCGAGGTCGATGGCGACAGCGAGAACAGCGGCATGTTCAAGGGCTCGATGAGCGGCTTCGCCATCGAAAGCGATTCCACCGTTCCGATGGGGCTCGACACGAGCGACATGCCGGCACTCCTGGAGGCGGGCTTCTCGGTCAGTGGTCGCATGAGCTACGACGCGAGCGAGAGCCAGTTCTCGGGTACCGAGGATGGCAAGGCGACGACCGGGGAATCGTCGAGCGAGGGTGGCAGCTTCGAGTTCGCGCTCTCGCCGGACGGGGTGCGCTACGCGACCAGCGCGCAGGCGCTGAACATCTCGATGACGACGCCGGAGTTCCCGTTTCCGCTCAGTGCCGAGATGGACGAGATGGGGCTCTCTTTTTCGGCGCCGCTCAGCAAGTCCGACGAGCCGCAGGATTTCTCGCTGGGGCTGACGCTGGCGGGGTTCACCACCAGCGACATGATCTGGAACATCTTCGATCCGGGGCAGGTGCTGCCGCGCGATCCGGCCACCATCGCGCTCGATCTTACCGGCAAGGCGACGCCCTACATCGATTTCCTCGATCCCGAGCAGGTCGAGACGCTCGAGGGGGGTGACACCAAGCCGGGTGAGCTGAACGCGCTGACGCTCGAGAACCTGCAGGTCAAGGCGGTGGGCGCCGAGATCACCGGCAGCGGCGCCTTCACCTTCGACAACAGTGATCTCGAGACCTTCGACGGGATGCCGGCGCCGAGCGGTGCGATCGACCTCACCGTCGCGGGCGCCAACGGGCTGATCGACAGGCTGGTCGAAATGGGCTTCATCCCCGAAGAGCAGGCCATGGGCACGCGCATGATGATGAGCATGTTCGGCGTTCCGGGCTCCGAGCCCGACACGATGACCTCGAAGATCGAGGTGCGCGAGAACGGCCAGGTCTTCGCCAACGGCCAGCGCATCAAGTAACGGCTCGCCTCGGCTGAATGGCAATGGACCGGCGTCCTCGTGGCGCCGGTCCTGTTCTGTCGGAAGCCGTCAGGCGGGGTCCGAGACCCGGCCGCGCAGGGCCGGCAGGCCAACGCCGGTCGAGTCGAACCCGCCGTCGACCGCCAGCACCTGCCCGGTAACATAGGACGCCCGCTCGGACGCCAGGAACACGATGGCTTCGGCCAGCTCGCGCTCGGAGCCGTAGCGGTTCAGCGGGATCGCGTCGTGATAGGCGTCGATGATCTCCTGCGAATGCACCGCCATCGCGAGCTTGGTGCGCACCGGTCCCGGCGCTACGCAGTTCACCCGTACGCCGACTTCGCCCAGCTCCGCGGCATACTGCTTGGTAAGCTGGATCACCGCGGCCTTCGAGGTGCCGTAGGCAACCCGCAGGGTCGAGGCGCGCAGCCCGCTGATCGAGGCGATGTTGACGATGGCGCCCCGGGTCGCGGCAAGCGCCTCGGTGCAGGCCTGGCTGCAGAGGAACACGCCGTCGAGATTGGTGGCCATCACCCTCCGCCACATGGCGAAGTCGCAGTCGCGGATCGGGCCGAACTCGGCGACGCCGGCGTTGTTGACCAGCGCGTCGAGCCGCCCGGCCCATGCGAGCGTGTCGCGCAGCATCGCGGCGACCTGATCGGGGTCCGACACGTCATGCGGCAGCGCCAGCAGGTCGGGCCGGGCGGCGGCCACCTCGTCGAGCGCGCCCCTGTCGCGGTCGACGATGACCACCTTCCAGCCTTCCTCGCGGAAGAGGTCCGCGCTGGCCAGCCCGATGCCCCGGGCCGCCCCGGTCACGATCACGCATTTCTCGGTCATGGTCTCCTGTCCTCCCTGAAAACCCTCGGAAGGGTTCTGGCACGCGCGCCCCGTCAAGGGAAGCGCGCCGGGGAAGGGCAGGGGGGCTCAGGCCAGCGCAGCCTCGGCGGCGGCCCCGAGGCGCAGCAGCCGGTCCTCGGCGTTGGGCGGGCACATCAGCGAGATCCCGCAGGAAGGCAGCCCGGTCGGCAGGCTCAGGGCGCAGAGGCCCATGACATTGCCGACCCGCGTATTGCGCAGGGTAAGCAGGTTCTCGGTGACGTAGTATTCGCCCTGTTCCATGAGCTTTGCCAGGTTCGGGGGCAGGTTCGGGGCGGTGGGGCAGAGCACCGCGTCGAATTCCGCGGTCGCCGCGGCCCACGCGGCACGCGCGGCGGCCATGCGTTCGAGCGCACGCCAGTGCTCGGCGCCGTTGGCGTTGCGGCCCGCCGCGAAGCGCTCGCGGATCGGCGGGAACATCACGTCGGGATTGGCGTCGATGGCCTCGCCCCAGTTGGCCCAGGCCTCGGTGGTGAAGAGCAGGCCCGCGTCGCCCATGGGCACGGCCAGTTCGGGCACGTCGAGGTCGACGATCTCGGCGCCGGCGTCGGCCAGCCGGTCGAGCGCCGTCGCGTAGGCCTTTGCGGGCTCGGGCCGCAGGTCGTCGAGCACGATGGTGGTCAGACGCGCGAACCGCCGTCCCTTCAGCGAAGCCCCCCTGAGGTCCGGTGCTGCGCGGCCTTCGAGCGCCGCGAAGACCAGCGCGGCGTCCTCGACGGTGCGGCAGAGCGGGCCCACCGTGTCGAAGGTCTTGGCCAACGGCACCACGCCGTCGAGCGACATCCGACCGGCGGTGGTCTTGAGCCCCACGAGGTCGTTCCACGCCGAGGGGATCCGCACCGAGCCGCCGGTGTCCGAGCCGATCGCCGCCGGCGCCAGCCCGAAGGCCACCGAGGCCGCCGCGCCAGACGATGAGCCGCCGGGCACGGCGTCGGGGTCGTTGACCGAAGGCGGCGTCCCCGTCACCGGGTTGAGCCCCAGCCCCGAGAACGCGAGCTCGGACATGTGGGTCTTGCCGAGACAGACGAGGCCCATGGCTGTCGCCACCTTCAGCACCTCGGCATCGTCTTCGGGTATGCGGTTCTCGAGCAGCTTCGAGCCTGCCTCGGTCGCGACACCGGCGGTGTCGAAGAGATCCTTCCAACTTACCGGCACCCCGTCGAGCGGCGAGCGGCGCTGCCCGGCTGCGGCGCGCTTGCGGGCGGCCTCGGCCTCGGCCAGCGCGCGGTCCGGCGTCAGGCGGGCATAGATGCGGTCTGCCAGCGGGTGAGCCTCGATCTTGTCGAGAAAGGCCTGCGTCAGCGCGACGGGGTCGATCTCTCCGCTGCCGATGCCCCGCCCGAGATCCGCCGCGCTCAGTTCCGTCAAGTCGCTCATGTCATGCCCTTTCCTGTTGGCGGCGACGGTAGCGGCAGCGCAGCGCATGGACAATCCCGGGCAGGGGCGCATATTTGCCCGCATGGAACATGATTGCGATATCCTCATCGTCGGCGGTGGCCTCAACGGCCCGGCCCTTGCGCTCGCCGCGGCACAGGCCGGTCTGCGCAGCACCGTCATCGACGCGCTGCCCGACGACACCCGCGCCGGTGACGATTTCGACGGGCGGGGCTACGCGCTGGCGCTCGCCTCGGTTCGGATGCTGGCGAATCTCGGCCTCTGGGAGGAGCTTTCGGAGCACGCCCAGCCGATGCACGAGATCAAGGTCACCGACGGGCGCGTCGGCGAGGCGCGCGTGTTCCTCGGGTTGCATTTCGATTCGGCCGAGATCGAGGAAGGCCCGATGGGCCAGATGGTCGAGGACCGCTACCTGCGCCGCGCGCTCAAGACGGCGATGGACGCCTCGCCGCATGTGACCCAGCGCGCCGGCGAGACGGTGATCGCGCAGGAAGCCGGGCCGCATGGCGTGACCGTGACGCTGGCCGGGGGCGACGTGCTGCGCGCGCGACTGCTGGTGGGCGCCGACGGGCGCCGCAGCGGCACGGCCGCGCGGGCGGGCATCCGGCGCACTGGCTGGTCCTATGGCCAGACCGCGCTGGTCTGCGCCATCGCGCATGAAAAGCCGCACCACGGTGTCGCGCACCAGTTCTTCATGCCGCCGGGGCCGCTGGCGATCCTGCCGCTGCCGGGCAACCGCAGTTCGATCGTCTGGAGCGAGCGCGACGAGGCGGCCCGCGCGATCAATGCGCTGCCCGACGAGGCCTACCTCGACGTGCTGCGGCCGCGCTTCGGCGACTTCCTCGGAGACATCTCGCTGGCCGACCAGCGGTTCGCCTACCCGCTGAACCTGACGCTGGCGAATGCCTTCGTCGCGGAGCGGCTGGCGCTGGTGGGCGACGCGGCCCACGGGATGCATCCGATCGCGGGGCAGGGACTCAACGCCGGGCTGCGCGACGTGGCGGCTCTGGCCGACGTGCTGGGCCACGCGGTGCGCCGGGGCGAGGATTTCGCCTCGCCGCTGGTGCTCGAACGCTACCAGCAGTGGCGGCGCTTCGACACCGCCTCGCTCGCGGCGGCGACCGACCTGTTCAATCGGCTCTTCTCGAACGACAACCCGCTTCTGCGGCTCGGCCGCGACCTCGGGATGGCGGCGGTGAACGCGCTGCCCGGTCTGCGCCGCGGCTTCATCCGCGAGGCTGCCGGCATTTCCGGAGACCTGCCCGAGCTGATGCGCGGCTGAGGCCGGACCGGGGCAGGGCGAGGGCAGGGCGCACAGCCGCCGGCCCGCACATGGCGAAACGGCGGAAAATGCAACGCCAAAGGGGGCTTGCACGCTTTGCCGGCCCCCTGAGGCTTTCGCGCCACATCCCCGCTCCGCCGGATCACGGCGCTGGACGAGGCGCCGGCCAATCCCGTATCCTTCCGGCAAAACGGGGCGAAAACGACCCCGAAAAACATAAGCAGTACCACAGGCAGCCAAAGGCAGACTTGCCCATGTTTCCCGAGCGGTTCTCGAACCTGCCGCCCTATGCGTTCCCGCGTCTGCGGGCGCTGCTCGACGCGCATGCGCCGGGCGGTCCGGTGACTCACATGTCGATCGGCGAGCCCAAGCACCCGTTTCCCGAGTGGGTGGGCGAGGTGCTGGCGGCCAACGTCGGGGGATTCGCGAAGTATCCGCCGAACGAGGGCACGCCCGAGTTGCAGGCGGCGATTGCCGACTGGATCGCGCGCCGCTACGGCGTGACGCTGGATCCGGGCACCTGCGTCGCGCCGCTGAACGGCACGCGCGAAGGGCTCTACAACGCGGCGATGGCCCTCGGTCCCGAAACCAAGCGCGGCCAGCGGCCGACCGTGTTGATGCCGAATCCGTTCTACCAGGTCTACGCGGTCGCCGCGGCGTCGATCGACGCCGAGCCGGTGTTCGTCAACGCGACCTCGGAAAGCGGGCATCTTCCCGATTACGAGAGCCTGCCCGGGGACATCCTCGACCGCGCGACGCTGTGCTACATCTGCTCGCCCGCGAATCCGCAGGGCGCCGCGGCCGACCGGGCCTACTGGACCCGGCTGATCAGGCTCGCGGAGAAGCATGATTTCCGTATCCTCGCCGACGAGTGCTACTCGGAAATCTACCGGGGCGAGGCGCCGGTGGGCGCGTTGCAGGTGGCGCATGAGATCGGCGCGGATCCCGAACGCGTGGTGATCTTCCATTCGCTGTCGAAGCGGTCGAACCTGCCCGGGCTCCGCTCGGGGTTCGTCGCCGGCGGACCGGAGTGCATTGCCCGTATCCGGCAACTGCGCGCCTACGCCGGTGCCCCGCTGCCGCTGCCGATCCAGCGCGTCAGCGAGAGGGTCTGGGCCGACGAGGAGCACGTGGTCGAGAACCGGGCCCGCTACGCCGCGAAGTTCGAGATGGCCGACCGCATCTTCGCGGGCGTGCCGGGCTACGAGCCGCCGCAGGCGGGCTTCTTCCTCTGGCTGCCGGTCGAAGACGGCGAGGCGGCGGCGCTGAAGCTCTGGACCGAGACGGGCGTGCGGGTCCTGCCGGGGCTCTTCCTGTCGCGTGATACCGAAGCGGGCAACCCGGGGCGGGCGTTCATAAGGGTCGCGCTGGTGGCCCCCGAGGACGAGACCGAACAGGGACTCACGCGGATCCGTGACTGTCTCTATGAGCGATAAGAAAAAGACGAGGCGAGCGATGGCATATCAGGCACGGGGACGCGATCCCCTCTTCGACAGCAACATGCAGGCGGCGATCGAGAAGCGCGGCAAGGAACTGGCCGGGCTTGCTCTGGTGGCGCTGGGGCTGATGGCCGCGGCGATGATCGCTTCCTACACGCCGGACGACCCGTCGTGGATGTCGGCGACCGACGCGCCGGTGCAGAACTGGATGGGCCGGATCGGCGCCTCGATCGCGGCGCCGCTGTTCATGATCGTCGGCTGGGGCAGCTGGGGTATCGCGCTCGTGCTCATGGTGTGGGGCGTTCGCCTCGCCGCACACCAGGGCGAAGAGCGCGCGCTCTCGCGGATCGTCTTCGCTCCGATCTGGATCGCGCTCTCGGCCATCTACGCCGCCGGCCAGACCGTCGGCCCCGAGTGGAGCCACAGCTTCGGGCTGGGCGGGCTCTTCGGCGACATGATGATGGGCTCGCTGCTGGGAATCCTGCCGCTGGGCGCGGGCCTTGGCCTGAAGCTGGTGATGGTGGTGCTTGCCGTCGGGCTGCTCGCCATGGGCGGCTTCGTGCTGGGCTTCACCCGCAACGAGTTGCGGGGCATCGCCCGCTTCCTGCTGGTCGGCATGGTGATGGTCTACGCCACCCTGCTGACACTGCTCGGGCGGGGGGCCAGCGCCTCGGTCTCCGCCGCGCAGAACATGCAGGCGGCGCAGTCCGCCCGTCGCGAGCGCCGCCGCCAGGAAGAGGCCGAGGCCGCCGCCTGGGCCGCGGCACAGGAGGCGATCCCGGCGCCCGCCGTGGTCCGCCGCGCGCCGCCGTCGGTGGTGCGCAATGCCGCGCCTGAGCCGATGCCGCAGGCCTCGGCGCCCGAGCCTGCCTACGACCACTACGCCGACGCACCCGAGATGGACTGGGTCGAGCCCGCACCCGAGCCGAAGAAGCCCGGCCTGCTGGCGCGCGTGCCCTCGCTGATCCGGCGCCCCTCGGAGCCGCTGCCCGACCCCGAGTTGGTCGATGCCGGCGATCTCTACGGCGACGAGTTCGCCGAGCCGGGCGAGGACCGCATCCGGGCCAAGATCGCCGACGTGATCCGCGCCCGTCGCGGTGCCCCGATGATCGAGATCGAGCCCGAGTTCGAATACGACCCGAGCAAGCCGCTGACCAAGGGACGTGGCCGCCGGCCCGAGCCGCTGATCTACCGCGATCCCTCGGCCCGTCGCAGCGAGCCGCCGCTCACCGCGGCGCACGCCCACCCGCATACGCTGCCGCCCGAGCCGCCGCTGTCGGCCCCCGCCGGCGGGGCAGAGGGGATGGCGCGGGTCGCCGCGCCCGAGCGGACCGTTCCGCCGGCGCCGGCCTTCGAGCTGGAACCCGAGCCCGACGACACGGTTACCGACGACCAGGACGATTTCGCCGACTTCCGCGATTTCGACGACTACGGCGACAGCCGCGCGATGCCGGAGGCCGAACCGCAGCCGGCCCCGGTCGCGGCGCCCGAACCGCGCATGCGCGCCGCCGAGGCCCGCGACACCGAGACGCCCGCGATGCCCC
>NZ_ML112596.1:0-155483 GCF_003703915.1 Salipiger sp. D13
GGTGGCGGCCGCCGGCGGCCTGCTCGCCGCGTTCGCGCCGACGCTGATGCTGGCCTACGCGGGCTTCGCGGCGCTGGGGCTCGGCGCCTCGCTGCTGGTGCCCATGGGCTTCGCCTTCGTGGCGGCCCGCGTCACGCCCGAGGCCCGCGCCGCCGCCATCGCGCGGCTGTCGATGATCGGCTACCTCGGCTTCTTCCTCGGTCCGCCGATGATGGGGGTCGTGTCGGGCGCGGTGGGCCTCGCCGCGGCCTTCGCGGCCGTGGCGCTGGTCCTCTGCCTCGTGCCGCTCGCCCTGGTTCCCTGGATGCGCCGCAGCGCCCGTGCCCCCGCCTGACCGCACCCCGCGCCACGCCCCGGTCTTCTTCTCTTTCCAAATACCCTCGGGGGAGTCCGCGGCACGCGGACGGGGGCAGCGCCCCCTCCGGTCCCGCCGCCTCAGTTCTCCCAGTCGCCGGAGAACCCCTTGGGGATCATCAGGATGTCGCGGTCGACGGTCTCGATGTCGGTGCGGCCGCAGAGCGCCATGGAGGTGTCGAGCTCCTTGTGGATCACCCGCAGCGCCTCCGAGACGCCCGTCTCGCCCATGGCGCCCAGGCCGTAGATGTAGGCGCGGCCGATCCAGCAGCCCTTGGCGCCCATGGCGACCGCCTTCAGCACGTCCTGGCCGGAGCGCACGCCGGAATCGAGATGCACCTCGATGCGGTCGCCCACCGCGTCCATGATCGGCGCCAGCGCCCGGATCGAGCTCAGCGCGCCATCCAGCTGGCGGCCGCCGTGGTTGCTCACCACGATGGCGTCGGCGCCGACGTTGCAGGCCTCGAGCGCATCGCGCGGGTCCATGATGCCCTTGATGATCAGCGGGCCGTCCCACATCTTGCGGAACTGCCGGATGCGGTCCCAGTCGAGCGCCTGGTCGAAGCTCTCGGCGGTCCAGGTGCTCAGGCTCGAGGGATCGTCGACGCCCTTGGCATGGCCGACGATGTTGCCGAAGAAACGCCGCTTGGTCTGCAGCATCTCCAGCCCCCAGGGCACCTTGGTCATCATGTTGGCCACCGACTTCGGCGTCAGCTTCGGCGGCGCGGAAAGGCCGTTCTTGATGTCCTTGTGGCGCTGCCCGAGCAGCTGCAGGTCGACTGTGATGACTGCCGCAGAGCATTTCGCCGCCTTCGCGCGGTCGAAGAGCCGCTGCATGAAGTCGTCGTCCTTGAGCGTGTAGACCTGCAGCCAGAATGGCGCGTCGGTGTTCTCGGCCACGTCCTCGATCGAGCAGATCGACATGGTCGACAGGCAGTAGGGGACGCCGAACTTGCCGGCGGCGCGCGCGGCGTGGATCTCGCCGTCGGCGTGCTGCATCCCGGTGAGCCCCACCGGCGCCAGAGCGACCGGCATCGAGACGTCCTGGCCGATCATCTGCGTCGCGGTCTTGCGGCCGGTCATGTCGACGGCCACCCGCTGCCGCAACCGCAACTCGTTGAAGTCCGAGACGTTGTCGCGGAAGGTCTGCTCGGTCCAGCTGCCGGACTCGCAGTAGTCGTAGAACATCTTCGGCACGCGCCGCTTGTAGATCCGCTTGAGATCCTCGATTTCGGTGATCGTGGGCATGGCGCGCTCCTTGAGGCCCTCTGGTCAGGTTTGGTTACCAATTCGGCGCGTCCGAGGCAATCTCGAAGGCTGGACATTTCCGCGCCGCGGCGCAACTGGTTGGGGCGGTGGCCGGACGCGCGGCCACGGCACGGGAGACGCGCGCATGATCCTCTGGGGATTCCTGGCCAGCATGGGGGCGGGCCTGATGACCGGCATCGGCGCCCTGCCGGTGCTCTTCGGGCGCGAGATCACCCGCCGGACCAACGACATGATGCTGGGCTTCGCGGCGGGGGTGATGATCTCGGCGTCGTTCTTCTCGCTGATCCTGCCGGGCATCGACCACGGCGAACGCATCTACGGCTCGGTGCCGATGGCGGCGCTGGCGGCGGGTCTCGGGATCGCGCTCGGTGCGGCTGCGGTGGCGGCGCTGAACCATCTCGTGCCGCACGAGCATTTCGTTTCCGGCCCCGAGGGCTCGGACCCCGGCGCGCTGTCTAAGCTGTGGCTCTTCATCCTCGCGATCACCATCCACAACTTCCCCGAGGGCATGGCGGTGGGGATCGGCTTCGGTGGCGGCGACGTCAGCAACGGCATGTCGCTGGCCACCGGCATCGGGTTGCAGAACGCGCCAGAGGGGCTGGCGGTCGCGGTGGCGTTGCGCGGGCAGGGCTACGGTCGGCTGCGCAGCGTCTGGATCGCGCTGCTGACCGGGCTGGTCGAGCCGCTGGGCGGCATTCTCGGCGTCGCCGGGGTGACCGTTTCGACCTACGTGTTGCCGGTCGGGCTGACCTTCGCCGCGGGCGCGATGATGTATATCATCAGTCACGAGATCATTCCCGAGACCCATCGTCACGGCCACCAGAACCGCGCCACGACCGGGCTTCTGGCGGGGCTGATCCTGATGATGCTGCTCGACGTGACGCTGGGGTAATCCGGGGTCATCCGGGCCGTTCCCATTCGCCGGCGGGTCTGCTATGGACGCGCGGAAACAAAGGAGACGGGCCATGGCCTACAAGGTGTTCATCGACGGCGAAGCCGGAACCACGGGACTGCAGATCCGCGAGCGGCTCGAGCGCCGCGACGATATCGCGCTTGTGAAGGTCGCCCATGAACGCCGCAAGGATGCCGGGGCGCGCTCCGAGGCGCTGGCCGAGGCCGACGTCGCGATCCTCTGCCTGCCCGACGATGCCGCGCGCGAGACCGTGGCGCTGGCGGAACCGCACGGCACGCGGATCATCGACGCCTCAACCGCGCACCGGGTGGCCGACGACTGGGTCTTCGGCTTCGCCGAGATGGCCGAGGGCCAGCGCGCCGCCATCGCGAATGCGCGGCACGTCTCGAACCCGGGCTGCTGGTCGACCTGCGCCATCGCGCTGATCCGGCCGCTGGTCGCGGCCGGGATCATCGATCCGGCCTCGCGTCCGGCGATCTCGGGCGTCTCGGGCTATACCGGCGGCGGCAAGGGCATGATCGCCGAGTTCGAGAACGGCGAGATCTCGGGCGGCTTCCTCTACGGTGTCGGCCAGGGCCACAAGCACCTGCCGGAGATGACGAAACACGGGCTGCTGTCGCAGGCGCCGGTCTTCGTGCCGTCGGTGGGACATTACGCGCAGGGCATGGCCGTGGCGGTCGAGCTTGCCGGTCTCGGATCCGGGGATATCGGCTCGGCCGAAGAGGCGCTGCGGGCGGCCTACGCGGGCGAGCGCTTCGTGTCGGTGGTGGATCCGTCGGTGCACGAGCCGCGGGTGATGCCGCAGCGCCTGAACGGCACCAACCGGCTGGAGCTGTCGGTGCATGGCAACCGCGACAATGGCGCCGTGGCGCTGGTGGCAGTGCTCGACAACCTCGGCAAGGGGGCGTCCGGCGCGGCGGTGCAGAACCTTAACATCATGCTCGGCCTCGACGAGGGCGCAGGGCTCGAGACGGACGCTGCGCAGGCGGCGGAGTAAGGCGCGCGCGACCGTCGGGCGGGGCGCGGTCCCGTCCGGCGGTGTGTGTCCCTAGGGTTGTGGGGGGCTCTGCCCCCGTCCGCGTGCCGCGGACTCCCCCGAGGGTATTTTTCGAACCGGAGAAGAGCAGGGCCGCGGCCTGCTGGTGGCGAGGGCGCGGTCCTGTAACTGGTTGCGGGAGGCGCGTGCCTCCCGCCCGGGATCAGGCGCGGTGGGCGCCGTCCGCGAGGGTCTTCACGAAGGCGAGGACGTCTTCGGCGGATTTGCCCTCGGCCTGGGCGGCGACGATCGCGGAGCCCACCACGCAGCCATCGGCGACGCCGGCGATGCTCTGCGCCGCATCGGGGGTGCGGATGCCGAAGCCCACGATGACGGGCAGGTCGGTCTTGGCCTTGATGCGCGCCACCTCGGGGCCGACGTCGGTGGCCTCGGCGGCGGCGGAGCCGGTGATGCCGGTGATCGAGACGTAGTAGACGAAGCCGGAGGTATTCTGCAGCACCTTGGGCAGGCGCTTGTCGTCGGTGGTGGGCGTGGCGAGCCGGATGAAGTTCATGCCCGCCTTCTGCGCCGGGATGCAGAGCTCGTCGTCCTCCTCGGGCGGCAGGTCGACGACGATCAGCCCGTCGATGCCGGCCTCGGTCGCATCCGCGAGGAACGTGTCGACGCCGCGGCTGTAGATCGGGTTGTAGTACCCCATGAGCACGATGGGGGTCGTGTTGTCGGTCTCGCGGAAGGCGCGGACCATCTGCAGGGTGCGCTCGAGCGTCATCCCGGCCTCGAGCGCGCGCTGTCCGGCGAGCTGGATGGTCGGGCCGTCGGCCATGGGATCGGTGAACGGCAGGCCCAGCTCGATCACGTCGACGCCGGCGGCGGGCAGGCCCTTGACCACCTCGAGCGAGCGCTCGTAGTCGGGATCGCCGGCCATGACGTAGGCGACGAAGGCCTTCTTTCCCTCGGCCCTGAGAGCCGCGAACTTGTCGTCGATGCGAGTCATGGCGTTCCTTTCCCTGTCCACCGGCGTGGTCTGCCGCAAGCCTGCGGGAAAATCAATGCCATGTCGGGCGCGGCGGCGCGGGGCGCGGTTTCTTGACACGGGTCAAGGACGGCGCGGGGCGGGCGGGGCAAGCTGCGCGCAACCGATGCCGAAAGGAGCCGCATGGACGAGACGCAAAAGCCCCCCGCCGCCAGCACCGACGCGATGCCGAACGGGGAGACGGTGCCCTTCGATCCGCAGACCCGGCCCGATGCCGGGGCGGAGGCCCACCCCGCGCCCCAGAGGCGCCGCCTGCACGCGCCGGCGCCCACGCCGGACGAGATCCGCCATGCCTTCGAGACCGGCGAGTATCCCTATCAGACCAAGCTGTCGCGGCGCAGCTACGAGCGTCAGAAGGCGCAGCTGCAGGCCGAGCTTCTGAAGGTCCAGCTGTGGTTCCAGCAGACCGGGCAGAAATGCGTGCTGCTGTTCGAGGGCCGCGATGCCGCCGGCAAGGGCGGCACGATCAAGCGCTTCACCGAGCACCTGAACCCGCGGCACGCGCGCGTCGTGGCGCTGAACCGGCCTTCGGATGTCGAGAAGGGCCAATGGTATTTCCAGCGCTACATCGAGCATCTGCCGACCGCCGGTGAAATGGTGCTCTACGATCGCTCGTGGTACAATCGCGCGGGTGTCGAGCGGGTGATGGGGTTCTGCGAGCCCAACGAGTATCTCGAGTTCATGCGGCAGACGCCCGAGCTCGAGCGGATGCTGGTGCGGGCGGGCATCCGGCTCTACAAGTACTGGTTCTCGGTCACGCAGGACGAGCAGAAGCGCCGCTTCAAGAGCCGCGAGACAGATCCGCTCAAGCAGTGGAAGCTGTCGCCGATCGACAAGGCGAGCCTCGACAAGTGGGATGACTACACCGAGGCGAAGGAGGCGATGTTCTTCTACACCGATACCGCCGATGCGCCCTGGGTCGTGGTGAAATCGAACGACAAGAAACGCGCGCGGCTGGACTGCATGCGGCATTTCCTGTCGACGCTCGACTATCCGGGCAAGGACCGCAGGATCGCCACGCCACCGGACCCGCTGATCGTGGGCGGTGCGGCGCATGTGATCCACCGGGCCGACCATATCCTCGGGACGGCGCTGCACCCGTCGAACCGGCACGTGGGCAGCTGAGCGGATACGCTTCGCTCAGAGATGCTCGCCGAGCCAGCGTTGCAGCGGCGCGATGCGGTCGAAGGCATCCAGAAGTCCCGCCGCGGGATCCCGGTCGAGCGGCTCGAACAGGTCGTCGAGCCAGAGCAGACAACCGCGCCGGCGCAACAGGTCGGCGCGGGGGTGATCGTCGGGGTAGGGCTCGGGCACCTCGTCGAGATCGGGCGGATCGAGCCGTGCGCCGGGCACCGCCAGCGCGGCCTCGAGGGCCGCGCCCGCCGGGCCGTCGACCGCGCCGCGCCAGTGCGCGGCCTGCTCCTCGTCGAACTGCATCACGCCGCCACCCGCCGAGGCGTAGGAGGGCGAGAGGCCGAAATACCAGCCTCGGCCGTCGGGCACGCTCCAGGCGGCGTGGAGATGGGTGAAGAACGGTGTCTTGTCGTCGGAAAAGCGGATGTCGCGATGGGGCCGGAAGACCTTGCCATGCACCGGGAGGCCATGGGCGTCTTCGAGCCCCGAGGCAACGCTCGCGACGAGGGTTTCGGCGGGGCGCTTCACCTCGGCATCGTAGCGCGACTTGTTCTCGCGGAACCACGCCCTCGTGTTGTAGCGGGACAGATCCTCGAGAAAGGCGCGCGCGCCCCGTGCAAACCCTTCAAGTTCGGTATCCGACGCCGTCTCCATGTTTGAACACACCTCTTTTTCAACGCTCTCGCGGCGACTTGCGCCGATCCGCCGATGCCGTTGCACCGCCTATTGTAAAGCCACGGGGAGAAGGTAAGTTCCCGGCCATGACGAAATGGCTTGCCTGTCTTCTGCTGCTTCTGCCCGCGATCCCGGCGCGGGCGCATCCGCATGTCTTCGTCGACACGACGCTGCGGCTGAGCCTCGACTCCGAGCGACAGCTCACCGGGATAGAGGTGACATGGGCCTATGACGCGCTCTTCAGCCTGCTGATACTCGAGGACATGGGGCTCGACGCCGACGGTGACGGCGTTCTTGCGCCGGACGAGCTCGAGCAGGTGCAGCGCTTCGATCTGGACAACTGGCCCGAGGATTTCGAGGGCGATCTCTACCTTCGCGACGCGGAGGGGCGTTCTCTGGCGCTCGGGGCGCCGGAGGGGCGCGGCGTGCAGCTGATCGACGGGCAACTCGTGTCGGTTCACTATCGCGACGTGGCACCGACACCGGCCGAAGGAGTCGAGATCCGCCAATTCGATCCGACCTACTATGTCGCCTACGAGGTCTCGGGCGGGGTCGCGCTGCCGGAGCCTTGCCGGGCGGAGGTCGAGGCGCCCGACACGGAGGCTGCTGAACGGGCGGTCGATGAGGAACTCGCGCAGGTGCCCGAGGATCAGTTCGAGCTGCTGGAGGTCGGAAAATATTATGCGGAGAGGATCACGCTGACATGCGCGCCCTCCTCCTGAGTGGTGCCCTCGCCGTGGCAGGGCTTGCGCTCTGGCTTTGGGGCTTCGGTGGTGCCGATCTCGTGGCAAGGCTGGCCGCCGATGGTCAGCGCGAGGCGCAGACGTTCATGGCCGGCGGCCTGAGGGCGCTTCGGGCCGGCGATCCGGGCGCGCTCGCGACCCTGCTGGCGGTGTGTTTCACCTATGGGGTCTTTCACGCTGCGGGGCCGGGGCATGGCAAGCTGCTGATCGGAGGCTACGGGGTCGGACGGCGCGTGCCGGTTCTGCGGCTTTCGGTCCTCGCGGTGGCGTCCAGCCTGGCGCAGGCCGCCTCGGCGGTGGGGCTCGTCTACGCCGGCGTGTGGTTGCTGGGCTGGGGCCGGAGCGAGCTGACCGGCGCGGCCGAGGCATGGTTCGCACCGGCGAGCTACGCGGCCATTGCGCTAATTGGCACGTGGCTGGTGCTGCGCGGGGCGCGCAAGCTCTGGCCGGCGTCGCGCCCGGGGGAGGCCACGCAGGGGACGCACGAGCATCACCACCACCACGTGCCCGACGACGCGGTCTGCACCACTTGCGGCCATGCCCATGCGCCGACCGCCGAGCAGGCCGAAGCGGTGCGCTCGCTGCGGGATGCCGCGGCCCTGATCGGAGCCATCGCGCTGCGCCCCTGCACGGGGGCGCTGTTCCTGCTCATCCTGACCTGGCGGATGGGGCTCGATGGCGCCGGTATCCTCGGTGCCTTCGCCATGGGGCTCGGCACCGCCACCGTGACCGTGGTCGTCGCGTTGGCCTCGGTCGTCCTGCGCGAGGGGGCACTCACGCGCTTCGAGAGCGGTCCGGGCGCCCTGCGCGTCATGGGGGGCATCGAGGTGGCAGCCGGCGCCATGATCGCCGTCCTCGCGGGGCAATTCGTCCTGCGGGCGCTCTGAGGCCCGACAAGGCGCAACCGCAGATTGCGGCTTGCCGCGGTCGCGCCCGGGGGCTAGAGCGCGCGCATGACCACCCGACTTCCATATCGAACCCATGCCCGGGGTCTCCTGCTCCTCGGCCTGCCGCTGGTCGGCGGGCATCTGGCGCAGATGGCCATCGGCCTGACCGATGCGGCGATGATCGGCCGCTACGGCGTGGCGGAGCTGGCCGGTCTCACACTTGCGACCACCGCCTTCGCGGTGATCTTCCTGTTCGGCTCGGGTTTCGCCTGGGCGGTCACGCCGATGATCGCGCAGTATGATGCCGAGGGAAACCACACGATGATCCGCCGGGCCACCCGCATGAGCCTGTGGCTGTCTATCGGCGTGTTCCTTCTGGCGATGCCGCTGATGTGGTTCTCGGCCCCCGCGCTCGAGGCGCTCGGGCAGGCACCGCAGGTGGCGCGCGACGCGCAGACCTACCTGCGGGTCGCCGGGTTCGGCCTGCTTCCCGCCCTGGGCGTCATGGTGTTCAAGAGCTACCTCGGCGCGCTGGAGCACACCCGCATGGTGTTCTGGATCACCGTGCTGGCGGCGCTGGCCAACGCGCTCGCCAACTACATGCTGATCTTCGGCAACTTCGGTGCGCCCGAGCTCGGTATCCGGGGCGCCGCGGTGGCGTCGCTCGTCTCGCATGGCGTGTCCTTCGCCGGCTGCGCCCTCTATGCTCGTGTGCAACTGCCGCAATACCCGCTCTGGCAGCGCTTCTGGCGGCCCGACGTCGAACTCCTGCGCGACGTCTTCTCGCTGGGTCTGCCCATCGGGCTGACGACCCTGGCCGAGGTCGGGCTGTTCGGCGCCTCGGCGATCCTGATCGGCCTGTTCGGACCGGTGCCGCTGGCCGCGCATGGCATCGGCCTGCAGATCACCGCCGCGACCTTCATGATTCACCTCGGCCTCGCCAACGCGGCAACGATCCGCGCCGGGCAGGCGCGGGGCCGTCGCGATGCGGTCTTCCTGCGGCGCGACGCACGGACGGTCTTCGCGCTGTCCATTGCGGCGGTCGTGGTGACGGTGGCGCTGTTCCTCCTCGTGCCCGAGGCGCTGGTGGGCATCTTCCTGTCGCCGGACGACCCCCAGCGCGAGGCGATCCTGGCCATCGGCGTCGCGCTGCTGATGGTCGCGGCGGCCTTCCAGCTGGTCGACGCGCTGCAGGTGGTGGCGCTCGGCCTGCTGCGCGGGTTGCAGGACACGCGCGGCCCGATGATCATCGCGGCCGTCTCCTACTGGGGGCTCGGCCTGCCGGCTGGCTGGCTGCTCGGGCTGCACGGAGGCTTCGGCACGGTGGGCGTCTGGTTCGGGCTGACCATAGGCCTTGGGGCGGCGGCGGTCCTTCTGCTGCTCAGGTTCTGGCGTCGCGCGCTGCCGGCGCTCGATGCGCAGCAGGCCGCGCGCTCCCTTGCGCTCGGAGGCATCCCTGCCTAGAAGGCGCCGAACGCCAGCCTAAGGAGCAGGATATGGGATTTCGCATGGGCATCGTGGGTCTGCCGAACGTCGGCAAGTCGACCCTCTTCAACGCGCTGACCAGGACCGCCGCGGCGCAGGCGGCGAACTTTCCCTTCTGCACGATCGAGCCCAACGTGGGCGAGGTCGCCGTGCCCGACTCGCGCCTCGACACGCTGGCGAAGATCGCGAAATCGCAGAACATCATCCCCACGCGGATGACCTTCGTCGACATCGCGGGCCTTGTTAAGGGCGCCTCCAAGGGCGAGGGCCTCGGCAACCAGTTCCTCGCCAACATCCGCGAGACCGACGCCATCGCCCACGTGCTGCGCTGCTTCGAGGACGAGGACGTGACCCATGTCGACGGCCGGGTCGACCCGGTGGCCGACGCCGAGACCATCGAGACCGAGCTGATCATCGCCGACATGGAGAGCCTCGAGAAGCGCCTCCAGAACATCGTGCGCAAGGTGCGCGGCGGCGACAAGGAGGCGGTCCAGCAGGAGCGCCTCATGAAGGCCGCGCTCGAGATGCTCGAACAGGGCAAGCCCGCCCGCATGGTCGAGGTCGACGACGACGACCGCAAGCAGTGGAACATGCTGCAGCTGCTGAGCTCCAAGCCAGTGCTCTACGTCTGCAACGTCGACGAGGACGAGGCTGCCACCGGCAACGCGCTCTCCGAGAAGGTCGCCGCGATGGCCGCCGAGCAGGGCAACGCCCACGTGGTGATCTCCGCCAAGATCGAGGAGGAGATCAGCCAGCTCGACGGCGAGGAGGCCGAGATGTTCCTGTCCGAGCTCGGCCTCGAGGAGGCCGGGCTCGACCGCCTGATCCGCGCCGGCTACGAGCTGCTGCACCTCGAGACCTACTTCACCGTCGGCCCCAAGGAAGCCCGCGCCTGGACCATCCGCACCGGCACGCTCGCACCGCAGGCGGCCGGCGTCATCCACGGCGACTTCGAAAAGGGCTTCATCCGCGCCGAGACCATCGCCTACGAGGATTTCGTGGCGCAGGGCGGCGAGCAGGGCGCCAAGGAAGCCGGCAAGATGCGCGCCGAGGGCAAGACCTACACGGTCAAGGACGGCGACGTCCTGCACTTCCTCTTCAACACCTGAGCCGCCGCGGGGGGCCGTGCCGCAACCGCGCGGCAGGCTTCCCCGGCGACCCTCACCGCGCCCTCGACGGCCCCCGCGCAGACATCACTCACGCGTCGCGCCCATCGACCGGCAGCGCGACGTCCTCCCTTCTTCTCTTTCCAAATACCCTCGGGGAGCGCGAGGGGCAGCGCCCCTCGCTGCCGGCCGGTGCCGCCGGCGCGGCGCCGGAGCGACATCCGCACTCCGCCACCGCACCCCGCCATCCGCGAAGATCCAGTCTCAGGCCGGCGCCACCGCCGACGGCGCCAGCGCGCCCGGCGCCTGGATCACCCGCGCCGCGAGCCCCATCGCCTGCGCCGCCGCCTCTTCCAGCGGCAGCCCCATGGCCAGTCCCGACAGCAGCCCGGCGGCAAAGCTGTCGCCGGCGGCGGTGGTGTCGACGACCTTTGTCACCGGCACCGAGGGCACGGTCAGCAGGCCGGCCTCGCGCTGCGACACGGTCAGCGCGCCGGGGCCCTGCTTGACGGCCACCAAGTCGGCGCCGAGCTTGCGGTAGCGCTCGGCGGTCGCCTCCGGGGTCGCGTCGCCGAACAGCTCGGTCTCCTCGTCGAAGGACGGCAGCACGATATCGGCGGTGCGCGCGCCCATGGTCAGCCCCGCCTTCATCGCCTCGCGGCTTTCCCAGAGCTTCGGGCGCAGGTTGGTGTCGAAGGCGACGATTGCTCCGCGCTGGCGGGCGCGGGCGAGCGCGCCGCAGAAGAACTCGCGGCTCTTCGGCGGCAGGATCGCCAGCGTGATGCCCGAAAAGTGGATCATGTCGCGGTCCTTGAGCAGCCCGTCGAGCCACTTGAGGTCCTCGGTCATGCGCCGCGCCGCCGACTGGCCGCGCCAGTAGGAGAAGCTGCGTTCGCCGTTCTCTTCGAGCGAGATCATGTAGAGCCCCACCGTGGCGTCCGGCACCCGCCGGATGCCCGAGGTCTCGATGCCCTCGGCGGCCATGAAGTCGAGCATCTCCTGGCTGGCCTTGTCCTCGCCGACGCAGGTGCCGTAGCCGACGGTCCAGTCGGCCGGAAGAAGCCGCCGGGCGTACCAGGCGGTATTGAACGTGTCTCCGGCGAATCCGCGGCGATAGAGATCGCCGCCGGCCGAGGACAGTTCGACCATGCATTCCCCGAGGGCGAGAAAGGCGCCCATTGCGTCACTCCTGTGGTTTGAAACGTGGTGTCAGGATTCCGGCGGTATCAGCTTGCCGGGATTGAGGATACCCTGCGGATCGAAGGCTGTCTTCACCCGCCGCATCCAGTCGAGCGCGGCGCCGTGCTCGGCATCCATGTATTTCTGCTTGCCAAGGCCGATGCCATGCTCCCCGGTGACCGTCCCGCCGAGCCGCAACGCCGCCTCGGCCAGCGCGCCGGAGAACGCCAGCACCGCGTCGAGCTGGGCGCGGTCGGCTGGGTCGAAGCGCACGCCGCAGTGAAAGTTGCCGTCGCCGACGTGGCCGACGATGGTGCAGATCAGCCCGCGCGCGCGTGCCTCTTCCTTGGCCACCGCGACGGCTTCGGCCAGTCGCGAGATCGGCACGCAGACATCGGTGGAATAGGTCCGCTTCCCGGCCCCGGGATCGAGCGCGCCGATGGCGGGCAGGGCGCCGTGGCGCAGGCTCCAGAGCGCGGTGCGTTCCTCGGTGGTCGCGGCCTCCTGCCAGCCTTCGGCACCGGCATCGGCGGCAAGCTCGCGGAAGGTGGCGACCTGCTCGGCCACCGCCTGCGGCGCGCCGTGGAACTCGAGGAAAAGATGCGGCTTCTCGGGCATCCCGGTGCCCGCGTGGAGGTTGAAGCCGCGCACCATCATCTCGTCGACCAGCTCGATCCGCGCCATCGGGATGCCGCTCTGGATCGTCAGGATGACGCAGTCGACCGCGTCTTCCACCGTCTCGAAGCGGCAGGTGGCGGCGGCCACCGCCTCGGGCTGGCCGTGCATCTTCAGCGTGAGCTCGGTGATGAGACCGAGCGTGCCCTCGGAGCCCACCAGCAGGTGCGTCAGGTCGTAGCCCGCCGAGGACTTCTTCGCCGCCGTGCCGGTGCGGATGACCGAGCCATCGGCCATGACCGCTTCGAGCGCCAGCACGTTCTCGCGCATGGTGCCGTAACGGACGGCGGTGGTGCCGCTTGCCCGCGTCGCCGCCATCCCGCCGAGCGAGGCGTCGGCGCCGGGGTCGATCGGGAAGAACAGGCCGGTGGCGCGCAGCTCCTCGTTGAGCTGCTTGCGGGTCACGCCCGGCTGCACCACGACGTTCATGTCGGCATCGTTCACCGACAGGATGCGGTTCATCCGCGAGAAATCGAGGCTCACGCCGCCGTTGACGGCAAGGTGCTGCCCCTCCAGCGAGGTGCCGGTGCCGAAGGGCGTGACGGGCACACCGGCTTCGGCGCAGGTGCGCAGGATCTGCGCGACCTCCTCGGTGGTCTCGGGAAAGGCCACGGCGTCGGGCAGGGCCTCGTCGTAATGCGCCTCGTTGTGGGCATTCTGCTGCCGCGCCGCCAGCGTCGTGGTGAAGCGCGATCCGAGAAGATGGTCGAGAGCCTCGAAGGCGGTCATGGGAAGGTCCGGGGTTCTGGGATTGCTCTTGCAATCGGTATACCAGCCGGACGAGTGTGGGCAAGCGGACGGGCGGCCGGAAATCGCCGGGATCCACGGGGATGCACAATCGGGGGAGCATATCGCATGACACAGGGCATCGTGATCACCGGTGCGGGCAGCGGCATCGGCCGCGTGACGGCGCAGGCGTTTCTCGAAGCGGGCTGGCGCGTGGCGCTGGTGGGCCGTCGCGAGGCGCCGCTCGTCGAGACCGCGAACGGCGATCCGAACGCGCTGGTCGTGCCCTTCGACGTGTCCGAGCCGGCAGCGGTCGACGCGGGTTTCGCACAGGTCGCGGACCGATGGAGCCGGATCGACGCGCTCTTCAACAACGCCGGCATCTTCAGCAAGGCGGCGATGATCGACGAGATCCCGGTCGAGGACTGGCTGGCGCTTGCCTCGGTGAACATCACCGGCATGGTGCTCTGCGCCCGCGCGGCCTTTGGCCAGATGCGCCGGCAGACGCCGCAGGGCGGGCGGATCATCAACAACGGGTCGATCTCGGCGCATGTGCCGCGCTGGGGCTCGGTGCCCTACACGACCTCGAAACACGCGATCACCGGGCTGACGAAATCCCTCAGCCTCGACGGCCGGGCCTTCGACATCGCCTGCGGCCAGATCGACATCGGCAACGCGCTGACCGACATGGCGGCGCCGATGGCTGAGGGCGTGCCGCAGGCCAGCGGCGAGATCGCGCCCGAGCCGGTGATGGACGCCAGCCATTGCGCGCAGACCGTGCTGCACATGGCGTCGTTGCCGCTCGATGCGAACGTGCAGTTCGTCACCGTGATGGCCACCGCGATGCCCTATATCGGCCGGGGCTGAGACCGCATGGAGGCGCCGCAGGAAACGCTGGCGGAGCAGATCGCGGCGCGGCTGCGCCGGTCGATCCTGCGCGGCACGCTGCCGCCCGGCGCGCCGATCAAGGAGCGCGACAGCGCCGCCACCATGGGCGTGAGCCGCACCCCGATGCGCGAGGCGATCCGCATTCTTGCCAAGGAGGGGCTCGTGGTGCTGCGCCCGGCCCGCAGCCCGGTGGTGGCCAGCCCCACCATCAGGGAAATCCGCGACCAGGTGGTGGTGCTCGAAGCGCTCGAGAAGCTTTCGGCGCAGCTTGCTTGTTCGCAGGCCACGCAGGACGAGCTCGACGCCATCGCGGCGCAGCACCGCGAGGTCGCCGAGAACTACGACCGGCTCGACGCGCTCGACGCCTTCGAGCTCGACATGGCGTTTCACCGGCAGATCGCGCTGGCCTCGCACAATCCGGCACTGGCCGAGACGCATGGTGCCTACCTCGCCCGGCTGTGGCGGGCGCGCTACCTGCCGGCACGGATGCGACGCAACCGGGACCGGGTGGTCGGTCATCACGAGCGGCTGACACGGGCTCTTCTGGCGCGCGACACGGAAGCGGTGACTGCCGCGGTCGAGGCGCACCTGGGCTCGATGGCCGACGACATCGCCGAGGCGCTTGCCGCCGAGGCGGAGACGAACATCAAGAAGGAGGACGACAGTTGAAACTGATGCGTGTGGGGCCGCCGGGAGAAGAGCGGCCGACGGTGATCGACGAGAACGGCCAGATCCGCGACCTTTCCGGCCACGTGCCGGACTTCACGGGGCAGGGCGTGTCGCTCGCGGCGCTCGAGACGATCCGGGGCATCGACCTGACCACGTTGCCGGTGCTGCCCGAGGGGGCGCGCATCGGCGCCTGTCTCGGAGCCGTGCCGAATTTCTTCTGCGTCGGGCTGAATTACGCGAAGCATGCCGCCGAAACCGGTGCCAAGCCGCCGGCCGAACCGATCCTGTTCTCCAAGGCCGCATCGGCGCTCGCGGGTCCGAACGATGCTGTGACCATTCCGCCGGGATCGGAGAAATCCGACTGGGAGGTCGAGCTCGGCGTGGTGATCGGCAAGCCCTGCTGGCAGGTCTCGGAAGCCGAGGCGCTTGACCATGTCGCTGGCTACTGCGTGGTCAACGACCTGTCGGAACGCGCCTGGCAGATGGAGCACGGCGGCCAGTGGATCAAGGGCAAGTCGGCACCGGGATACGGGCCCTGCGGGCCGTGGCTGGTGACCGCCGACGAGGTGCCGGACCCGCAGGCCCTGGGCCTGTCGCTCGATCTCAACGGCGAGCGGGTGCAGGACAGCGACACCTCGGACATGATCTTCGGCGTCGCCGAGATCGTTTCCTACATGAGCCGTTTTATGCAGCTCGTCCCTGGCGACCTGATCGCCACGGGCACGCCGTCGGGTGTAGGGCTGGGTATGAAACCCCCGCGCTTCCTGCGCGCGGGCGACGTCATGGAACTGCGCGTCGAGAAACTCGGGGAGCAGCGGCAGGAGGTCGTGGCGGCGGAGTGATCCGCCCCCACTGACCGTGTCGGCGAGCCAGGGCTCAGGAGGCGGGCGCGGTCAGCCCCGCCTCTGCGAGCAGCCGCGCGGCCTCGTCGTAGGGCGAGGCCAGCGCCGACTTGTCCTCGCCGGGGTGGAAGCGCATCCGGGTGGCGGTGTTCATCGGGCGCGGCTCGAGGATCTGGACCTTGGGGCCGGTCTTGACGCTTTCCGCCTGCCAGCTCTTGGCAACCGAGATCTGCGCCGCCTTGGTCGCACCGTAGTGACCGTAGAAGCGTTCGCCCGTGTGCGGATCGTCGAAGAACAGTGCCTGCCCGGTCTCGCCGAGAAGCGCCGCCATGTAGGGCACGAGATAGCCCATCGGCGTCACGTTGACCGCCACCGACTTGTCGAAATCCTTGTGGTCCATGTGGCTCGCCGGGGCAAGCGGGGCCGCGTGGATCGCCGTGTGCACCCAGAGCGCCGCGCCGCCCCAGCGGTCGTAGACCGACCGGCAGAGCTGGGCCATCGCCTCGGGCTTGGTGATGTCCATGGGGGCGAGCGTGGCGCTGCCGCCGCGGGCCTTGATGCGGTCGTCGAGATCCTCGAGCCCGCCGGTGGTCCGGCCGACGGCAACGACGTGGTAGCGGGGCGCGAGTGCCTCGGCCAGGGCAAAGCCCAGTCCGCGCGAGGCACCGGTGACAATGGCGATCTGGTCGGTCATGCCCGCCCCTTTGGCGCGGCGCGCGCGCCTTGTCAACGCGTCAGCCCGCCGCGCGGGGGCCGCGTTCAGTTCACCTGCGGCAGGTCGAGCCAGTAGCCCTTGCCGTTGCGCGCGAGCGCGATGCGGGTCTCGTCGATCGCGACGACGCGGCGGTTGCCGACGCGATCCCCGACGCGCACCGAGGCGGTGCGTCCGCCGGGCAGCCGGACCAGCGCCCGGGGCGCAGAGTCGCGGCCGAAGATGCCCAGAAGGACGGGGCCCGAACGGGGAATGTCTGCGCGTTTCGTCGCGGTCGCGGCGACCGCCGGGGGTGTGCCTGCCTGTGACATGATGAGCTGTCTCCCATCTCTTGCGTTGTCGGTTCTGCCTTGGTCGGATCGAAATACAATCCCGGCGAAGGCCGGGAAAGCAGGCCTGCGCTCACGCTCGGGTGAGGTGCACGCGGGTGGCGAAAGGTCGCCTGCCGGTCGGCAGGCGGTCGCCACACCGTGACCCCGTCGGGGCGTGGCTGCGTCAGGAGGGCAGTTGAAGGCGGTGCGCGCGTCCGTTGACCCGGACCAGCAGCGAGTCGTCGTCGACCGCCACGATGGCGCGGCCCTCGATCCGGTCTCCGGCGCGGTAGGTTCCGGTGCGACCGTCGGGCGTGCGCACCAGCGCCTTGCGGTCGTCATCGGTGCCGAAGATTCCGAGCACGATGAGCGCCGAGGGGTTCAGGATGCTCTGCTTGGTGGCGAGCGACGCCGCGTCCCCGGTTTCGGGGCCAGTCTTCACGTAACGCGCCACATCGAGCTTGTCCGGCCGTGCGACCGGGCGCAAGGAGGAAGTCAGCATGTCGAAATCCCGTTCTGAGGTGGGTGGCCGCGGCCTGCCAATCCTGGTCCGCGGAGGCAGAGTTCTCGCTGTGCCGGCGCATGGCGCGGGCGGTCAGCGGCTCTGACAGGCTGCAGATGGCACCTGGAACGGGGTCGTGCAAGGGGAGGGGCCGAAGCCGCCGGTTACTCGGCGGCTTTCAGCTTGAATCCCTTCTCGATCATGTCCGCCGGCTCGACCGGGTATTCGCCGGAGAAGCAGGCGTCGCAGTATTGCGGGCAGCTGTTGTCGCGCCCGTCCGCCTCGCCGGCGGCGCGGTAGAGCCCGTCGAGCGAGATGAATTTCAGCGAGTCGACGCCGAGATGCGCGCACATCTCGTCTTCGGACATGGTGGCGGCGAGCAGCTTCTCGCGCTGGGGCGTATCGACGCCGTAGAAGCACGGCCAGGAGGTCGGCGGGCTGGCGATGCGGAAGTGCACCTCGGCGGCGCCGGCATCGAGGATCATCTCCTTGATCTTGCGCGAGGTCGTGCCGCGCACCACCGAGTCGTCGACGAGGATCACCCGCTTGCCGCGGATGAGCGCGCGGTTGACGTTGAGCTTGAGCCGCACGCCCATGTTGCGGATCTGCTCGGTCGGCTCGATGAAGGTCCGGCCCATGTACTGGTTCCGGATGATGCCCATGCCGTAGGGTATGCCCGACTCGTGCGCGTAGCCGATCGCCGCCGGGGTGCCGCTGTCGGGCACCGGGCAGACGAGGTCGGCCTCGACCGGGGCCTCGCGCGCAAGCTCAACGCCGATCTGGCGGCGGGTCTCGTAGACCGAGCGGCCACCGATGATCGAATCGGGGCGCGAGAAATAGACGTGCTCGAAGATGCAGAAGCGCGAGTTGCGGCTGCGGAAGGGCCGGGTGCTCTCGACGCCCTTCTCGGTGATGACCACCATCTCGCCCGGCTCGACCTCGCGCACGAACTCGGCGCCGATGATGTCGAGTGCGCAGGTTTCCGAGCTCAGCGCCCAGCCGTCACCGATCTTGCCGAGCACCAGCGGGCGGACGCCAAGGGCATCGCGCACGCCGATCAGCTTGGTGCGGGTCATGGCGACGACCGAAAAGGCGCCCTCGACCCGGCGCAGCGCGTCTTCCATCCGTGCCGGGATGTCGCGTTGCAGCGAGCGGGCCATCAGGTGGATGATGCATTCGCTGTCCGACGAGCTCTGGAAGATCGAGCCGCGCTCGATCAGCTCGCGGCGCAGGGCCTCGGCATTGGTGATGTTGCCATTGTGGGCGATCGCGGCGCCGCCCATCGAGAACTCGCCGAAGAAAGGCTGCACGTCGCGGATCGCGGCGCCCTTGGATCCGGCGGTGGAGTAGCGCACGTGGCCGATGGCCAGTGCGCCGGGCAGGGTTTCCATCAGCGACTGCTTGGTGAAGTTGTCGCGGACGTAGCCGAAACGACGGGCCGAGTTGAAACCGTGCTCGGGGGCGTAGGAGACGATGCCGCCGGCTTCCTGGCCGCGGTGTTGCAGCGCGTGAAGGCCTAGGGCAACGAAGTTCGCGGCATCGGAGACCCCGATGACACCGAACACGCCGCATTCTTCATGCAGCTTGTCACCGTCGACGGCATCGAAGTCGAAGGGATGGGCGGGGGGCATATGGCGCTCGGACAAGGGCAGCTCCGAATCCGGTATTGGGGAGATGTGCCCCCCACATACTGCCAAGGCGACGGAGTGTCACGGAAGGATCACAAAACTCCTGTGAGCGCCGCGTGACTGACAGGAACGTGATCCCGATGCGCGGCAACCTGCCGCAATTGCGCGGTGGCGGCCCGGTTCGCGAGCCCTAGGTGACTGGCCAAGTGCATGGGAGAGCGAAACATGGACACATTCCTAGGACTGGATGCAACGCTTCTGGCCCGGATTCAGTTCGGCTTCACGGTATCTTTCCACTTCATCTTTCCGTCGATCAGCATCGGGCTCGCGAGCTATCTGGCGGTTGTGAATGCCCTCTACCTGTGGCGAAAGGACGAGGTTTACCTGCGGATCTTCAACTACTGGGAGAAGATCTTCGCCATCGCCTTCGGCATGGGTGTGGTCTCGGGCATCGTCATGTCCTACCAGTTCGGCACCAACTGGTCGGGGTTCTCGGACCTTGCCGGGCCGGTGGTGGGGCCATTGATGGCCTACGAGGTGCTGACCGCCTTCTTCCTCGAGGCGGGCTTCCTCGGCATCATGCTCTTCGGTCGCAAGAAGGTCGGCCCGGGGCTGCACATGTTCGCCACCGCCATGGTCGCGGGGGGCACGGCGATCTCTGCCACGTGGATCCTGTCGGTGAACAGCTGGATGCAGACGCCACAGGGCTTCGGCATGAACGCCGACGGGCAGTTCATCCCCGAGGACTGGTGGCAGATCGTCTTCACGCCTTCTTTCCCGTATCGGCTCGCGCATACGCTCACGGCGGCCTACCTGACCACCGCCTTCATCGTCGGCGGCGTCGGTGCATGGCAGCTCCTGAGGGGGCATAGCCACAACGCGGTGGTGCGGCGGATGTTCTCGATGGCGATGTGGATGATCGTCGTCACCGCGCCGCTGCAGGTGATCCTCGGGCATGAGCACGGGCTCAACACCTACGAGCACCAGCCGACGAAGATCTCGGCCATGGAGGGCCATTTCGAGAGCCACCCGGACGGTGCGCCGCTGATCCTGTTCGGCATCCCCGACCAGGAGGCGGGCGAGATGCACTACGAAGTTTCGGTGCCGCACCTCAGCTCGGTGATCTTCGGGCTGGGCTGGAACGGCGGCATGGAGGGGCTCGACGTGGTGCCCGACGAGCAGGAGCCGCCCGTCGCGGTGGTGTTCTGGTCGTTCCGGGTGATGGTCGGCCTCGGCTTCCTGATGGTCGGCGCGGGGCTCTGGGGCCTCTGGACGCGCTGGCGCGGCAATCTCTACGCGACGCCGATGCTGTGGCGGACGATGGTCCTGATGGGGCCCTCGGGGCTGGTCGCGGTCATCGCCGGCTGGATCACCACCGAGGTCGGGCGGCAACCTTACGTGGTCTACGGCGAACTGCTAACCGCCGATGCGGTCTCGCCGATCGCCGCCAGTGCCGTGGGCTGGTCGCTCATCGCCTTCATCGTGATCTACTTCGCGGTGTTCGGGGCCGGTGTCGCCTATATCCTGCGGCTGATGCACAAGACGCCGGACCCTGTCGAGACGACGCCCGAGACCGGACCGGGGCCGACCCGCGCCGCCGGCATCACCCCGCAACAGCAGATCCTGACCGACAAGGGCCACGTCGCCCCGCAGGCGGAATGAGGAGGGCCTGACCATGGCAATCGACCTGACCACGGCATGGGCGCTGCTGCTCGCGCTCGCGGTGTTCATCTACGTCGTGCTCGACGGCTTCGACCTCGGGCTCGGCATTCTCTACCCGTTCTTTCCGACGAAGAAGGACCGCGACCTGATGATGAACTCGGTCGCGCCGGTCTGGGACGGCAACGAGACCTGGCTGGTGCTGGGTGGCGGCGGGCTTTTCGCGGCCTTTCCGCTGGCCTACGCGATCATCCTGACAGCGACCTATCCGCTCATCATCGCCATGCTGCTGGCGCTGGTGTTCCGGGGCGTGTCCTTCGAGTTCCGCTGGCGCTCGGGCAGCGGCTTCTCGCGCTGGCTCTGGGACGCCGGGTTCATCGGCGGATCGACCGTCGCGGCGATGTCTCAGGGCATGATCCTCGGCACGCTGTTGCAAGGCATCGAGGTCGAGGGCCGCAACTACGCCGGTGGCTGGTGGGACTGGCTTACGCCGTTCACGCTGCTCTGCGGGGTGTCGGTCGTGGTGGGCTACGCGCTGCTCGGCGCCTGCTGGCTCAACATCAAGACCGAGGGCGCGATCCAGGAGCGGGCACGTGGCATCGCCCGCGTCGCCGGACTGCTGACCGTGGCGGGTATCGTCGCGGTGAGCGCCGCGACACCGTTCCTCGAGACCGCCTACTTCGAGCGTTGGCTGGCGTGGCCGGGCATCCTCGAGGTGGCCATCGTGCCGGTGCTGGTGGCGGTCCTGACGCTGTGGCTCGCCCGTGCGCTGACCTCTGGCCGGGGTCCGGACTGGCTGCCGATGATCCTGTCGCTGGCGCTGTTCGGGCTGTGCTTCGTGGGGCTTGGCCTGTCGATGTGGCCGCATGTGATCCCGCCGGCCATCACGCTGCAACAGGCGGCAGCACCGGCGTCGTCGCAGCTCTTCATGCTGGTGGGTGCGGTGGTGCTGATCCCGATCATCCTCGGCTACACCGCCTATGCGTACTGGGTGTTCCGCGGGAAGCTCGATCCGGACGAGGGCTACCACTGATGGCGAGCCGGCTGAAGAAGATCGGCTGGTTCATCGTGCTCTACGCGGCCGGGATCCTCGTGGTCGGCAGCATTGCCTACCTGATCCGGCTGATGATCCTCTAGGATATCGACGGCGCATCCGGCGTTGTCCGGGCGTGCCCTGGGCCGAGGCGCTCACCGTCACACATCATCCCCAACGAAAAACGCGCGCAGCCGGAGCTGCGCGCGTTTCAGGAATGTCTATTGGTCCGGTGCCAAAGCCCTCGGGATCAGGCGTCGTTCGCGCCGGGGGCCTGGCAGACCGCAACAAGGTCTTCGTACTGCTGGGTGATCCAGCCGAGCGCCTGCTCGGGGTTCTGTGCCTCGATCCGGTCGGTGAAGCGCGAGAAGATCAGCGCCGAGCGCGAGTCGTCGATCATCGGCACGTCCTGCGCGGTGATCACCGTGTCGTAGACGAAGAAGGCGATGGCGACGAGCAGGATGCCGCGTGCGACGCCGAAGAGGAAGCCGATCCCCTGGTCGAGGCCGCCGAGCGCAGAGCGTTGCACCACGCTCGAGAAGACCGGCGTGAAGAGCGAAACGATGATCAGCGCCAGGGCCAGCACTGCGGCGAAGGCGGCGATCAGTGAAAGCTCGCAGCTGCCTTGCAGGAATTCGCCCACGACGGGGATCTCCTGCATGAGAGGCTGAGCCTGCGGGGCGAACATATAGGCCAAGATCGCCGCGACGACCCATCCCGCGATGGCGAGCGCCTCGCGCACGATGCCGCGCGAGTAGGCCAGCAGCGCCGACAGCACGATGACGACAGCGACCACGCCATCTACTACAGTGAAACCTTCCATCCGTTCCCGTCCCTTGTCGACCCTGTCTGCCCGAGCGTCATCCGGCGCCAAAGACCTCTCCAACCACGGCGGCGAGATCCGGCATCTCGGTGAGTGTCATGCCGCCGCCCTTGGCCTTTCCGCCGCGTGGCAGGATGGCCGTGGAGAAACCAAGTTTTTGCGCCTCTTTCAACCGGTTTTCAGTCTGCGCCACGGGGCGCAGCGCTCCGGAGAGGCTGATTTCGCCGAATACCACCGTTTCGGGCGGCAATGCCACATCCTCGCGCGCGGAAAGAAGCGCGGCCGCGACGGCGAGGTCGGCCGCCGGCTCGCTGATCTTCATGCCGCCGGCGACGTTGAGATAGACGTCGAGCCCCGCAAAGGGGATGCCACAGCGCGCTTCGAGCACCGCGAGGATCATCGCAAGCCGCCCGCCGTCCCAGCCGACGACCGTGCGGCGCGGTTGCGAGTGTGGCGAAGGTGCCACGAGCGCCTGGAATTCGACCAGCACCGGGCGCGTGCCCTCGATGCCCGAGAACACCACCGAGCCGGGCGCCGGGTTGCCGCGTTCCGACAGGAACAGCGCCGAGGGGTTGCCGATCTCGGACAGGCCGCCGCCGGTCATCTCGAAGACGCCGATCTCGTCGGCGGGGCCGAACCGGTTCTTCACGCTGCGCAGGATGCGGAACTGGTGGCCGCGCTCGCCCTCGAAGTAGAGCACCGTGTCGACCATGTGTTCGACGACGCGGGGGCCGGCGATCTGGCCGTCCTTGGTGACGTGGCCGACCATGATGACCGCAGTGTCGCGACCCTTGGCGAATGTCGTGAGCTCATGCGCGGCCGCCCGCACCTGTCCGACCGAACCCGGCGCCGAGCCGACGTTGTCGGCCCACATGGTCTGGATCGAGTCGACGATGACGAGGGCAGGGCGCTCGCGTTCGAGGGTGGTGATGATGTCGCGCAGGTTGGTCTCGGCGGCAAGCTTCACAGGGGCCTGCTCCAGCCCCAGCCGCTGCGCCCGCATCCGCACCTGGGCGCTGGCCTCCTCGCCGCTGGCATAGATCACCTTCAGACCGGCCTGCGCGAAGGCGGCGGCGGCCTGCAGCAGCAGCGTCGACTTGCCGATCCCCGGATCGCCGCCGACGAGGATCGCCGAGCCCGGCACCAACCCGCCGCCAAGCACGCGGTCGAGCTCGCCGATGGAGCAGGCGGTGCGCGGTGGCGGCGCTTCGGGATGTGACAGGTCGGTGAGTTTCGCGGCGCGTCCCTTGGCGGCGCCGAGCGTCTTGCCGGCCGGCCCGGAGGACAGCGGCGCTTCCTCGACGATGGTATTCCACTCGCCACAGGCTTCGCAGCGCCCCGACCACTTCGAGGTCGTGTTGCCGCAGGACTGACAGACGAAAGTGGAGGATGTGCGCGCCATTGCAGCCTTCTAGGCCGCGGCAGCCCGGAGGTGCAAGACCCCGCGACGCCACCGGGCTTCGGTCGTGGCGTTATTCGGCGGCGCGCTGCGTGACCATGGCGACGACACGCTGGTCGTCGCGCTCCTCGACGAAGGCGGCGTCGTTGTCGCGCACCCAGCCGGAGGGATGTTCGGACGGCGCGAGAGGCGCCTGCGCCACGGGCTCGGGCACGATCTCGGGCAGAATCTGTTCGAGTTCCTCGCACAGCCGGGCGAGCTGCGATTCCGCGACGTCTTCCTCGATCTCGACGCGATTGTGCCACTGGCGGATCTCGTTGGCGACGACCTTGGCCTCTTCGAGACGCACGGAGAAATCCGCGATTTCCTGCTGGCGCGCGGTCAGGAAATCCCGTGCCCGCTGCACGTTGCTGTCGGAGTAGACCTGCGCCAGCTCCTTGGAGACGTGGCTCATCTGGGCCGCGACCTCGAGCACCGAGGGTTCGAGATCCCCGAGATCGGGATGATCGCGCAGAAAGGCGATGCGTTCACGAACCGAGTCGAACTCCGACGACAGGGTAAAGACGCCCTCGCGGTCGGCACGATGCGCGGCGGAATAGGCGCGGGCCACGTCCTTCATGCGGATCTGGAAGTTTCGGTGCGATGTCTCAAGCGCCATGACGCGGGCGTTTGTGGGCAGGAAGAACATCATCCCGATGACCAGTGCGGTCAGCCCGACCTGGACGTAGTTCCCGGCGTCTTCGTATATCTGGCCACCGAACGCGAGCGGCATTTCGAGCCACGGAGTCTGACCCGCGGCGCAGGCGACGGTATAGGCCAGAAGGCCCAGCCCGAATGACAGGAGCAGAAGGAAGGTCACCCGCTGCATGATGTATTGAAGGAGCAGTCCGCCAGCGCGCAGTTGCGTGATCATCTTCAAAAGCCCCACGGAAATTGTTTTCGATCTAAATCACAACAGCAAGAATACGCCGAAGGTTGCGTTGCGACCTAGAAAATTTTTAACCAATGCTTATACGAGAACATTGCGCATCGACAATTCGGCCCGATTCCCGGGTGTTGTTTCCGTCTTGCGGGACGGTCAATCCCGGCGCTGGAACAGGGAAAGCACCAGCGAGGCGAGCACGCAGCCGCTGAACAGGTAGAGGCCCCAGGCGGTCTCGATGCGCCCGATGCCGATGCCTTTCACCGCCGTGATGTAGAGCGCGATCAGGAAGATGTCGGCCATCGCGAGCTTCCCCAGAAGGTTCAGCGCGACCAGCGCCCGTCGGCCCAGCAGACCGAACTGGACGAGCGAGAGGCCGATGGTCTTGGCCAGCGGCGCGATGAGCGCAAAGAGCGCGACAAGCACCGCGAGGAAGATTTCCGTCTGCCAGAGGGCACGCAGCCCGGTGAGCACGCTGATCTCTTCCAGCCCGAAGAGCGGCAGCAGGCCGGCCCGCAGCAGCGGTGCCGTCCAGGCGACAGGGTAGAGAACCAGCAGCGCGAGATTCGCGGCCTTCAGCAGGGCAGCCGTGCGCGGCACCGTCTCAGACGATCATGGTCGCGACCCAGAGGCCGACCAGCACCCACAGAAGCGCGATATGGGCGAAATCGAGCCCCCGCATCCGCTTGCCGGGCAGGTAGGCGCTGATCGCGAGGAACAGCGACGGGATCAACAGCGGCAGCATGCCGTTGCCCATCTGCATGAGCTGCGCGAGCCTCGGGTAGAGCGCCCCCTGCGGCGTCCCCGCGACCGGTGCGAGCAGGATCGCGGCTTCGGCCACGGCCAGCAGCAGTGCGAGGCCCGCGACGATCCGCGAGGCGCCACGCGCGGTCAGCACGCGGGCGAGCGCCAGCGCGGCGATCAGCTCGAGGAAGACGAAGCGCTTGAACACGAGGAAGGCGAGCAGGACAGGGCTTGGTTCGAACATCGGCGGAAGTTACCTCACGGCCTCGATCGGGCCCTCGGCGCGCCCGTGGATGAACTGTTGCAGGTAGGGATCGGCGGCGGTGTCCATCTGCGCGACGGGGCCGGTCCACTTGATGACACCGTCATGCAGCATCGCCACGTCGTCGGCAATGGCCCTCACCGAGGTCATGTCATGGGTGATGGTCATCGCGGTGGCGCCCATCTCGGTGACGATCTCGCGGATCAGCTCGTTGATGACGCCGGCCATGATCGGATCGAGCCCGGTGGTGGGCTCGTCGAAGAAGATGATCTCGGGGTCGGCGGCGATGGCGCGGGCAAGGCCGACGCGCTTCTGCATGCCGCCCGACAGCTCCGCCGGAAAGGCATCGGCCACGTCCGGGGTGAGCCCGACGCGGCGCAGCTTCTCGATGGCGATCTCGCGCGCCTCGCGCTTCGGGCGCTTCAGCGCGCCGCGCAGCAGCCGGAAGGCGACGTTCTGCCAGACCGGCAGCGAGTCGAAGAGCGCGGCGCCCTGAAACAGCATCCCGAACCGCGCGAGAAAGGCGTCGCGGTCGCCCTCGTGCACGTCGCGCCCGTCGACGGTAATGCGCCCCGCATCCGGCTCGATCAGCCCGAGGATGCATTTCAGCAGCACCGACTTGCCGGTGCCCGATCCGCCGATGATGACCATCGAGGTGCCCCGGGCAATCGACAGGTCGACGCCGCGCAGGACAGGCTTGGGGCCGAAGCTCTTGGAAACGCCTTCGAGGGTGATCACGTCGCCGGCTCCGTCAATAGGGTGCCACGGCGAGGGCGATCCCGTCTGGAGGCATGTCGTTGCCCGGCGTGTGCGTGGGGGATGACGAGGCCGCTCATACCGAGAAGAACACCCCCGTCAGCAGGAAGTTGGCGGCGAGGATCAGCACGGCGGCGGCCTCTACCGAGCCCTTGGTCGCGCGGCCCACGCCCTGCGCGCCGCGCCCCGAGGTCATGCCGTAGTAGCACCCCATGAGCGCCGCGATGCCGCCGAAGGCGCAGCCCTTGACCAGCGAAGAGATCACGTCGAGCGGTTCGAGGAAATCCACGGTGTTCTTCAGGTAGGCCGCCGGGTTGAAGCCCAGCGAGCCGGTGGCGACGACATAGCCGCCGAAGATGCCGATCACGTCGCCCACCGCCACCAGCAGCGGCACCACGATCAGCGCCGACAGCAGGCGCGGCGCGACGAGATACTTCATCGGATGGGTCGAGAGAGTCACCAGCGCGTCGATCTGCTCGGTGACCTTCATCGTCGCGATCTCGGCGGCGATGCTCGAGGTCACCCGCGCGGCGATCATCAACCCCACCAGCACCGGCCCGAGCTCGCGCACCATGCCGATGCCGACGATCTGCGGCACCACCGCCTCGGCGTTGAACCGCGCGCCGCCCGAGTAGATCTGCAGCGCCAGCGCGCCGCCGGTGAACACTGCCGTCAGCCCGACGACCGGCAGCGACAGCCAGCCGATCTGCAGGAGCGCGTTCAAGAACTCGCGGCCGTAGAAGGGCGGCCGCAGCAGGTGCGTGACCGCCGACAGCGCGAAGAGCGCCACGCGCCCGACCGAGGCCAGCGCGTTCAGAACCGCGCGGCCGAGCAGGGCGAGGGGCAGGGTGGGGCTCATGCGCCGGTGTAGGTCCGCGCGTAGCGGCTGCCGAGCGAGGTCAGCACCTCGTAGCCGATGGTGCCGATGGCGTCGGCGACCTTGTCGATGGTCTGGTGCGGCCCGAGCAGCTCGAGATGGCGCGGCATCTCCTTCACCGCCGTCACGTCGACGGTGATCAGGTCCATCGAGACCCGCCCGAGGATCTTGCAGCGCGTCTCGCCGGCCCAGAAATAGCCCTTTTGCGCCAGTGCCCGGTGCACGCCGTCGGCATAGCCCGCCGACAGGGTCGCCACCCTGGTCGGCACCCGCGCGACCCAGGCGTTGCCGTAACCCACGGATTCGCCCGGTGTGACCTCGCGGGTCTGGATCACCGGCACCAGCAGTTCCACCACGCGCTGCGCGTCGGCGAAGGGCATGCCGCCGTAGACGCCGATGCCGGGGCGGGTGACGTCGAAGTGGTAGTCCTCGCCCATCAGGATGCCGCCGGTGGCCGACAGCGAGCGCGGCACGTCGATGCCGTCGGTCATCTCGCGGAAGGTGCGCAGCTGGAAGGCGCTCATGCCGTGCTCGGGCTCGTCGGCACAGGCGAGGTGCGACATGATGAGCACCGGGTTCTGCGCCAGCGCGATGTCGCGCAGCGCCGACCATTCGGCAGGCTCCATCCCGAGCCGGTTCATGCCCGAGTCGAGCTGGATGCCGAACGGGTGGCCCGGCAGCGCCTCGACGTGGCGCAGCATCTGGTCGATCGAGTTCAGCATCGGCGTGAGGCGGGCGTCGCGCAGCAGGTCGGCGTCGCCCTCCATGTGGCCGCCGAAGACGCAGATCTCGGGGCCCGGCCCGAGGATGCGGCGCAGGCGCACGCCCTCCTCGGCGATGGCGACGAAGAAGCGCCGTGCGCCTTCCTCGGCCAGCGCCGGGGCGACCTTGTCCATCCCCAGCCCGTAGGCATCCGCCTTGACGACGGCGCCGGCCTCGCCGGTCGTGAGTTTCGCGAGCGCGCGCCAGTTGGCGCGGATCGCGGCGAGGTCGATCGTGAGCTGTGCCTGTGCCATGGTCTGCTTGGAATACGAAGCCGCGGCGGGGTCAAGAGGGAATGCGGGCAAGGCCATGCCCGAGCGCGCCGACGTGGCCTTCGCGGGCGGTCCGGGCGCTCTCTAAGCGCAACGGTCCGGCGATGTCGGGGCTTGCCCGATCCGCCGCGATGGCCGACACGTCCCGGAGACCCTGCGCCGCACGACGGAGACCCGATGCAACGCTCACAACCCTTCAGCCGCGCGCGGTTGCGTCCTGCGCGCCCGGAAGATGCCGCGAGCCTTGCGGCGATCTCGATCGAGGTCTGGCTTGGCACCTACATCCGCCACGGCGTCAGCACGGCCTTCGCCGACCATGCGCTCTCCACCTTCACCGCCGGAAACCTCCGGGCGATGATCGAGCGGCCCGGCGCGTGGGTGCTCGTCTCCGAGAACGATGACGGCCCCGACGGCTTCATTCGCCTGACCTCCGGCGCTCCCGCACCGGTTCCCGCATGTTCGGAACTCGAGATCGCGACCTTCTACGTGCAGCCGCGCCACCAGGGGCACGGCAAGGGCCGCGCGCTGCTCGCCGCAGCGCTGCGCCATGCGCGCGAGACGGGCCATGCGTCGGTCTGGCTGACGACGAATTCCGAGAACGCGCCGGCCATCGGGTTCTACCTGTCGCAGGGCTTCGAGAAAATCGGCACCACGCACTTCCGCATCGGCGCCGAGGCCTATCCGAACGATGTCTACCGGCTGCTGTTTCCGCCCGCAGGTCCGGTCTGAACAGGGCTCCACAAGGACGCGCAGCGCCCAAGCTCGAGCGCAACGAAAAAGGGGCGGTCGCCGACCGACCCCGCCTTCTTTCGGATCACGGTGGATCAGAAGCCTTCGCCGCCGTCCTGCTGCCAGGGCTTCACGAGGTTGCCGAAGCGGGTGAACTGGCTCTCGAACGCAAGCTCCACCGTGCCGATCGGGCCGTGACGCTGCTTGCCGATGATCACCTCGGCCTTGCCGTGCAGGCGGCTCATGCGCTCCTGCCACGACGCCATTTCGTCGAGCCGGTCATCCGAGGGCTTCTCGCGTTCGACGTAGTATTCCTCGCGGAACACGAACATCACCACGTCGGCGTCCTGCTCGATCGAACCCGATTCCCGCAGGTCCGACAGCTGCGGACGCTTGTCGTCGCGGCTCTCGACCTGGCGCGACAGCTGCGACAGCGCGATGACGGGGATGTTGAGTTCCTTGGCGATGGCCTTGAGACCCATCGAGATCTCGGCGATTTCCTGCACCCGGTTGTCGGCGGTGCCGCGCAGCAGCTGCAGGTAGTCGACGATGATCAGGTCGAGCCCATGCGTCCGCTTCAGCCGCCGTGCCCGTGCCGCGACCTGGCTGATCGGCAGGGCCGGGGTGTCGTCGATGAACAGCGGGCAGGCTTCGAGCTCCTTGGCGGCGTCGACGAAGCGGCGGAACTCCTTCTCGTCCATGTCGCCCTGGCGGATCTTGTGGCTCGAGATCTCGGAGGCCTCGGCAAGGATCCGGCTGGCGAGCTGCTCGGCGCTCATCTCGAGGCTGAAGAAGCCCACCACGCCGCCGTCGATGGCGCCCTCGCTGCCGTCGGGCCGCTGGCCGCGCTTGTAGGCCTTGGCGATGTTGAAGGCGACGTTGGTTGCCAGCGACGTCTTGCCCATCGACGGGCGCCCGGCGAGGATCAGCAGGTCCGACGGGTGCAGACCGCCGAGCTTCTTGTCCATGTCGGTGAGCCCGGTCGAGATGCCGGCAAGGCCACCGTCACGCTGGTAGGCGGCGTTGGCCACGTTCACCGCGTCGGTCACCGCGCGCAGGAAGCTCTGGAAGCCGCCCTCGGCCTGGCCCTGCTCGGCAAGCTTGTAGAGCGCCTGTTCCGCCTCGACGATCTGCTCGCGCGGCTCGCTCTTCACATCGACCTTGGCGGCCTTGTCGGCGATGTCGCGACCAAGCCGGATCAGGTCGCGGCGGACCGCGAGATCGTAGATCATCTGCGCGTAGTCGCGTACCGCGAAGCTCGAGACCGCGGCGCCGGCCAGCCGCACGAGGTAGGACGGCCCGCCAAGTTCCTTGAGGCCCTCGTCGTCCTCCATGAACGCCTTGAGCGTCACCGGGGAGGCGAGGTTGTTCTTCGCGATCCGCGCCGAGGCGATCTCGAAGATGCGCTGGTGCACCGGTTCGAAGAAATGACCGGCGGTGAGAATCGCCGCGACCCGGTCGTAGACGTCGTTGTTGGTCAGGATCGCGCCGAGCAGCTGCTGCTCGGCCTCGATCGAATGCGGCATGGTCTCGGCCTGCTCGACCTCGAGACCGGTCGGATTGAAGACGCTGTGATCGTTCATTGCTCTGCCCCTGCTTCCCGTCTGCGCGCGTGTCCCGATGGTTGGGGCGTCATAGCCCTGCCGGACCCGCCGACCAATCGGGATTTCTCTGTGGAAAACCGCCGGGATAAGGCGGTGGATGACACGGTTGCCCCGCGTTCGCCCTGACATATCGTAGCACAGGCCGGGATCACCGCAACATCTGGCGCGCGTGGTCGATTCGATCCGGTGTTATCCACCGCTCGCCGATGAAACCCTATGCGCCGTTTTCCGCCTGCCACTTGCGCGGGTCGGCCAGGAAGGCCTCGACCGCCGCCAGCGTCTCGGCGTCGAAGCCGCCGCGCGCCTTCGCCTCGGCCAGCACGTCGTGCCAGGTGCAGAGGTAATGCAGCGACACGCCGTGGTCGCCCAGCGTCTGCGTGGTCTCGGGGAAGATGCCGTAGTAGAAGATCACCGCCGTATGCGCACAGGTCGCCCCGGTCTCGCGGATCGCGTCGACGAAACTCAGCTTCGAGCCGCCGTCGGTGGTCAGGTCCTCGACCAGCAGCACCCGCTGGCCCTCGGTCATCACGCCCTCGATGCGGGCGTTGCGACCGTATCCCTTGGGCTTCTTGCGCACGTAGGTCATCGGCAGCGCCAGCCGCTCGGCGACCATGGCCGCGAAGGGGATGCCCGCGGTCTCGCCGCCGGCGATGTTGTCGAACGCCTCGAAGCCGGCGTCGCGCATCACCGTCACCGCAAGGAAATCCATCAGCGTAGACCGCACGCGCGGGAAGGAGTTCGGCTTGCGGCAGTCGATGTAGACCGGCGACGGCAGTCCGGAGGCCAGCTTGAACGGCTCGCCACCCTCCATGAAATGAACCGCGCCGATCTCCCACAGCATCCGCGCGGTCAGCCGGGCCATTTCTTCTTTGGCGGGATAGGACGAGGGGATCATCGGGCGCACTCCTGCATGTAAGACCGCGCCCCCTCTAGCGCGAAAGCCCGCCGGCTTGGAAGACCGCACGGGGCGCAGACGCTTGGAAAAGCACTCCCGGCCGAGGCCGGCCTCCGCGCCGCGCCCGCCGCTTCTTCTCTTTTCAAATACCCTCGGGGTGAATGGGCGCGGCACGCGCCCAGAGGGGCAGCGCCCCTTGCGGGGCGGGCCGCAGGCCCGCAACGCCTCTCAGCCGACGGACCAGTGCAGCGGGAAGCCCGGATCGAAAAGCGTGACCGGCCCGTCGCCGGTCTGCAGTTTCGGCGGGTAGGCGACCGCCGGCCCCTTGCTCAGGGTCACCGTGTCGGCGTTGGGCTCCAGCCCGTAGAAGGCCGGACCATTGAGCGAGGTGAACGCCTCGAGCCGGTCGAGCGCGCCCGCCGCCTCGAAGACCTCGGCGAGGATCGACAACGTATTGGTCGCGGTGAAGCAGCCGGCGCAGCCGCAGGCGCTTTCCTTGTTGGGGTCGGTATGCGGTGCACTGTCGGTGCCGAGGAAGAAACTCGCATCGCCGCTGGTGGCGGCCGCGACGAGGGCCTCGCGGTGGCTCTCGCGCTTGGCGACCGGCAGGCAGTAGTAGTGCGGCTTGATGCCGCCGACGAGGATGTGGTTGCGGTTGATCACCAGGTGATGCGTGGTGATCGTGGCACCGAGCGTGTCGCCGCCCGCCCGCGCGTAGTCGACGCCGTCCTTGGTGGTGATGTGTTCCATGACCACGCGCAACCCCGGCGTGGCACGGCGGATCGGGTCGAGTACGCGGTCGATGAACACCGCCTCGCGGTCGAAGATGTCGATGTCGGCGTCGACGACCTCGCCGTGCACGCAGAGCGGGATGCCGTGTTCGGCCATGGTCTCGAGCACCGGGCGGACCTTGTCGAAATCGCGCACGCCCGAGGCCGAGTTGGTGGTGGCGCCTGCAGGGTAGAGCTTCACCGCGGTTACGATGCCCTCGGCATGGGCGCGGGCGACGTCGGCGGGGTCGGTTTCCTCGGTGAGGTAGAGCGTCATCAACGGCGTGAAGCCGCTGCCCTCGGGAATCGCCGCGCGGATGCGCTCTCGGTAGGCCTCGGCCTGGGCGCCGGTCACCACCGGCGGCACGAGGTTGGGCATGATGATCGCGCGTCCGAAATGGCGGGCGGTCTCGGGGGTCACGGCGCGCAGCACCGCGCCGTCGCGCAGGTGCAGGTGCCAGTCATCGGGGCGTCGGAGCGTGATCTGGGTCATGCGGTCGGCGATAGCACGGCGCGTGTGGGTCGGGAAGAGGCAAGGGGGCTCTGCCCCCGCCCGCGCCTGCGCGCGGTCTCCCCCGAGGGTATTTTTCGAACCGGAGAAGACCATGGGGGCGTCTCTGGCCCCCGGCGGTGGCGGGTCAGTCGGCGGCGCGCGTCGCGGTGAGATCAATGATCGCCTGCACCTCGTAGCCGAGCTGGTCTGGATCGCTCATGCCCTCGCCGATGGCATAGTTGCGGCGGTCGAGCGTGGTGCGCCCCTCCATCCGCGCGGTGTCGCCGTCGAGTTCGAGGCTGAAGGGCAGGGTGACCGGAGCCTCGGCGCCCTTGAGAGCGAGCGTGCCCTGGGCCTCGTAGCCGTCCTCGAGCTTTACGAGATCGGCGGTGAAGGTCGCGGTCGGGTGGCTCTCGGCGGCGAAGAAGTCGGGCCCGAGCGCCTGGCTGGTGACCGATCCGAGGGTCAGCGAGGGGATCGAGATGGTCACCTCGACCTCGCCGGCCTTGCCGGGCGCGTCGGGCTCTTCGAAGGTGATGGCGGCGGTCCACTCGGAGAAGCTGCCGGTGATCTCCTTGCCCATCTGCCGGACGTGGATGGCGAGGGTGCCCTCTTCGACGGTCCAGTCGCTCGGGGCTTCGGCGAGGGTGGGGCTCTCGCCGTTTTCGGGCTCCGTGAAGTAGCCGGCCGCCGCCGCGCCGCCGAGCACCGCCAGCCAGGCGCCGAGGGCAAGGGCGGCCGGTCCTGCGAGACCGTGCGCGTGTTGGGGCTGTCCCGCAGGCGTGCCCCGGGCCATGCGGGAGAGGGTGGCGTCGCGATCGACGGCGGCGTGTTTCAGGGCCCCCGCCACGTGCAGGACCAGCGCCCCCACCAGCACCCACTGGGCGAGGAAGTGAACGGTCGCGGCGGTTTCCGCGAGGCCGGGATCGTTCGGCACCAGCGGCAGGTCCTGTCCGAAGGGCCAGAGGATCGGTGCGAAACCGTCGGTCGCCGCGTGTTCGATCCATCCCGAGAGCGGCACCACCACCAGCGCCGCGTAGAGCGCCCAGTGCACCGCCTCGGCAAGCAGCGTCTCGGCGCGGCGCTCGGGGTGCAGGGGGGCCGGTTTCGGCTGGGTGACGGCCCAGCCGATGCGGCCGAGCGCGAGGAAGAAGAGCACCACGCCGAGGGTCTTGTGGGCCGAGAACAGCGCGCTCTTCAGGGCGATCTGGTCGGAGTCCTGCATCGGCGCGAGATGGGCGATCCAGCCGAGCGGGATCATCAGCAGGATGCCGAGCGCGATCAGCCAGTGAAAGCTGCGCGCGACGCGGCCGTAGGCGGTGGGGGTGTTCGCGAGGGGCATGGGGCGGGGCTCCTGTCGGACCAGAGGGGCGCTTCTTGGGTTCGCTCGTAAGTAGCCGCGCCGCGGCTGAGCGCAATTGCGAAGCGGCGCACAGGGGTCGTGCGGGGGCGTTGCGAAAGGCGACCGGGAAAGGTATTGGAGGCGCCCAACACGTCAATTCCAGAACAGAGAGCGGAGGCAAGCCATGTCGCGAGCATTCATTTTCCCGGGCCAGGGCGCCCAGGCGATCGGCATGGGCCGGGCGCTGGCCGAGGCCTACCCGGCGGCGAAGGCGGTGTTCGACGAGGTCGACGCGGCGCTCGGCGAGAGCCTGTCCTCGTTGATCTGGGAGGGTGAGGCGGAGACGCTCACGCTGACCGCGAACGCCCAGCCGGCGCTCATGGCGACCTCGATTGCGGCGCTGCGCGCGCTCGAGGCGGAGGGCATCGAGGTCGGATCGGCCGCCTTCGTGGCCGGTCATTCGCTGGGGGAATACTCGGCGCTGACCGCCGCCGGCGCGCTGAGCGTCGCCGATGCGGCGCGGCTGCTGCGGACCCGCGGACGCGCGATGCAGGAGGCGGTGCCGGTCGGCGAGGGCGCGATGGCGGCGCTGCTGGGGCTCGACCTCGAGGCGGCGCAGGAGGTGGCCTTCGAGGCCACGGTGCCGGGCGAGGTCTGCGCGGCCGCCAACGACAACGACCCCGGGCAGGTGGTCATCTCGGGCAGCAAGGCCGCGGTCGAGCGTGCCGTCGAGATCGCCAAGGGCAAGGGTGCCAAGCGGGCGGTGATGCTGCCGGTGAGCGCGCCGTTCCACTGCGAGCTGATGGCACCCGCCGCCGAGGTCATGGCCGAGGCGCTCGCCGGTGTCGAGATCAAGGCGCCGTCGGTGCCGCTGGTTGCCAACGTGCGCGCCGGGGCGGTCACCGACCCCGCCGAGATCCGCACCCTGCTGATCGAGCAGGTCACCGGCGCGGTGCGCTGGCGCGAGTCGGTCGAGTTCATGGTCGCCGAGGGCGTCACCGAGTTCTGGGAAATTGGCGCGGGCAAGGCGCTGTCGGGCATGGTGCGCCGCATCCACCGCCCGGCCACGGTGCAGAACATCGGCACGCCGGAAGACATCGCGAAGGCGCTTGCCGCGGCCGACTGAGGGCTGCCGGCGCGGCGCGGGCAATATCCTTGCCTCGCGCCGGGCCGGATGCGATACGCGGGCGCAACACATCGAAACGGACCAGAGAGGCAAGGCGAGCCATGTTCGATCTCACAGGGAAATGCGCGCTGATCACCGGGGCCTCCGGCGGCATCGGCGGAGCCATCGCGAAAGCGCTGCACCAGGCGGGCGCCACTGTCGGCCTGTCGGGCACCCGCGAGGCACCGCTGCAGGCGCTGGCCGACGAGCTCGGCGAGCGGGCCTTCGTGCTGCCGTGCAACCTGAGCGACCCGGAGGCCGTGGCGGCGCTGCCGAAGCAGGCCGCCGAGGCGATGGGCGCGGTCGACATCCTCGTGAACAACGCCGGCATCACCCGCGACAACCTTTTCATGCGGATGTCGGACGAGGAATGGCAGTCGGTGCTCGACGTGAACCTCACGGCGACGTTCAAGCTCTGCAAGGGCGTGATGCGCGGCATGATGAAATCGCGCTGGGGCCGCATCGTGAACATCTCGTCGGTGGTGGGCGCCACCGGCAACCCCGGGCAGGGCAACTATGCCGCCGCCAAGGCGGGCATGGTCGGCATGTCGAAGTCGCTGGCCTACGAGGTCGCGAGCCGTGGCATCACCGTGAACGCCGTTGCGCCGGGCTTCATCGAGACCGCGATGACCGACAAGCTCAACGACGAGCAGAAGGGGGCGATTCTGAACCAGATCCCCACCGGACGCATGGGCACCCCCGAGGAGATCGCCGCCGCTGTGCTCTATCTCGCGAGCGCCGAGGCTGCCTATGTGACCGGCAGCACGCTGCACGTGAACGGCGGCATGGCGATGCTCTGACCGACGTCCCGGCAAGGGTGTCGAAAGCATTTGCCAAGACGTGGCCTTGTGATATAGGCCCGCAAGAAATTGGCCGGGGGGCGCGGTATACGCGCTGCAAGGCCGTTCCCGGATCACCGGGATGAGCTGCCCGGAACGGGCAAAATCAGCCGCCACCCCGGTGGGGCGAGGGCAGAACGGGGCCGCGGGGCCCAGAGAAATGTGAGGACGGATTAATGAGCGATATCCCTGATCGCGTGCGCAAGATCGTTGTCGAACACCTCGGCGTCGAAGAAGACAAGGTGACCGAGAGCGCCTCGTTCATCGACGACCTGGGCGCGGACAGCCTCGACACCGTCGAGCTGGTCATGGCCTTCGAGGAAGAGTTCGGCATCGAGATCCCGGACGACGCAGCCGAGACCATCCAGACCTTCGGCGACGCGGTCAAGTTCATCAAGGAAGCCCAGTAAGGGTTTCTCCGGACCGATACGTGTCTTGAGACGGCGTCCCCAGCGGGCGCCGTTTTTCTTTTGGGCGCCGATGTTTCGTGACGGGGACGCCGCTCGCTCCCTGAAGGAGCGTCGCCCCGCCCACCGTCCCGCAGCAGGAGCGGTCACGAAAAAAGAGCGGCCCCCTCGGGAGCCGCTCCTGCGATGGTGTGATGGCCGCCCCGGTGGAGCGGTCGGGCCGCGACGACTCAGCCGTCGAAATCGACCTCTTCGATAAGGCGCAGCGCGTCGGGGCGCAGGTCGGCCAGATCCATGAGGTTCACGTCGTCGGCCTCGAAGCTGCCCCAGCTCTGCACCAGTTCGTCGGCCTCGGTGCCGGGCGCGATGGGGTACTCGTAGTTGGCGTGGGCGTAGACTTCCTGCGCCTCGGGCGAGGACAGGAATTCCATCATCTTAAGCGCGTTCTCGCGGTTCGGTGCCGACTTGGTCATCGCCACGCCCGAGATGTTCTCATGGGTGCCGCCGCCCTCGAAGACCGGGAACAGCACGTTCGCGGAGTCGGCCCATTCCTTCTGCTCGGGATCCTCCAGCATCTTGCCCATGTAATAGGTGTTGCCGAGCGCAAGGTCGCATTCGCCGGCCCAGATCGCCTTGACCTGCGCGCGGTCGTTGCCCTGCGGCTTGCGTGCGAGGTTGGCCTTGAGGCCCTCCAGCCACTCCTTCGTCTCTTCCTCGTTGTGGTGGTAGAGGTGTGCCGCCACCAGCGCGACGTTGTAGGGGTGGGTGCCCGAGCGGGTGCAGATGCGGCCTTTCCACTTCGGATCGGCGAGATCCTCGTAGGTGGTCACCTCGAGCGGATCGACGCGGTCCTTCGAGGCGTAGACGATGCGCGCGCGCGTTGTCAGGCCGAACCACTCGTTGCCGGGGTCGCGATACTGCTCGGGCACGTTCTCTTCCAGCACCTCGCTCTCGACCGGCTGGGTCACGCCGGCGTTGACGATGGCCGACAGCCGCGAAATGTCCACGGTGAAGACCAGGTCGGCGGGCGAGCGGTCGCCCTCGGCCTGCAGCCGCTCGACCATGCCGCTGCTCAGGTAGGCGACGTTGACCTCGATGCCGGTGGCCTCGGTGAAGGCGTCGGTGAGCGGCGCGAGCAGTTCGGGCTGGCGATAGGAGTAGAGGTTCACTTCCTGTGCGAGCGCCGGGCCGGCGGCGGCGATCAGGGCGAGGGTGGCGGGTGCAAGGCGCATGTAAGGTCTCCATTCCTGCGGATTGCAATCGCGTGGACATAATCCGATAAAAACACTCGGGTCAATGCCTGAGCGGAATACTCAGCATTTCGCGGCCTTTTCCCGCGCCTTGGCCGCATCCCAGAGCCTGTCCATCTCGGCAAGATCGCTGTCCTCGGGCCGGCGACCCTCGGCTGCGAGCGCGGCCTCGATGGCCCCGAAGCGGCGCGTGAACTTGGCGTTGGCGGCGCGCAGGGCGGCCTCGGGGTCGATGTCCATGTGCCGCGCGAGGTTGGCCATGACGAACAGCAGGTCGCCGAACTCCTCCTCGACGTGGTCGGGGTCTGTGGCCTCGCGTAGCTCCTGCGCTTCCTCGACGATCTTGTCGATCACCTCGTCGGTCGAGGGCCAGTCGAAGCCCACCCGCGCCGCGCGCTTCTGAAGCTTCACCGCGCGCAGCAGCGCGGGCAGGCCCATGGCGACACCGTCGAGAACGCCCTTTTCGGCTTTGGCGGCCCGTTCGGCAGCCTTGATCGTCTCCCAGTCGCGGGTCTGCTGCTCGGGGCTCTTGTCGTTCGACTCCTCCCCGAACACATGCGGATGCCGCGCCACCATCTTGTCGGACATGGTGTCGGCCACCTCGTCGAAGGTGAAGAGCCCGCGCTCCGCCGCCATCTGCGCATGGAACACCGACTGGAACAGCAGGTCGCCAAGTTCCCCCTTGAGCTCGCCCCAGGCCTCGCGTTCGATGGCGTCGGCGACCTCGTAGGCTTCCTCGATGGTGTAGGGCGCGATGGTGCCGAAGTCCTGCGCGATGTCCCACGGACAGCCGGTATCTGGATCGCGCAGCCGCCGCATGATCTCGAGCAGCCGTGGCATCCCGCCGTTCGGATCGTGGATCAGATCGTCGCTCATGGACTTCCCCCGCGTTTCGGTATTGGGTGCAGTCCTGCGACAAGTGCCCCCCGGAGTCCACCCATGCCCATCGTCAACCGCATCGCCGATTTCGCCGACGACATGAAAGCCTGGCGGCGTGCTCTGCACCGGCGTCCCGAGCTGAGCCTGGATTGCCACGTGACCGCGGCTTTCGTGGTGGAAAGGCTGCGCGAGTTCGGCATCACCGAGATCCACGAGGGCATCGCGACGAGCGGCGTGGTGGCGATCATCGAGGGGCAAGGGCCGGGCCCGATCACCGGGCTGCGTGCCGACATGGACGCGCTGCCGATGGAAGAGGAGACCGGGGCCGAGTATCGCTCGGAGGTGCCGGGTGCGATGCACGCCTGCGGCCACGACGGACACACGGCGATGCTGCTTGGCGCCGCACGCTACCTTGCCGAGACCCGCAACTTCGCGGGGCGGGTGGCGCTGATCTTCCAGCCTGCGGAAGAGACCATCGGCGGCGGCCGCATCATGGTCGAGGAGGGCATCATGGAGCGCTTCGGCATCGAGGAGGTCTATGCGCTGCATACCGATCCGTCGCGCCCGCTCGGAGAGTTCGCCACCCGCACCGGCCCGCTGATGGCCGCCGTCGACGACTTCGAGCTGCGGCTGACCGGTCGCGGTGGCCACGCGGCGCATCCCGACACCTGCATCGACCCGGTGCCCTGCGCGCTTGCGATCGGGCAGGCGCTGCAGACCGTGCCCTCGCGCAACACAGATCCGCTGCAGGCGCTGGTGGTGTCGCTGACCGTGGTGCAGACCGGCTCCGCCACCAACGTGATCCCCGAGACGGCCTATCTGGCGGGCACGGTGCGCAGCTTCAACCCGGCGATCGGCGACATGGCCGAGAAGCGCATCCGCGAGATCGTGGCGGGGCAGGCGATGTCCTACGACGTGACTGCCGAGCTGGACTACCAGCGCAACTACCCGCCGACGGTGAACCACGCGCGACAGACCGAGTTTGCCGTCTCGGTCGCGCGCGGCATCGTGCCGGTGGTGGACGACGAGACGGTGCCCTCGATGGGGGCCGAGGATTTCTCCTACATGCTCGAGGCCCGCCCCGGCGCGTTTCTCTACCTCGGGCAGGGGTTGGGACCGTTCTGCCATCACCCGAAATTCGACTTCAACGACGAGGCCGCCCCGATCGGTGCGAGCTTCTTCGCGCGGCTGGTCGAGACACGCCAGCCCCTCGACAAGCGGTAGGGCGGGCCATATTGCCCACCCTACGAGGCCACACGGCAGCATACCGGAGGACACAGCATGGCTCTTGAAGACGCCAAGACCCAGATCGACCACGCCTTCACCCGCGACGACCTGAAGGGGCCGAGCTTCGAAAACGTCTTCGGCGGTGCCGCCTCCTTCCTGCGACGGCGCTACACCAAGGAGCTTGCCGGTGCCGACATCGCGGTGACGGGTGTTCCCTTCGACCAGGCGGTGACCAACCGCACCGGCACCCGGCTGGGCCCGCGCGCGATCCGCGAAGCCTCGCTCCTGCAGCCGTGCGACGCGCCCTACGGCTGGGGCTACGACGTGCTGTCGGAGTTTGCCATCGCCGACTTCGGCGATCTCGCCTTCGACTATGCCAACGTGCCGGCGTTCCCGGAGACGCTCGAGCGGCACATCGCCGGCATCCTCGCCAGCGACACGGCCGCAGTGACACTTGGCGGGGATCATTCGATCACCCTGCCGATCCTCAAGGCCCACGCCGAGAAACATGGCCCGCTGTCGGTCATCCAGTTCGACGCGCACACCGACACCTGGGCCGATGACGACTTCGAGCGCATCGACCACGGCACCTTCATGTACAAGGCGGTGAAGCTCGGCTATGTCGACCCCGCCCGCTCGGTGCAGATCGGTATCCGCACCGACAACCCAGACACCCTGGGCTTCAACATTCTCGATGCGCGCGCCGTGCACCGGCAGGGCCCCGAGGCCATCGCCGCGCAGGCCCGCGAGATCGTCGGCGACAGCCCGGTCTACCTGACCTTCGACATCGACGCGCTCGACCCGGCCTTCGCGCCCGGCACCGGTACGCCGGTCTGGGGCGGGCTCACCTCGCACCAGGCGGCGGTGATGCTGCGCGAGCTGGCCGGGATCGACCTCAAGGGCGGCGACGTGGTCGAGGTCTCGCCCCCGTTCGACACCACCGGGGCCACCGCCATCGCGGCGGCGCATGTGGCGACCGAGCTGCTGTGCCTCTGGGGCTGGACCCGGCGCGGCGGCGCCTGACGGCCGGCTTGGGCGAAATCCCGCGAAAGCGGGCGGGCCGGCCTTTTCCCGCCGGCCAGAATCGTGTGAACAGGAGGAGGCCGGCCGATGGCGAGTCGCGAAAGACGGCCCGCCCGACGCCCCCAGCCGAAAGGACCTGAGAGTTGCGGATTTTCTTCTGGCTCGTTCTGCTCGCCGTGATCGGTGGCCTCGCCTGGATCAGGCTGGCCCCCTCGGATCCGGCGGTGTGGCATGTCGATCCCAAGGTGACCGCGGCGCAGGATCTCGCCGGCGGCGTGCGGCGGCGCATTCCCGGTGACGAGACGACCTTTGAAGCGCTGCACCGGATCATCCTCGAGACCCCGCGCACCGAGGTGCTGGCCGGGTCGCCCTCCGAGGGCCGGGTGACCTACATCACGCGCTCCATGTGGTTCGGCTTTCCCGACTACACCACCGTGCAACTCGAGGACGACGGTCTCGAGATCTATGGCCGCCTGCGTTTCGGCCAGTCCGACCAAGGCGTGAACCGGGCGCGGGTCGAAGGCTGGCTCGACCGGATCGGCGCCGCCGACTGACAGGCGCGATGGCGCATCGCGGGCCGGTTCGCGGGCACTTGACGCCTGAGCGGTTTCGGGAAAGACAGTTGCGCCATGATCCCGACCGACCGACTTTTGCAGATCCGCGCGCGTTTCGAGTTTCTCGAGGCGAAGATGGCCACGGGCGAGGGCGACATCGCCGCGCTCGGGCGTGAATATGCCGAGCTGAAGCCGGTGGTCGACCAGATCGCCGAGTGGGACCGGCTGCAGTCCGATCTCTCCGAAGCCGAGGCGATGCTCGACGATCCCGAGATGGCCGCGCTTGCCGAGGAGGAACTGCCGCTGTTGCGCGCGCGCCTCCCCGAGGCCGAGGCGGCGCTGCAGCTTTCCCTTCTTCCCCGCGATGCCGCCGACGCCCGGCCAGCCATCCTCGAGATCCGGCCCGGCACCGGCGGCGAGGAAGCGGCGCTCTTCGCCGGCGATCTTGCCCGGATGTACCAGCGCTACGCCGAGGCGCACGGTTGGCGCTGGGAGGTGATCGAGGAGCAGGCCACCGAGCTCGGCGGCCTCAAGGAGCTTGTCGTGCGCATCGAGGGCGAGAACGTCTTCGCGCGCCTCAAGTACGAAAGCGGCGTGCACCGGGTGCAACGGGTGCCCGAGACCGAATCCGGCGGCCGCATCCACACCTCCGCCGCCACCGTCGCGGTGCTGCCCGTGGCCGAGGCCGTCGACATCGACATCTCGCCGCAGGACGTGCGCATCGACACCATGCGCGCCTCGGGTGCCGGCGGTCAGCACGTGAACACCACCGACTCGGCAGTGCGCATCACCCACCTGCCGACCGGCCTCGTGGTCACCAGCTCGGAGAAATCGCAGCATCGCAACCGCGAGATCGCGATGAACGTCCTGCGCGCCCGGCTCTTCGACATGGAGCGCCAGAAGGCCGCCGACGCGCGCGCCTCGGATCGCAAGGCGCAGGTCGGCAGCGGCGACCGGTCCGAGCGCATCCGCACCTACAACTTCCCGCAGGGCCGCATGACCGACCACCGCATCGGCCTCACGCTCTACCGGCTCGAGCAGATCATGGGCGGCGACCTCGACGAGATCATCGACGCGCTCACCGCCGACGCGCAGGCCGCGCAGCTCGCCGAGATGGGCGCATGAGCGAAGCCCTTGCCACTGGCACGCCGAGCGCCTCGGTGGCGCTGGTCGCAGCCACGCGCCGGCTTGCTGAGGCCGGCATTCCCGATGCGGCGCGCGACGCGCGACGGCTGCTGGCCCATGCGCTTGACGTGCCACCCGCGCGGCTCACGCTCGTGTTGCCCGACCCCATGCCTGCCGACGCAAGCGTGGCGTTCGAGGCGCTGATCGCGCGCCGCGCCGCCCGCGAACCCGTCTCGCACCTCGTTGGCCATCGTGCCTTCTACGGTCGCGACTTCGAGGTGACATCGGATGTGCTCGACCCGCGCCCCGAGACCGAGACCCTCATCGAGACCGCGCTCTCCGGCCCCGTCACCCGCCTGCTCGACCTCGGCACCGGCTCGGGCTGCATCCTGCTGACCTTGCTCGCGGAACGCCCGGCGGCGACCGGCGTCGGAAGCGACCTCTCCGAGGCCGCGCTCGCCGTCGCCTGCCGGAATCGGGACGCTCTGGGTCTCTCCGACCGTGCGACGCTCTGCCGGGGCAGCTGGTACGAGGCGCTCGGTCCCGGGCAGGGTGGTTTCGACCTGATCATCTCGAATCCCCCCTATATCGCCCGTGACGAGATGGCCGGGCTTTCGCCCGAGGTGCGCGAGCACGAGCCGAGGATGGCGCTCACCGACGAGAGCGACGGGCTCGCCGCCTACCGCGCCATCGCGGCCGGCGCGGCGGCGCATCTCGCGCCCGGCGGGCGACTGCTGGTCGAGATCGGCCCGACCCAGGGCGCTGCGGTAAGCGCGCTCTTCGACCTGGCCGGGCTTTCCGAGGTGAGCGTGGTGCAGGATCTCGACGGGCGCGACCGTGTCGTGGGCGCGCGACTGCAAGCGCTTTGACGCCGCCCTGTGGCAAGACATCGCCAGTTTCTTTAGATTTATCTCGGTTTTTCCCTTGTTTCCGGGCGCCGAACGTGGTTTGTCGAAGGGGTCGGAGCGGTGGATGCCTCGCGGCGGTCCCGCCCGACGCCAACCCAACATTGATGTGACCTCACATTCTACCGCGCCCAGAGCGCTACACGGGTCACAGGGACAGTCAGACACAAGGCTGATAGCAGACAACATGCGATCCTCGAAATCACGCTCGCGGTCGAAGAGTAACCGCAACCGCAACTCGCTGGGCAACGTCGTCAACCGTGTGTTCGACAGCAGCGGCCCCGAGGGCAAGGTGCGCGGCACGCCGCAGCAGATCATCGACAAGTACAACCAACTGGCGCGCGATGCCTCGCTCGGCAACGACCGGGTGGCGATGGAGAACTTCCAGCAGCACGCCGAACACTACATGCGGATGCTGTCCGAAGCGCAGCGCGATGCGGACCAGCGTCGCGAACAGCAGGAACGCGAGAACCGCGAACGCCAGTCGCAGCGCGACAAGGAACGCGCCGAGCGCGAGGCGCAGAAGTCGTCCGACCGCGACGACAGCGGCTCCTCCGACAACAACTCCCAGTCGGGCAGCCAGGGCGGCGGCCAGCAGCAGGGCGGCGGCAAGCCGCGCGACGAGCAGCAGGCATCGTCGGACGAGCAGGGCCAGACCCGCAAGGATCCGCTCGGCAACGGCAACCAGGGCGACGACGTGATCGACATGGGCGAAAACGCCGATTCCGGCCTCGTCGAGACGCCGGAAAACCGCGAGACTCCTGCCGCCGAGGAAAAGCCCAAGAAGCCCCGTCGGACCCGGAAGAAAGCCGAGCCCGCGGCCGAGGGCGACCAGCCCCAGGGCGATGCGAAACCCGCACCGAAACCGCGGTCGCGGTCGCGCGCCAAGCCCAAGGATGACGCGCCGGCGCCGGATACCGCCGAGCAGTAGGGCTGGCTCTCAGCCGTGTGTGCGACATGAAAAGCGCCGCGCCCCGGATCTCCGGGCGCGGCGCTTCTCGTTTCAGGAAGGAATCTCCGAGAAGAAGCGTCTCAGGCCAGAACCCGCGCCAGCGCGCAGAACTTCTCGAGCGAGACCTGCTCCGCGCGCTCGGTGGGCGCGATGCCGGCGGCCTCGAGCTTTGCCTCGATGTCCGGCGCGAGCCCCTTCAGCGCCGCGCGCAGCATCTTGCGCCGCTGGTTGAAGGCCGCCGCCACCACCCGCTCGAGCACCTTGCGGTCGGCCGGAAAGCGCGGCTCGGGCAGAGCCTTCAGGTGCACCACCGCCGAGGAGACCTTGGGCGGCGGCGTGAACGCCCCCGGCGGCAGGCTCAGCGCGATGCGCACCTCGCAGCGCCACTGCGCGAGCACGGCGAGGCGCCCGTAAGCCTTTGATCCGGGCTGCGCCACGATCCGTTCGGCCACCTCGCGCTGAAACATCAGCGTCAGCGTGGTCCAGAACGGCGGCCAGTCCTCGGGGGTCAGCCAGCGCACCAGCAACTCGGTGCCGACGTTGTAGGGCAGGTTGGCGCAGACCGCGATCGGCGGGGTCAGATGCGCCAACGGATCGACCTCGAGCGCGTCGCCCGAGATCACCTCGAGCCGGTCGGGGTAGGCCGCCGCGATCTCCGAAAGCGCCGGCAGGCAGCGCGTGTCCTTCTCGATGGCCAGCACCTTGCGTGCGCCCTCGGCGAGCAGCCCGCGCGTGAGCCCGCCGGGCCCGGGCCCCACCTCGAGCACGTCCATGCCCGACAGGTCGCCCGCCTGCCGCGCGATCTTCGCCGTCAGGTTCAGGTCCAGCAGGAAGTTCTGGCCAAGGGATTTCTTCGCCGTCAGCCCGTGCGAGGCGATCACCTCGCGCAGGGGCGGCAGACCGTCGATCGCGCTCATGTCTTCTCTGGTTGAAAAATACCTCGGGGGAGTCCGCGCGTCCGCGCGGACGGGGGCAGCGCCCCCATCAGGCCGCCGTCCCGGCCATGCGCCACGCCATCCGCAACGCCTCGATGGTCGAGGTCGGGTTGGCGATGCCCTGTCCGGCGATGCCGAAGGCGGTGCCGTGATCGGGCGAGGTGCGCACGAAGGGCAGCCCGAGCGTCACGTTCACGCCCCGGTCGAAGGCCAGCGTCTTGATCGGGATCAGCGCCTGGTCGTGATACATCGCCACGGCGGCGTCGTAGCCGGCGCGGGCCTCGGCGTGGAACATCGTGTCGGCGGGCAGCGGGCCCGCCAGGTCCATCCCCTCGGCCCGAAGCCGGTCGAGCACCGGAGAGATCAGCTCGATCTCCTCGCGGCCCATGCGCCCGCCTTCGCCGGCGTGCGGGTTCAGCCCCGCCACCGCGATCCGCGGCTGCGCGATGCCGAACCGCGCGATCAGCGCGGCATGGGTGATGCGCAGGCGTTTCTCCAGCAGCTCCGCCGTCAGCGCCTGCGGCACCTCCGAGATCGGGATGTGGATCGTCGCCGGGACCACGCGGAGCTCGTCGGAGGCCAGCATCATCACCACCTCGTCGGCCCCCGCGAGCGCCTGCAGGTACTCGGTGTGGCCGGGGTAGGCAAAGCCAGCGCCCTCGGCCAGGGCCTGCTTCGAGATCGGCAGCGTGCAGAGCGCCGAGCAGGCGCCGTCCCGAACCAGCGAAACGCCACGCGCGATGGCCTCGATCACGCCTGCCGCCTGCGCCGGCTGCGGGGCTCCGGGCACGCGCGGGCCCGGCATCGGCAGCGGCAGCACCGGCAGCGCCTCGGTCATCACCGATGCGGCATCGGACGGGTCCGAGATCCAGCCGTGCGGCACACCGCCGGGCAGATGCGCCGGGTCGCCGATCCAGACGAAGGGCAATTCGCCGCGCAGGGCTGTCCAGGCGGCTTCGGCCACCTCCGGCCCGATGCCGGACGGCTCGCCGCAGCTCAGGGCAACGGGGGCGAGGGGGGCGCTTCCGACCGGGCTCATTTCTCGACGATGCGCGCGTTGGCCCGCAGCTGCGCGAGATAGCCCTCGGCCAGCGCGGTGACACGGCGGTTGCGCAGGCCCATCTCGACCTCCTGCCGGTCGGTGTCCTCGGCCACGGCGGTGGTGCGACCGCAAAGCATCAGGAAGACCAGCGTCTGCCCGTTGGCGCGGGTCAGCGCCGTGGAGACTTCGCCCGGGTCGAGCTTCGACAGCTCGTAGGCGACATCCGTGGGGATCTCGGACGGCGGCAGCGTGTCGCGCTGCAGCACGTCTTCGGGCTGGCCCTTGGCGATGCCGTAGAGATCGTCGCAGCGATCGACCTTCGAGGCGAGCACGCGGGCCTTGGCCAGCGTCTCCTGCGAGCGACCGCCGGGCATGTAGTAGGCGGCGTATTCCACGGCGGAAATCTCCGGCGCGGTATAGCCGGTTTCCTCGAGATCGCGCAGCTGGAACAGCGCGACCGCGCCCTGGATCGGGAGCGGATCGGTGACCTCGCCGGGCGCGAGCCCGATGATCAGCGGGCGCAGCTGCGGCGGCAGTTCGTTAATGTCGCGCCATGGCAGGCGGCCGCCGTCGCCCCGTGTCGAGGTCGCGGAATACTGCCGGGCGGCGGCCGAGAAGTCGGCGGTGGAGGTGTATTGCGAGATACGGTCGGCGCGCGCCCGCACCTCCTGCGCGTTCTCTGGCGTCACCGGCATGATGAGTTCCGACAGCAGCACCCGCACGTTCGAGGTTCCACCGGAGCCGGCGAGGGCGCGGTCGATCTCCTCGGGCGAGACCTGCGCGCGCGACACGAAACGCGCCTGGACCAGCGACCGCCAGGCGGTGCCGGCCCGCACGAAATCGCGGAAGGTCTCTTCGGCGACGCCGTTCTGCGCGAGCGCCGCGACGAACTGTTCGCGGTTCATGTCGGCGCGGCCGGCGAATTCCTCCATGCCATCGAGGATCTCTTCCTCGGTGGGCTCGATGCCGGCGTCACGGGCCGCCTGTAGCCGCAGCCGGTCGTCGATAAGCTGCTCGCGGGCCAGTTCCTCGGGGTTGCCGGGGGCGTTCAGCAGCGTGAGCATCCGCGTGCGCTGGTCGATCTCGTAGCCGGTGATCACCATCTCGTCGACCACGATCGCGGGCGCGAAGAGCCCCTGCGCCGGCGCGGCGCCGGGCAGCGCGGTCATCGCCAGCCCCGCGGCCAGGACGAGCGAACGGAAGAGGCGGGCAGAGGTCAGTTGCATGTGCGTCGATACTCCTTGGCGCTCGCGGCGGTGCCGAAGCCGGTCAGCGCGACCGTGAGGCCGTAATCCGTGGACGGTTCGAGGTTGGTCGAGGAGGCAAACTTGCGGGTCACCGAGAAATCCACCTGAACGCATTCATTGCGGTATTGCAGCCCCAGCCCGGTGCGGTCAAGCCGACGATCGGCGAGATCGTAGCGCCACTCCGCCGCGCCGGTCCAGTGACGGCTGAGACGGTAGCTGCCTTCGAAGCCCCACTCGGCCTGGCTCTCATCGCGGTCCTCGACCGGGTCCTCGACGAGCATGACGTAGGTCGCGGCAAGATCGACCCGTGGGTTGGCCCAGGCGGCGCGCGCCTCGGCCTTGTTGAACTGGCCGTCCTCGTCGAGCAGGCCACGCGCGGTGATGCTGAGCCCCAGCGGGTTGGCGAAACCGCCCGCGATCAGCCAGTCGGAGGTCTGGCTGTCGAGCCCGCTCGACCGCCCGAGGTCACTGTCCAGCTCGTCGCGCCAGACGCGGCCGACGGTAAGGCCCGCGGTCCAGCCGGCGGGGGCCTCGTGCAGCCAGCGCAGACCGGCGACCGCCAGCTCGCCGCGTTCACGCCTGTCCGAGGCCGGGAAACGCGACAGCGACAGCAGGTTGGCCTCGTCGAACTCGACCCTCGTGCTTTCGTCGTTCGGGATGTCGAGCCGTTCGCCGCCGACCCAGCCGTACTGCAGCACCGGCTCGACGAGATCGCGCACCCCGCCGGCGCCGCGTCGGACCAGCGGCCAGCGCAGCTCGACCGAGGCGGCGGGCGTCAGCTGCGACGCCGAGTTCTCCGACGTGGCGTCCTGCCGGACCTCGAAACGGTCCGCCCAGAGATAGCCGGTGATCCCCGCACGAATGCCGCCCGCCAGCGTCCAGCGGCGGCGCCAGCTGGCCTCTGCGCTGAGCCGGGCCATGTCGCGACCGTCGACGATGCTGTCGGCATCATCGCTGTCGTAGTCGAGATCGGACTGGCGGTAATGCGCGTGCATGATGGCGCCAAGGCGGAATTCGCCGCCGATGCGGTCGGGGTAGAACCGCCGCTCGTACATGGTGTTGACCATGACCGAGGGCTGCGTGTCGTTTTCCTCGGAGGCGAGCAGCGTCTCGTAGTAGGTCAGGTCGGCCTGCAGGAAGTCGTCGCGCCGGGCGCGGGTCAGCGTCAGCGCGCTCTCGAGCCGCTCGCTGGGCCCGTAGTCGTAGACGTTGAAATAGGCGTCGTCCGAGACCGTCTGGATATCGAAATCGAGCGTGAAATCGCCCTTGAGGCCGAATTCGCCCTCGATGAACAGGTAGCCCCGCGTGTCGTCGGGGCGCAGCGTGTCCTTGGTGACCGCGCCGTTAAGCTCGATCGTGCCATTGGAGAACGCCCGCCGGTAGCGCGCCTCCAGCGTGCGGGTCTCGGCCGAGACATAGGGCGTGAGCGTGATGTCCTGATGCTCGCCGAGCGGAATGAAATAGGGGATGCGGACCCCGGTACCGAGCAGCGTGGTGCTGCGGATCGACGGCGTCAGGAAGCCGCGCGCGCGGTCGAGCGACGGGTCGGGCAGTCGAAGCTGCGGCACCCAGAGGATCGGCACGTCGAGCACCCGGAACTGCGCGCCCTCGAAGTAGAGCTGGCGGGCCTCCTCGTCGTGGATCACCCGGTCGGCGCGGATCTGCCACAACGGCACCTCGTTCGCACCGCAGACCTGGCAGGAGGTCACGGCGACGCGGCTGAGCTGGGTGTAGCGGCCCTTGACCCGCTGGGCTTCGACGGCGGCAAGCTGCAGCTGGTCGTCCATGACCATGCGCGCGCCCTTGAGCAGCCCGTTGCGCAGCCCCTCGTCCATCTGCGCGGCATCGGCGAGCAGCAGGTTGCCGGTCTCGTCGGTGATGCGGATCGGGCCCTCGATCTGCAGCGTGCCGGCGTCCTGGTCGAAGACGATGCGTTCGGCGGTCAGGCGCAGGCCGTCGTGCAGCGCCTCGACGTTGCCGCTGGCGATGAGCCGCGCGCCGTTTTCGACGAAGACCGCGTCGGCCAGCAGCAGCGCAGGCTCGGTGCTCTCGTCGCCGGCATTGGCGGTGAGGGTCGTGGTCTGCGCGACAAGCGGCAGCGGCGCCGCGCCGAGCGCGAGAAGCGCGGCGACGCAGAGGTGGCGGGCAAGACGCATCAGCCGTCCTCCATCTGTAGTACCAGCCCGAGCGCCAGCAGCAGCGAAGCCACCGGCGGCGTCCAGGCCGCGAGGATCGGCGGAAGCTGGCCGTTCTCGCCCATGATCTGCGCGAAGTTGCGCACGTAGTAGAGGCCGAAGCCCAGCAGCACGGCGGCCAGCACGTATAGCCCCGTGCGGCCCAGCCGGGCCGGACGCATGGTGAAGCCCGCGGCCACGAGCACCATCGCGATGAGGAAGATCGGCCGCGCCAGCTCCATCTGGAACCAGACCTGGTGGCGGCGGGCGGAAAATCCGGCCTCTTCCAGCCCCGCGATAAAGGCTGGCAGATCCCAGATCGGGATGGCCGAAGGCTTGCCGAAACGGTCGCGGATGCCGTCCTGCGTGAGATCCGACTCGACCCTCAGTTCGGCGTGGGTGCGGGCGCCCGTCTCTGGGTTGATGCCGGTGCTCAGCGGCCACGCCTTGGCGTCATGCAGCACCCAGGCGCCGTCTTCGAGCTGCGCCTCGGCGGCTTCGATGCGCCGGATCGGTCCGCCGTCGGGTGCGTAGGCGATGAAGCTCACGTCGTAGAGCACCGTGGCATCGGGGTTGGCGCTGTCGGCGCGGATCACGGTCTGTCCGCGCGGTCCGCCCTGCCGCAGCCAGAGACCCTCGCGGCCGATCGACAGCACCGAGGCGCCGCCGCTCTCGTAGCTCTCCGACAGGTCCGACGCGCGCTTCGAGGTCGCCGCCACCAGCGGGTTCAGCATCGCCACGGTGATGCCGCTGATGACCAGCGCGACCATCACCGGTCCCATGAGCGCGGCCAGCCCCGACCGTCCGGCGGCGCGCACCACCACGAGCTCGGAGCTGCGCGCCAGCATCAGGAACAGCGAGGCGGTGGCAAGGATCATTACCAGCGGCAGGATCTCGTACATGCCCTCGGGCAGGCGCAGCAGCGTCACCTGCACGACTTGGCCGAAGCTCGCGTCGCCACCGAGCTGGCGCAGCTGCTCGACGAAATCCACGAGACCCATGAACAGCGCGAAGATCCCGAGGATCGACATGAACACCCAGAAGAAGCGCCGCGCGAAGTAGCGATGCAGGATCATGCGCCAGCCTCCGCCACGGGGTCGGCGTTTGCTCGCCGCGCCGGACGGAACGGGCGGGACGCCTGCCACAGCAGCAGGCAGGCGATGCCCAGCCCGCTGACGCTTGGCAGGTAGATCAACGGCCAGAGTGCGCCGTTCGCGCGCACCGGTCCGCCGACGACGCTCTCGATGATCTTTATGAGCACCAGCAGGAAGATCGCGCCCACGATCTGCCGCGTGACGCCGAACCGCGAGAAGCGGCTCGCCATCAGCGCGGCGTAACCGATGAGCGCGGCCACCACGCAGAGAAGCGGCAGCTCGAAGCGGGAATGGGCTTCCTCCAGCACCTCGCCGACGCTGTCGTTGACCTCTTCCGCGACCGCCTCGGTGTCGGTCAGCAGCTCCCACGTCGGCACCTGCCGCGCCCGCCGTCTCGGCGCATCGCCCGCGCTCACCAGCCCGCTGATGTCATAGGTGAGGTTGGTGAAATCCGTGGTCGAGAGGGTCTGGTCCTCGTAGCGCAGCGTCTGCGCGAGCCCGCTCTGCATCGTCAGCCGAGGCCCCTCGTCGTCGTTGAGCACGTAGGCGGTGGCGGCGGTGTAGGTCACAGCGCGCTCGGAATCGCGGCGGTCCGAGAGGTAGACGTCGCGCAGCTCGCCCTCGGGGGTGATCTCGCGGATGTAGAAGGTGACGCCGCGCGTCGGGTGCAGGAACGTGCCCTCGTGCAGCAGGCGGGCCGAGACGGACCCTGCGATCTGGCCCTCGCGGAGGCGCAGCTGGGCGATCGAGGCGGGCACCAGCACGTGGCTCAGCATCGCCATCATGGCGCCGATGAGGATGCCGAACACCAGCACCGGCCGCGCCAGCCGCCAGGGAGAGAGCCCGGTCGCCTTGAGCACCGTCATCTCGGATTCGTTCGACATCCGGTTGGTGACGTAGACAGCTGCCCCGAAGGCCGCCATCGGCAGCACGATGGCGATCACCGTAGGCAGGCTGAGCAGCGTGAATTCGAGGAAGATCCCCGCCGAATGGCCATCGGCGATCAGCTCGTCGAACAGGCTGACCGAGCGGTTCACCCAGTAGACCATGACAAGGACGAGGGCGAAAAACCCAAAGACCACCATGAGTTGCGACAGCATGTATCTGTCGAATCTCTGCACGTCCGCGTTTCCCCCAGATCCCGTGTTGCGCCTGACCGTAGACGATCGGTAATTGCGGGAAAAGGTGGCTCTGGTCAATGCCGCGCGGGGCCACTACCACTGGGGCGTCCGAGAACAGGAGAGCCTGATGACCGATCTGCGCGAGATCACCTTTGCCGAAACCGACCTCGATGCGCTGAAAGATGCCGAGGGCCGCGTCGCCGTCTTCGTGAATGGTGCGGGGCAGCTCGGGCGCGGTGCCCGTCGCCTGAACCGCCTGACGAAGGGCGCGCTCGCGCGGGCCGTGGCCGACGAGGGCTGGGAGGCGAAGGCGGCCGGCGACGTGGTCACGCTCGCCTATCCCGTCGGCATGGAGGCAGAAGCGGTCGACGTCGTCCGGCTCGAACGCCGCCCGACAGTGGCCGAGGCGCGCAAGGCAGGGGCCACACTGGCCCGCATCGCCGGCGGCAGCCCGCTCACCATCCTGGGTGAAACACTGCCGCGCCTGCCGCAGCTTCTGCTCGGGCTGTCGCTGCGCGGCTATGCCTTCACCGACCACAAGAGCGATAAGGGCAAGGCGCCCGCGCCGGCGCATGTGTTCTGCAGCAAACCCGACGAGACCGAGGCCGCCTGCAAGGAGGCGCTGGCACTGGCCGAGGGCGTGTTCTTCACCCGCGACCTCGTGAACGAGCCGGCCAACGTGCTCACCACGACCGAGTTCGCCGACCGGCTGGTCGCGCTGCGCGATCTCGGCGTCGAGGTCGAGGTGATCGAGGAAGACCGCCTCGCCGAACTCGGCATGAACGCGATGCTCTGCGTCGGGCAGGGCTCGAGCGCGCCGACAAAGATGGTGGTGATGCGCTGGAACGGTGGCTCGGGCGATCCGCTCGCGCTGGTCGGCAAGGGCGTGGTCTTCGACAGCGGCGGCATCTCGCTGAAGCCTTCGGTCGGCATGGAAGACATGACCATGGACATGGGCGGCGCCGGGGTCGTCTCGGGCGTCATGAAGGCACTGGCACAGCGCAAGGCGAAGGCCAACGTGGTGGGGCTCGTGGGCCTCGTCGAGAACATGCCCTCGGGCGAGGCGGTGCGCCCCGGCGACGTGGTCCGCTCGATGAAGGGCGACACCATCGAGGTGATCAACACCGACGCCGAGGGCCGGCTCGTGCTCTGCGACGTCCTGTGGTACGCGCAGGAACACGTGAAGCCCGCCGCCATGGTCGATCTCGCGACCCTCACCGGCGCCTGCGTCGTGGCGCTCGGGCACGAGAACGCGGCCGTCTTCTCCAATGACGACGGCTTCGCCGAGGCCTTCCTCAAGTCGGCCGGTAGCGAGGACGAAGGCGCCTGGCGGATGCCGATGGGCAAGGCCTACGACGACATGTTGAAATCGCCCATCGCCGACATGAAGAACATCGGTGGCCGGCCAGCGGGGTCGATCACCGCGGCGCAGTTCCTCTGCCGCTTCGTGCGTGACGACATGCCGTGGATCCACCTCGATATCGCCGGCGTCGCCAGTCGCAAGACCGATGGCCCCTTCGCGCCGAAGGGGGCCACCGGATGGGGCGTGCTGGCGCTCGACCGGCTGGTGCGCGACCGGTTCGAGACGAAAGAGGGCTGAGATGCGCAAGGCTCGCAGGGGCTGACCGATGGGCGCGGCCTTCTTCTACCACCTGACCCAGCGCCCGCTCGAGGCGACGCTGCCGGTGCTGCTTGAAAAGTCACTGGCGGCGGGCTGGCGCGTGGCGGTGCGCGGCGTCGACCGCGACCGCATGGAGTGGCTTGACCGCACGCTCTGGCAGGGCCCCGACGACGGCTTCCTGCCGCACGGGCTCGCGGGCGGCCCGCATGACGCGCTGCAGCCGGTGCTTCTGACCACCGACGCGGCGCTGCCCAACGATGCGGCCTGCCTGATGGCGGTGGACGGCGCGGGCGTCGTGCCCGAGGAGGTATCCGCGCTCGACCGGGTCTGCATCCTCTTCGACGGGCACGACCCGGCGGCGGTCGACGCCGCGCGCGGCCAGTGGCGGACCCTCACCAAGGCCGGTTGCGCCGCGCAATACTGGTCCGAGGAATCCGGCCGCTGGGAAAAGAAGGCCGAGGCCTGACCCGCGCCCGGGGCCCGCTACAGCCCACGCTCCACTGCGCCGCGGCCCGGTCTTCTTCTGGCCAGAAATATTCCCGGGGGTGCGGGGGCAGAGCCCCCGCCTCGGGCCGGCGCCACGGCGCCGGCAGCCTCTCGGGGGCGCAGGCCCACCACGGGCGGGAGCCAGGTTCGAGACGTCAGCGCTCCAGCACCATCTGCCCGTTGGTGATCTCGAGCCGGCTGAAGTTCTGGAGATAGCTCATCCCGAGCAGCGAGGTCTTCATCGCGCCCTCGTTCACGTAGGCGCGTACGTTGCGGTCGGTGAAGGGGCCGAGCGCGACCTCGTCAAGGCGCACCGGCGCGGTGCGCACCACGCCGTTGGCGGTGCTCGCCTCGCCCCGGTAAAGCAGCGCCGCGACGTCGAGCCCGGCGCGTTCCGCGTCGTGCCGGGTCAGCACCAGCCCCGAGGCACCGGTATCGACGACGAAGCGCGTGGGCACGCCGTTGAGATCGAGCGAGACGTAGTAGTGCCCGTCCGGCGCGCGCGGCAGTTCGACCCGGCCCTCCTCTGCGAAGACCGACTGCTGCGGCATCACGGTCTGGCGGATGTCGCCCCAGAGCCCGACCGCCGCGATCACCCCGAGGAAGATCAGCCCCCAGGCCGCGAGGTGCTGCAGCTTGCGGCCGAGGCCGCCGCGGTTGGCGATGAACATCCAGACCACCAGCACCGCGGCCAGCAGCCCGAGGTAGGCGAGATTTCCATAGTCGGTCGGGGACACCGGCGCACTCCGTTTGGGACGGGTCCAACATAGGCATCCGCGCCGCCGCTGAACAGGTCTCAGCCGAGCGCGCCGATGTTGCGCATCCCGTCGATGACGAACTGCACCGAGAGCGCGGCGAGCAGCATGCCCAGCAGCCGCGTGACGACCACAATGCCGGTGTGCCCGAGCGCGCGCTCGATGGGCCCTGCGGCGAGGAACAGCAGCAGCACCAGCAACAGGACCACCAGCAGCACGCCGAGGACGGCGGCAAGCTCGAGCGGGCCGGAGGTGCGCCCGGCGAGCAGGATCATCGTCGCGATGGCGCCGGGGCCGGCGATCAGCGGGATCGCGATCGGGAAGACCGACGGGTCGGGCAGGGCGTCGTCATCCTCGACCTTGTCCTCGCGGCGTTTCGAGCGGCGTTCGAAGAGCATGTCGAGCGCGGTGATGAACAGCAGGATACCACCGGCGATGCGGAAAGCGGGCATGGTGATGCCGATGAAGCCGAGCACAGCCTCGCCGAAAAAGGTGAAGAGCGTGAGCACGGCACCGGCGATGATGCAGGACCGCAGCGCCAGCCGGCGGCGATGGAGCGAATCCGCCCCCTGCGTCAGCGCGATGAAGATCGGCGTGAGGCCGATCGGATCGATCACCACGAAGAGCGTCGCGAAGGCGGAGATGAGCAGGGCGAGATCCATCGCCTACAAGGGGTAGGCAGCGGAGGCGCGGTTGTCCAGCTTTCCATGGGGGCTCTGCCCCCGTCCGCGCCTGCGCGCGGACTCCCCCGAGGGTATTTTTCCAACCGGAGAAGGGGGCGGGGTCAGGCGGTCTCGGCGGCCTCGAGTTTTTCCAGCGCCGCTTCCCAGAGCGCCTCGGCCCGGTGCAGGCCCTCCATGACCTCGGCGTATTTCTTGTTCCAGGTATCGAGTTCGCCGGCGCGGGTGTCTTCGTAGAGCGCGGGGTCGGCAAGCTTGGTGGCGAGCTTGGCGCGCATCTCCTCGATCTTTTCGACGCGGGCCTCGCACTTGCGGGCTTCGGCGCGCAGCGCGAGGATCGCGTCGCGCGACGGTTTCGCGGGCTTCGGGGCGGCGGCGCGAGCCTTTTCCTGCTTCTCGGATTTCGCGGGCTTCTCCTGCGTGAGCAGCATGTTGCGATAGGCCTCGAGGTCGTCGTCGTAGGGCCGCACGGAGCCGTCCTTGACCAGCCACAGACGGTCGGCGACCAGCGACAGGAGGTGCATGTCGTGGCTCACGAGGATCACCGCGCCGGAATACTCGGTCAGCGCCTCGACCAGCGCCTCGCGGCTCTCGATGTCGAGGTGGTTGGTGGGCTCGTCGAGGATAAGCATGTGCGGCGCGTCGAGCGTGGCGAGCAGCAGCGACAGCCGGGCCTTCTGGCCGCCGGACAGCCGGCCGACCTCGGTATCGGCCTGTTCGGCCATCAGCCCGAAGCCGGCGAGCCGGGCCCGCAGCTTCGCGGGCGGCGTGTCGGGGCGTTCGCGCTGGAGGTGCTGCAGCGGGCTTTCGTCGAGGTGCAGCTCGTCGACCTGATGCTGGGCGAAATAGCCGATGCGCAGTTTCGAGCTGCGGGTCATCCGGCCCTCGATCAACGGCAGCCGGTCGGCGAGCAGCTTCGACAGCGTCGACTTGCCCTGGCCGTTGCGGCCGAGCAGCGCGATGCGGTCGTCCTGGTCGATGCGCAGGTCGAGCTTCTTGAGCACCACGTGGTCGCCGTAGCCGGTGGCCCCGCCCTCGAGCGCGACGATGGGCGGCGACAGCTGGTCGGGCTGCGGGAAGGTGAAGACACGCTTGGCCGCGTCCTCGGGCGCGGTGATCGTGTCCATCCGGGCGATCATCTTGAGGCGGGCCTGCGCCTGTTTCGCCTTCGACGCCTTGGCCCGGAAGCGGTCCACGAAGCTTTGCAGGTGGGCCTTGCGCTCTTCCTGCTTCTTGGCGGCCGCCGCTTGCACGGCGCGGCGTTCGGCGCGGGTCCGGGCGAAGGTGTCGTAGCCGCCCTGGTAGAGCGTGAGCTGGCGGGCCTCGAGATGCAGGATCGCGCCGACGGCGCGGTTCAGCAGGCCGCGGTCGTGGCTGATGACGATCACCGTGTGCGGATACCGCGTGAGGTAGGTCTCGAGCCAGAGCGCCCCCTCGAGGTCGAGGTAGTTGGTGGGCTCGTCGAGCAGCAGCACGTCGGGCTGGGCGAAGAGCACGCCGGCGAGTGCCACGCGCATCCGCCAGCCGCCCGAGAAGTCGGAGCAGGGGCGCTTCTGCGCCGCCTCGTCGAAGCCGAGTCCCTTGAGGATCGCGGCGGCGCGGCCCTCGGCGGACCAGGCGTCGATGTCGGCGAGCCGGGTCTGCACCTCGGCGATGCGGTGGCCGTCGGTGGCGGTCTCGGCCTCGGCCATCAGCGCCGCGCGCTCGGTGTCGGCGGCCAGCACCGTCTCGATGAGCGACACGTCCGAGGCCGGCGCCTCCTGCGCGACGCCGCCGATGCGGGCGCGCTCGGGCAGGGTGATCTCGCCGCCGTCGAGGGTGAGCTCGCCGCGGATGAGCCGGAAGAGCGTGGTCTTGCCGGCGCCATTCGGACCCACGAGGCCGACCTTGTGGCCAGCGGGAATCACGGCCGAGGCGCCTTCGAACAGCGGTCGGCCTTCGATGGAAAAGGAGATGTCGTCGATCCTGAGCATGAGCGGGCTCTAGCAGAGGCCCCGGGGCGCGGAAATCCCCGAAATGGCGAACTTCGCGGGGAGGGCGAAAAATCTGCGCGAGCCGGGCCGGCTTTCGCCGGGACGGGCGGCGCGGCGGGGGCCTTCGGGCTTTCCAAACCGGCGGCCCCATGTTAACGCCCGACCCGGAACAGACCGGCCGGGCGTGGGCCCGGCCTTTCAATGGAGACCAACATGGCCGTCGAACGGACCCTTTCGATCATCAAGCCCGATGCCACGCGTCGCAACCTCACCGGCAAGATCAACGCCAAGTTCGAGGAAGCGGGTCTGCGCATCGTCGCCCAGAAGCGCATCCAGCTGACCAAGGCGCAGGCGGGCGAGTTCTACAAGGTGCACGCCGAGCGCCCCTTCTACGACGAACTCTGCGAGTTCATGGCGTCCGAGCCGGTCGTGGTGCAGGTGCTGGAAGGCGAAGGCGCCATCGCGAAGAACCGTGAAGTGATGGGCGCGACCAACCCGGCCGACGCGGCCGAGGGCACCATCCGCGCAGAGTTCGCCGAGTCCGTCGGCGAGAACTCGGTGCACGGCTCCGACGCGCCGGAAACCGCAGCCGAAGAGATCGCATTCTACTTCGCGGGCCTCGAGATCGTCGGCTGAGCCACGGCGCGAGCCTTGCAGACATGCGAAACGGGCGCCCCCTCGGGAGCGCCCGTTTTTCATTGGATCGAGCCGGTGTCAGGCGGCTTCGGCGCTGCGGTAGTTCGGCGGGGCAGCGGTGCCCGTGCCGGGACGGCTGTGCCGATCCTCGAGCCAGCGACGCAGCAGTGCCGCGTTCTTCGAGTTCGACTTGTAGCCGACGTCGAAGATGTCGCCGACGAGCGGCAGCAGGCCGATCACCCAGTCGACCCCGATGTTGCCTAGCATCTGCGCGACAAGCGGTTTCGGCGCCCCGATCTGGCGGGACTCATGCACGATCCAGAGGGCCGGGGCCAGCGCCAACGTGTCGCCGACACCCGGGATCAGGCCGATGATCGAGTCCCAGCCTAGCCGGATGCGGGTGAGGGGCAGGCGGAACGCACGGTCCATGCCGCGCGCCACGCGCTCGATGCGTTCGAGCCTGCGGAACGGATCCTGTGCGTTCATGGCGTTCACGCGGTCTGCGGTTCGCGGGCGATGATCCACACGGCGTGCACGATGCCGGGGATGTAGCCGAGAAGCGTCAGCAGGATGTTCAGCCAGAAGTGCTTGCCGAGACCGACCTGCAGGAACACGCCGAGCGGCGGCAGGAGGATGGCGGCGATGATGCGAATGAGGTCCATGGGGAGGTGTCTCCGTTGTCTCTGTGTTCGAAAAGGAAACGTGCGGAGCCTGCTTGGGGTTCCCTTGCGTGCTCGCGCGCTGTCGTTCATCCCGGGTCTTCCTGCCTTTGCGAAGGGCAGGAGGCAGGCGCGCACGTTCGCTTCGAGCCGGCTGGACGCGTATCCTGTTGCCGGGCAGCGAAGAGCGCGCTAGCCATTCCGCATGATCCTGCAAGAGACCCTGCCGTTCGACCTCGGGACCTCGCGTCCGCTGCCCAACATCGCGCCGATGCGGATGGAGGACTGGCTGCTAGCCGACGAATGCTACGCCGCGCAGGTGGCCGAGCGGGCGCGGCTTCTCCGGACTCGCCGAGAGGCGGTTCTGCAGCTCGACCAGGAAGCGATGCCGGCGGCGCAAGAGCTGCTCGAGACGGTGCTCGACAACCTGCCTGACGGCTTCGCGCGCGACGGCGAGCGCGTGACGAGGCCTGACGGCGAGGTGGTGACGCTCGACCGGTCGGACCCTCTGGGAACGCTGGGGCATCTCGTGCAGGAAGACCTCTGCCTGCTGGAAAAACGCCCCGGCTCGGACGAGCACGTTCTGACCGGCGCGGTGCTCTGTTTCCCGGCGGGCTGGCGACTGGCGCAGAAGATGATGCGGCCGCTGACGGCGATCCACATTCCCATCCCCGAGTATGACGAGATGCTCGCGCGCAGGGTGCAACGGTTGTTCGACGGCGTGCAGCCGGGGCGGGCGCTGATGCGGTTCAACCGGCTCTGGTACGATGACCCGGTGCTGTTCCAGCCGGGGCCGCGACGCGACAACGATGACCGCAGCGACCCGACGACGGCGCCCTATTTCCGCTCTGAGCGGCAATGTCTCGTGAGACTGCCGCAGACCCGGGCGGTGGTGTTCTCGATCCACACGTATCTGCTTGCCCGTGAACGGGCGCTCGCGCTCAGTTCAGCAGAACAGTGACGACCCCAGGCATGGCGCTGGCCATCGGTGTCTGCTGCAGCCCCGCAAGGATGACGCAAAAGGTCAGCACCAGCGTTGCGAGGCGGAAATCCATGCCACGCAGAACGCCGATGATCGCAAGGCTAGCGGCGAGCGGTACGGACATCACCGCCATCAGGCCGGTGATGACCCATGCGGCGAGGCGCAGCCGGCGTTCCGAAGGCGATTGTTCAGCGGTCTTTCCGCGAAGGCGCTGGACCGCGCGAGCTAGTGCGGGGACGCCGGCGCGGCGCGACCGGTCCCGGGGCTGGGCTGCGGCGCCGCGCGATTGCGTGTTGGCGCCGCTTTCCGACGTCTCTCCGGTGTCGCAATCGACGGGCATGACTGGCTGGCGCCGGGGCGAGAGGTGGCCATGCAGCGAGATGAAGTCGCGCGGTGCGATGCGCGATGACGGAGAAAACCACTCGATCTCGGCCACCTTGGTCGTATCAAGCAGGCTCAGCACGGTTTCGGCAAGGATGAGGGGAATGCGGTCGTCATCGGGCAGCGGGCCGCCACGGGTGATGATCTTGACCAGTGCCGGTGCTCCGGCTTCCTCGGGGGCCTGCACGGAGATGCCGAGGGTGTCGGCCATGACGGCCGGCCGGCGGGTGGAGCGGCGCAGAGGGGAGCCCGAGGCGTTGTCGTGGCGTTCCAGCGCCGAAAGCGCAGCCGAAATCGCATAGTCGATGTCGAACGTGTCGGGTTTCTCGAGAAACAGCCCGGCATAGGCGGCGTTGCCACGGGTGACCATTCGTGCGTTCTCCTCCCAACTGCGAGACGTGCTTGCTCGGGACAGGAATTAACCACGAATGCGGCATCACCGTGCCGCTGCAGGGGAAATCTCGTGATCGGCTCCGGGCAAATGCCGGAGCCGACCGCCAGGTATCGCTCAGCCGTCGATCTCGGCAGCGACCAGCGCGATGGCCTTCTGGTAGACCGTCGCCGCGTTCCACTCGTTCAGCACGCGGAAGTTCGCGGTGCCCTCCTGGTAGGGCTGACCGGGGCGCCAGCCCTTCTGGCGCAGGTAGTTGGCGGTCGAGGCCAGCGCATCTGCCTGGTTGTAGAAGTCGACGCGGCCGTCACCGTTGCCGTCGGCACCGTAGCGCAGGGCATTGCCGGGCAGGAACTGCGTGTGTCCGAGCTCGCCATGGAACGCGCCCTTCTGCGAGGGCGAGAGCATCCCGCGGTCGACCATCTTGAGTGCCGCGATGGCATGCGGCGTGAAGAACGACGAGCGGCGGCAGTCATAGGCCACGGTCGAGATCGACGACACGACCGGCACGCTGCCCATGGTGCGGCCAAAGCCGGTTTCCATGCCGTGAATGGCCAGCAGGATGCCGGCCGGCACGCCGTAGCGCTGTTCCAGCGAGTTGTAGAACCCGGGGTTCTGGTTCAGCCGCTTGCGCGCGGTCGCGGCAAAGCCGTCGACCGATCCGAGGCGGATGCGGATGAAGTCGTTCAGCGAATACTTTACGCCCTTCTGCGACCGGTCGGCCTTGATCGTGCCGGTCGAATACTGGGCGTTCATCAGTGCGTCGATGCCGCGCTGGCCGACGCCCGCACGTTGCGCCTCGGCGGCGAACTCCTGTTTCCAGGCGTTGAAGCCGTTGGCGTTGTTGCCGCAGCTGGCGGCCTGGACGGCGCTGGCAGCGGTCACCGCGAGGGTTGCGGCGGCGGTCAGTCTGAAGAGCAGGCGGGACATTTGGTCGTTCTCCGGAAGTCAATTGATCGCATCCGACGGTAGCCCGGCCCGATTCATGGGCAAATAAAAAACGTCGGAGCCTTGCCTCGGGAAGCGTGAGATTGCCGATCCCCGAGTCCTGGTGCCGCCACCTAACCGAAAACGAAAAAGGGGCACCCGCGATGGGTGCCCCTCGAATTTGCCTGATGTCCGTTGCCGGATCAGCAGCTGTAGTAGAGGCCGTACTCGACGGGGTGCGGCGTGTGCTCGTAAGCCTGAACCTCTTCCATCTTGAGCTCGATGTAGCCCTCGATCTGGCTCTTGGTGAACACGTCGCCTGCCAGCAGGAACTCGTGATCGGCAGCCAGGGCGTCGAGTGCTTCGCGCAGCGAACCACAGACGGTCGGGATGTCGGCCAGCTCCTCGGGGGGCAGGTCGTAGAGGTTCTTGTCCATGGCTTCGCCCGGATCGATCTTGTTCTTGATGCCGTCGAGGCCGGCCATCATGAGCGCCGAGAAGCACAGGTAGGGGTTCGCCGACGGGTCGGGGAAGCGGGCCTCGACGCGCTTTGCCTTGGGCGACTCGGTCCACGGGATCCGGACGCAGCCCGAGCGGTTGCGTGCCGAGTAGGCGCGCAGAACCGGGGCTTCGAAGCCGGGGATCAGGCGCTTGTAGGAGTTGGTGGACGGGTTGGTGAAGGCGTTGAGCGTCTTCGCGTGCTTCAGGATGCCGCCGATGAAGTACAGCGCTTCCTGCGACAGGTCCGCGTACTTGTCGCCCGCGAAGAGCGGCTTGCCGTCCTTCCAGATCGACATGTTCACGTGCATGCCCGAGCCGTTGTCGCCGGCGATCGGCTTCGGCATGAAGGTTGCCGAGCGGCCGTAGGCCTGTGCCACGTTGTGCACGATGTACTTGTACTTCTGCAGCTCGTCGGCCTGCTTGGTCAGCGTGCCGAAGATCAGGCCCAGCTCGTGCTGCGAGGTCGCAACTTCGTGGTGGTGCTTGTCGACCTTCATGCCGATGCGCTTCATGGTCGAGAGCATCTCGGAACGGATGTCCTGGCCGTCATCGGACGGGTTCACCGGGAAGTAGCCGCCCTTGTAGGTCGGACGGTGGCCGAGGTTGCCCATCTCGAAGTCGCTGTCGGTGTTCCACGCGGCGTGGTCGGCATCGATCTCGAAGGACACCTTGTTCGGTGCGACGGAGTACTTCACGTCGTCGAACAGGAAGAATTCCGCTTCCGGGCCCATGTAGCATGCGTCGCCGATGCCCGAGGACTTCAGGTACGCTTCGCACTTCTGCGCGGTGCCGCGCGGATCGCGGTCATAGGCTTCGCCGGTGTCCGGCTCTGCGATCGAGCAGTGCACGCAGAGCGTCTTCTCGGCGTAGAACGGGTCGATGTAGACGCTGTCCAGGTCGAAGACCAGTTTCATGTCGGACGCTTCGATCGACTTCCAGCCCGCGATGGAGGAGCCGTCGAACATGAAGCCCTCTTCGAGGAAATCCTCGTCGACCTCGTCGGCGATGACGGTCACGTGCTGAAGCTTGCCGCGCGGGTCGGTAAAGCGGACGTCGAGGTACGCGACCTCCTCGTCCTTCATCAGCTTGATGACATCCTTGGTGCTCATTCCCATCTTCCCTTTCGTTTAATTTTTGGGGTCCGGTGTTTGATAAAAACGGACGCTTAGAGCGCGTCCGAGCCGGATTCGCCGGTGCGGATCCGGATGGCCTGTTCCACGGGGCTCACGAAGATCTTGCCGTCGCCGATCTTGTCGGTCTTGGCAGCGGAGATGATCGCCTCGACGGCGGCATCCACCAGATCGTCATCGAGGACGACCTCGATCTTCACCTTGGGGAGGAAATCGACCACGTATTCCGCGCCGCGATACAGCTCGGTGTGTCCCTTCTGACGCCCGAAGCCCTTAACCTCGAGGACGGAAAGGCCCTGAATGCCTGCATCCTGAAGCGCTTCCTTGACCTCGTCGAGCTTGAAGGGCTTGATGATCGCCTCGACCTTTTTCATGGTCTGTCTCTCCTCGTATTCCCGTGTCGGACCCTGCCAGATCATTTCTGTCGGGTGGTCACAATCTGATAGCGGACAGGGACAGGCGGTGCCTAGGGCGATTCTCGGGTTCGGCGCATTTTTTGTGCGGTGCGCCCTCGAAATGGGCAAAATGAAAACTTGCAGGAGAACGGAATGGCAGAGCTTCTGACGGCAGCGCAGATGCGCGCGATCGAAGAGGCGGCGATCACCTCGGGCGAGGTCTCCGGGCTTGAGCTGATGGAGCGGGCCGGAGCGGGCGTCGTCGATGCGGTGCTCGAGACCTGGCCCGATCTTGGCGGCGGGGCGCCCAAGGCGGTCGTCCTCTGCGGGCCGGGCAACAACGGCGGCGACGGCTTCGTCATCGCCCGGCGCCTGCACGAGCGCGGCTGGACGGTCGAGGTGTGGCTCTACGGCGATCCGGCGCGGCTGCCGCCCGATGCGCGCACCAACTACGAGCGCTGGCGCGAGCTGGGGCCGGTGCGGCCCTACCGCGACGAGGGGCCAGGGGCGTTCTGGCTCGAGCCGTCGGACTATCGCGAGGACACGGTGCTGTTCGACGCGCTGTTCGGCACCGGGCTCACGCGGCCGGTCGAGGCGTTCAACGCGGTCGGCTGGGCAACGCAACTGTCGGAATGGCGCCTGCCCGAAGAGATGCGGCGCGGCGCCTACCCGGCGGTGCGGGTGGTCGCGGTGGACCTGCCGAGCGGGCTCTGCGCGGATTCGGGGCGCCGGCTGCAGAGCGATCCGCCGCCGGGCGATGTCGAGGAGATCGTGGCCGACCTCACGGTGACCTTTCACGCCCGCAAGCTCGGCCATGTCCTGGCCGAGGGGCCGTCGTTCTGCGGCAGGGTGGTCGTGGCCCCGATCGGGCTCGAGCCGCGCCGCCGCGCGCTCGGCGGGCGCGAACAGCGGGTGACGGAGGTGACCGCGCCGGCCGGGCTCGACAAGGCCGCCTCCGCCCACAAATACGCCCACGGTCACGCGCTGGTGGTCAGCGGCGGGTTCGGGCGCACCGGCGCCGCGCGGCTCGCGGCCCGGGCGGCGCTGCGGGTAGGCGCGGGGCTGGTCACGCTTGCCGCGCCCGGGGCCGCGCAGATGGAGATTGCCGGCCAGATCACCGCGCTGATGCTGCGGCGGGCCGAGAGCGGCGACGAACTGGCGGGCCTGCTCGAAGATCCCCGGCTGACCGCGCTCTGTCTTGGGCCCGGCCTCGGGCTCGAGCGAGCGCGGGATCTCGTGCCGCCGGCACTCGAGGCGTCGCGCGGCACCGTGCTTGATGCGGATGCGCTGACGGCCTTCGAGGACGCGCCCGAGGAGCTTTTCGGGATGCTGCACGAGGCCTGCGTGCTGACGCCGCACGCCGGCGAATTCGCGCGGCTCTTCCCCGATCTCGCGGAGCGGCTGAAGCAGCCGGCGGTCAGCGGCCCCGCGGCGTCGCGCGTCGACGTGACCCGCGAGGCGGCGCGACGGGCGGGCTGCGTGGTGCTGCTCAAGGGGCCCGACACGGTGATTGCGGCGCCGGACGGACAAAGCGCGCTGAACGCGGGCGTGGGACCACGTGCCGCGCCATGGCTGGCGACCGCCGGCGCCGGAGACGTCCTTGGCGGATTGGTCTGCGGGTTGATGGCGCGTGGGTTCACGGCCTTCGACGCGGCCTGCGCCGGCGCCTGGCTGCACGTCGAGGCAGCGCGAGCCTTCGGGCCGGGGCTCATCGCCGAGGATCTGCCCGAGGCGCTGCCGCAGGTGCTGAGGCAGCTCGGGGCGTGATGCAGGTAGGGTGGGCAACATTGCCCACCCTACGTCAGTTTCCGTAGGCCACCGAGGGCAGCCAGGTGGTCAGTGCCGGGAACTCGAAGACGATGAACAGCCCCAGCAGCTGCAGCGCCACGAAGGGGATGATGCCCTTGTAGATATGCGCCAGCGAGACGCTCGGCGGGCAGACCCCCTTGAGGTAGAACAGCGCGAAGCCCACCGGCGGTGTCAGGAACGAGGTCTGCAGCGTCACCGCCACCAGGATCGCGAACCAGACGACCTGCGGATCGCGGACCTGGTCGAATCCCGGCACCGCGAGCTCGAGCCCCTGGATGATCGGCAGCATCAGCGGCATGATGATGATGGTGATCTCGATCCAGTCGAGCAGGAAGCCGAGGCAGAACACGATGAACAGGATGAACGCCACGGTCCAGTAGGGGCTGTCGAAGGCCGAGAGCACCAGCTCCTGCACGATCTCGTCGCCGCCGTAGCGCCGCAACACGTAGGCGAAGAAGTTCGCTGCAAGGAAGATGCCGACGATGTAGCCGGCGGTGTTGAGGGTCGAGCGTGCGACCTCGCGGAACACCTTCCAGTTCAGCTTCCGGTTCGCCAGCGCCAGCAGCGTCGCGCCGAGTGCGCCGAGACCCGAGGCCTCGGTCGGGGTCGCAAGGCCCACGAAGATCGAGCCCAGCACCAGCAGGATGAGGAACATCGGAGGCACCACCGCCACCAGCACCTCGCGGACCTCCGGCCAGCCGACGGAGCCGCTGCGCTCGGGCGCCGGCATCGCGTCGGGCGAGATGAGCCCGTAGATCACGATGAAGGCGATGTAGAGCGCGCCGAGGATCAACCCCGGGAACAGCGCCCCCATGAACAGGTCGCCGAGCGAGATGGCGAGCTGATCGGACATGATCACCAGCATGATCGACGGCGGGATCAGGATGCCGAGCGTCCCGGCGCTGGCGATGGTCCCGGTGGCGATGGGCTTGGAATAGTTCTGCGCCATCATCGCGGGCAGGGCCATCACGCCCAGCAGCGTGACCGAGGCGCCGATGACGCCGGTCGAGGCGGCGAGGATGATGCCGATCAGCAGCACCGTCAGCGACAGCCCGCCGCGCAGCCCGCCGAAGAGCTTCTGCATCGCCTGCATCATGCGTTGCGCCACGCCCGACTGGTCGAGCATAAGCCCCATGTAGATGAACATTGGCAGCGCCACGAGCACCGGATTCTTGATGGTGTTTCCGAAGATCCGGCCAGAAAGCGCCTGCAGCTTGCGGTAGTCGATGCCGGTGCGGTCGAAAGCCATGATTTCGCCCCAGAAGCGGCGATAGGGGTCGAGCCCGATCTCGGCGATGAGCACGAAGATGAGGCTCACGCCCACCAGGGCAAAGGCCACCGGGATGCCGCGGAACAGCATCCAGATGAAGGTGGCGAACATCGCCGCGACGGCGATCTCGTTGACGGTGAGCCACTCCATGTCAGGCGTCCTTCCGGTCGAAGAGCCGCGCCACCACGATCAGGGCGACGGTCAGGATGAGGGCGGCAAGCACCGTCCAGCGCATCTCGTGCTGGCCGAACTCCCATTCTCCGAAAATCGGCAGGCGACCGACGTCGCGGGCGTCCATCTCGGGGTCACGGGTCAGGTAAAGCACGGTGAAGCAGCTGTAGTAGAAGATGAGGTTCACGACGTAAGTCACGGACGGGAATGCAAAAAGAAACTGCTTCCAGAGCGCCGGGCGGGTCAGTTTCCCGAGCAATCGCACGTAGGTCGACCAGATCGCAACGGCGATGAAGACGAAGCTGAGGTTCATGAAACCCTTGAGGGTCCAGAGATTGTGGAGGCCGTTCGGGCTGTCGGACCCCTCGTCGGCGCGGATCGAGGTCAGCGCGTAGTCGAAGGTCACGTCCCAGCACAGGATGATGAACGGCAGGAACAGCCACGCCAGCCCGAGGATGTCTGTGCGGATGCGCTTTCGCTGCTCGAAGTTGTCGTAGAAGATGTCGACGCGGACGTGGCTGTTGGTCACAACCGCGTAGCCGATGCCCATCAGCACCGCCGCGCCGTAAAGCCACCACTGCAGGTCGTCGAGCCACGCCTGGTTGTGCCCGGCCTGGCGCAGCACGACCTGCGCGCAGATCGCCACCATCAGGATCGGGAACAGCCATGCGGCGATGTTTCCCAGCCCCACGACGAACCGGTCGCCACGGTTGTGTTCGGCCCGCCCGATCTCTCCCGGATCGGAGATCGCGGCCACGACCTCGTCTTGCTCGGCCATTGCGCCTGCCTCCTTCGCGCAAAGTCATGGAGGCCGGGGCAGGGAAACCGCCCCGGCCGGTCTCAAGTCTGTGCGCTTACTGGTCGGCGACCGACTGGTAGGGGCGCGGCAGGTAGATGTTGTTGGACCAGAGCTTGTAGTCCGCCCGGAACTGCTGCAGGTCGTCCCAGACCTCCTTGAAGAAGGCGTCTTCGGCAGCAAGCTCGCCGGCAACCTCGAGCCAGGCGCTCTCGAACTGCTGGAGCTGTTCCTCGTTCCAGTTCTTGATCTCGACGCCGTGCTCGTCGACGTTCTCCTTCATCGCCGGGAAGTTCTTGGCTTCGCCTTCCGCGAAGTTGTCGGCGAGGTTGGCCATGCAGGCGATGTTGATCTGGTTCTGGGCGATCTCGTCGAGCTCTTCCCAGCGGTCCTTGTTGATCAGCAGTTCGAACATGGTCGACGGCTGGTGCCAGCCGGGGAAGTAGTTGTATTTCGCGATGTTGTAGAAGCCGAGGTTGGCGTCGACCAGCGGCATCGAGAACTCGGTCGCGTCGATGGCGCCGCGCTCGAGGGCCGGGAAGATGTCACCGCCCGCCAGCAGCGAGGTCGAGACGCCGAGCTTCTGCATCACCTCGGCGCCAAGGCCGAAGAAGCGCATGTTGAGCCCCTTGAGATCCTCCATCGAGGTGATTTCTTTCTTGAACCACCCCGAGGTTTCGGGCGCATACATGCCGCAGAGGATGACCTTCACGTTGTAGCCGTTGTCATCATACATCTGCTGGAAATACTTCATGCCGTCGTCGTAGAGCATCCACGCCAGCATCTCGCCCGGCTCGGGACCGAAGGGCACCGCGGCGAAAAGCCCGGCGGCGTTCATCTTGCCCTGCCAGTAGCCCGAGGTCGAATAGGCGGCATCGACCGAGCCGTTCGACGTGGCGTCGAGCATTTCGAGCGCGGGCACCAGCTCGCCGGGGTTGAAGTGCTCGAATTCCACCTCGGTGGAGATCGAGTTGATCTTGTCGACGAAATTCACCGAAGCGGTTCCGAGGATCGGCAGGTTCTCGGCGTAACCGCTTGTCATCTCGAACAGTTCCTGCGCCGATGCGGCACCGGTCACGGCGAAAGAGGCGGCGATTGCCGCCGCGAGGGTCGTTCTGGTCATGTGGCTCCTCCCAATTGGCCCGCGCCCCCTCCCAAGGGCGCCCGGCAAGTTTCGCTTGCCGGTGAGGGACGCTAACGGAGCCGTGATCTGCTGTGAATACCCACTATTGCGTATCGCCGGCCTATATGCGCAATTATATTGCTCATGATTGAGGGTGCGCTACGGCGCTCAACTCAGGGTGGGGGATCGCGTTGCGCAGCGTCAATGCGCGCTCCGTGACCCGCCGCTTCAATGCTTCCGTGCCCCCGCGTCGGGGCGGCGCCACGAGGGAGAGCGTGGCAGATCCACGGGAGAGAGACATGATCAGTGCGAAGACGACGATGGCGGCATTCGCCGCGGTTGCCCTTTCGGCGGCGGCCGGCTGGGCGGACGAGATGGGCAAGCAGGATTTCATGGCTGGCTGCGCCGGGTGCCACGGTGAAAGCGGCATGGGACAGGGGCCGCTCGCCGAGATGCTCACGGTCGAAGTGCCCGACCTGACGCATCTTTCCGCCAACAACGACGGCAAGTTCCCGATGCTGGACGTGATCCACGTCATCGACGGGCGGACCGGGGTGCGCGCGCATGGCGATCCGATGCCTGTCTGGGGGACGATCTTCAAGGCGGACGCCGCGGGTGATTCCGGTCTCATGGGTGGGGCCGAGGCGCTCGCACGCGGACGGATCCTGTCGATCGCCTACTACCTGGAGTCGATCCAGCAGTAGGGGCGCCGCGTCATTTCCGGCGCGCCGCACGGCGCGCCATGACGGCGCTGCCAAGCTCCGCGGTGTAGCGCTCGAGCTCGCGCAACCGGCGGTCGCAGGCGGGGACATCCTGCGCCTCGACCGCATCCGCGAGCCCTGCATGCAGCGCGATGATCCGCGCGCGGTCGCGCGCGGTGAAGGTGATCATGTTCATCAGCGGCTGCATCGCCTCGACCGCCCCGGCCAGCTGGTACGAGAGCACCGGGTTGCCCGCCGCATCCACCAGCGCCCGGTGAAAGGCCACGTCCGAGGCGCAGAAGGCTTCGTCCGAAAGCTCGGGCTGTCCCTGGCGCGCAAGCTCGGCGCGCATCGTGGCGAGATGATCGTCGGTCCGCCGCGCGCAGGCCAGCTCGGTGCAGGCGCGCTCCATGGCGAAGCGGGCCTCGCAGGCGACCTCGAAGCTCACGGCATTCATCGACAGCAGCAGCGTAGATGTGGTGATCTGCTGCGCGTGCGCCGCCTCGTAGGAGAGGTGGTTCACGAAGGCCCCGCCGGTCGCGCCGCGCCGTGTCCGTATCAGCGATTGCGCCGCGAGCCGTTTCAGTGCCTCGCGCACGGTCGGGCGCGAGACCTTGTACTGCTCGGCGAGTTCGGCCTCGGAGGGCAGGCGGTCACCGACCATCAATCTGCCTGTGACGATGGCATCGCGCAGCGCGGCGGCGATCTCGGTGGAGCGGTCCGGGCGATCCGGTGACTGTTGGCTTGCAGGCGACATGAGGCGCTGTTTAATTGTCAGACAATTGGCTGTCCAGCGTCGAGTCGCCCCGCGCGGCCGAGGCGGCGGATCAGCAGGCCGGCGAGAAAGGAGCCCGGGAGAGGATGCCGAACCCCGACGACGTGCTGAGCCTTGCGCGCTACAACGCGTGGCAGAACCGCGAAATGACCGCGGCGCTCGAGGCGCTGCCGGACGCGGCGCTGCGGGTGGACCGGGGGGCATTTTTCGGGTCGATCCTCGCCACGATCAACCACCTGCTCTGGGCCGACATGGTCTGGATGAGCCGGTTTGCGCATTGGCCCGCCCCCGGCGGCGGCCTCGAGGCCAGCACGGAGCTGGCGCCGACGCTCGCGGCCTGGGGTGCCGAGAGGTTCCGGGCGGACGCGCGGCTCGTGCTTTGGGCCGAGGGGCTGCGCACGGTCGACCTGCGGGGCATGCTGCGCTGGTATTCGGGCGCCACGGGGCGCGACCAGGTGAAGCCGCTGGGCCAGTGCGTGCTGCACATGTTCAATCACCAGGCGCACCACAGGGGGCAGGTCCACGGGATGGTCACCGCGGCGGGCGGCGTGGGCTGGACCAGCGATCTTGCCTTCATGCCCGACGAGGGGCGCTGGCCGTGACGGGGCAGGGGCTCTGCCCCTCTGGGCGCGTGCCGCGCCCATTCACCCCGAGGGTATTTGAAAACCGGAGAAGAGCCGGTCGCGCGGCGGCCTGCGGAAAAGGAGGAGACGGATGTTCAAGGCACTGATGGTCGAGAAGGATGCGGAGAGTGGCGAGACCTCCGCCGCGGTGCGCGAGATCGGGCTCGATGACCTTCCTGATGGCGACGTGGTGGTGGCGGTCGAGTATTCGACGCTGAACTACAAGGACGGGCTCTGCCTCGGGTCCGGGGGCGGGCTGGTGCGGCAGTATCCGCATGTGCCGGGGATCGATTTCGCCGGCACCGTCGAGAGCTCGGAGGATGCGCGCTACAAGCCCGGCGACAAGGTCGTGCTGACGGGCTGGCGGGTTGGCGAGGCGCATTGGGGCGGCTACGCGCAGAAGGCGCGGGTGCGGGCCGACTGGCTTGTGCCGTTGCCCGAGGGGCTCGACACGCGGCAGGCGATGGCGGTGGGCACCGCCGGCTTCACCGCGATGCTCGCGGTGATGGCGCTGGAGGATCACGGGCTGACACCGGGCAAGGGTCCGGTTCTGGTGACCGGGGCTGCGGGCGGCGTCGGCTCGGTGGCTACTGCAGTGCTGTCGCATCTCGGCTACGAGGTGGCGGCAGTGACCGGCAGGCCGGAGCAGGAGGCCTATCTTCGTGGTCTTGGCGCCGCGCGGATCGTGCCGCGTGACGAGATTGCGGAGCCGGTGAAACGACCTCTGGAGAGCGAGACCTGGGCCGGCTGCGTCGACGCGGTGGGCGGTCCGATGCTGGCGCGCGTGCTGGGGCAGATGGCCTATGGCGGCTCCGTGGCCGCGGTCGGGCTCGCCGGTGGCGCGCAGCTTCCGGCGACCGTGGTCCCCTTCCTGCTGCGGGGGGTGAACCTGCTTGGAATCGACAGCGTGATGCAGCCTTTCGACAACCGGCTGCGGGCCTGGCGGCGCGTCGCGCGCGACCTGCCGATGGACAAGCTCGAGGAGATGGTCCGGCCGGCCACGCTGGAGGAGCTGCCGGCACTCGGCGCCGACATCCTGAAGGGGCAGGTCAAGGGGCGGGTGGTCGTCGACGTGAACGCCTGATCCCAAGAGGTCCGGAAACGACGCCCCGGGATCCATTTGCGGCCCGGGGTTCATCAACCCGGATCCTTTTCGACACAATGATGTCGTTTTTTGGCATCATTTCCGAACGACCGTTTTTGCTTTCCCTTCGGAACACGCTACTCTTGCGTTGCGGCGGCGGTTTCTTGCCGATCGCCCGACAATTCGGGGCAGGCGCTCCCGGCCAGGCGGCGGGCGCGGGCCACGATCCAACCACGCCGGGACCAACCCGACGAGAGAGGACATAGGAGGGACACGTGTTCGAACGCATCATGGTGCCGGTCGATCTGACGCATGCCGACAGGATCGAAAAAGCCCTGCGCTGCGCGGCGGATCTCGCGGCGCATTACAGCGCGACCGCGATCTACGTGGGGGTGACGACGGAACAGCCGTCCTCGCTTGCCCATACGCCCGCGGAATATGCCGAGAAGTTGGCTGCCTTCGCCAAGGAGCAGGCCGAGCAACACGGCATCGCAACCGAGTCGAAGGCCTATGCCAGCCACGACCCGACCATCGATCTCGACCCGACGCTTCTGAAGGCGGTGGGTGAGGTCAAGGCCGACCTCGTGGTGATGGCAAGCCACATTCCCAACATCTCCGACCGCTGGTGGCCCGCGAACGGCGGCACCATCGCGACGCATTCCGACGTCTCGGTGCTGCTGGTTCGCTGAACCCCGCAGCCGGCTCGGCAAACAGAATAACTCAAGGGAGTTTCGTGCCATGAATGACACGATGGACGACCAGGGTATCCCGGCACCGGAAGGGCCAGCGGATATCATCGAGACCGACTACGAGATCGGTCAGGACAATATCGAAACCAAGATCGGCCCGTTCGGTCTGGACATCCACAACCCGGTGTTCCTGATTTCCGGGCTCACCGTCATCGCCTTCGTCTTCTACGCGCTGGCGCTGCCCGAGCAGGCAGGCGCCGCCTTTACCTGGCTCTTCGACTTCGCCACAAAGACCTTTGACTGGTACTTCGTGGGCGCGGCCAACATCTTCGTCATCTTCTGCCTCGTGCTGGTGGTGACGCCGGTGGGCAAGGTGCGCCTCGGCGGCGCAGATGCAACGCCGGACTACGGCTACCCGGGCTGGTTCGCCATGCTCTTTGCTGCCGGCATGGGCATCGGCCTGATGTTCTTCGGCGTGCTCGAGCCGGTCTACCACATGGCCGTCTCCTCGCCGCTGGGAACGCCGTCGCCCTTCGCCGAGGACGGCTCGTTGATCCCCGAGAACGTCGAGGCCGCCAAGACCATGGGTCTTGCCGCGACGATCTTCCACTGGGGTCTGCACCCCTGGGCGATCTACGCGGTGATGGCGCTGGCGCTGGCGCTGTTCTCCTACAACAAGGGCCTGCCGCTCACCGTGCGTTCGGCGTTCTACCCGCTGCTGGGCGAGCGCGTCTGGGGCTGGTGGGGCCATATCATCGACGTGATCGCGGTCTTTGCCACGCTCTTCGGTCTCGCGACTTCGCTGGGTCTCGGCGCGCAGCAGGTCAACGCCGGCTTCAACCACGTCTTCGGGCTTCCGATCAACGCCACGGCGCAGGTGCTCATCATCTCGGGCATTACCGCGATCGCGCTGATCTCGGTCGTGCGCGGTCTTGATGGCGGCGTGAAGTTGCTGTCCGAGATCAACATGGGCCTTGCCGCGCTGCTGCTGGTCTTCGTGCTGATCGTCGGGCCGACCATGCTGATCTTCACCGACTTCTTCGTCGGGCTCGGCGCCTACATGAAGGAACTGCTGCCGCTCTCGAACCCGGTCGGCCGCGAGGATACCGCTTTCATGCAGGGCTGGACCTCGTTCTACTGGGCGTGGTGGATCAGCTGGTCGCCCTTCGTCGGCATGTTCATCGCCCGCGTCAGCCGGGGCCGGACGGTGCGCGAGTTCATCATCTGCGTGCTCATCATCCCGAGCCTCGTCTGCGTGCTGTGGATGGCGGTCTTCGGTGGCGTTGCCATCGACCAGGTGCTGAGCGATCCGGGCGGAAGCGCGGTGCAGGCGCAGGTCATCGACAGCTACAACCCGCCGCTTTCGCTCTTCGCGATGCTGGAGGGGCTGCCCCTGTCGAGCATCACCTCGACCATCGCGGTCATTCTGGTGATCGTGTTCTTCGTCACCTCGTCGGACTCCGGCAGCCTCGTGATCGACACGATCACCGCGGGCGGCAAGGTCGACGCGCCGGTGCCGCAGCGGGTGTTCTGGGCCGTCTTCGAAGGCGCCGTGGCCATCGTGCTGCTGCTGTCCTCGGGCGGGCTGAAGTCGCTGCAGTCCATGGTGATCTCGACGGGCCTGCTCTTCACGCTGGTGCTCGTCGTCATGTGCTGGTCGATCTGGAAGGGCCTCAAGGCCGAGAGCAGGATCTGACCTCCACTGCACAGGCTTGATCCAGCGGTGCGCGGGCCCTCGGGCCCGCGCATCTTTTTTCACGGGGACATCCTCGACGCGAGCCCGGGCGCCTCGCGGCGCTCTGCGCCATCGAGGCTGCCGCCGGAACCTTGACCCTCCCGGAATTCGCCTATTTTCTGCGCGGCAAGGAATTGGGGAGTTACGGTCATGTTGGATCTTGCGTTCGTGCGCGGGCAGTTTCCCGCGTTCTCGGAGCCGTCGCTCGACGGCTGGGCGTTCTTCGAGAACGCCGGCGGCTCGTATGCCTGCCAGCCGGTGATCGACCGGCTGACGCGGTTCTATCACCAGCGCAAGATGCAGCCCTATGCGCCCAATCCTGCCTCGGAGGCGGGCGGCGCCGAGATGGACGAGGCACGGACCCGGCTCGCCGGGCTTCTCAACATCGCCCCGGACGAGCTGAGTTTCGGCCCCTCGACGACGCAGAACACCTATGTGCTGGCGCAGGCGTTTCGGCAGTTCCTGTCGCCGGGCGAGGCGATCATCGTGACCAACCAGGACCACGAGGCGAACTCGGGGCCGTGGCGCCGGCTGGCGGACGAGGGCATCGAGGTCCGTGAATGGAGCATCGACCCGCAGACCGGGCACCTCGATCCCGACGCGCTGGTGGCGCTGCTCGACGAGCGGGTGCGACTGGTCTGCTTTCCGCATTGCTCGAACGTGGTGGGCGAGATCAACCCGGTGGCCGAGATCACGGCCATGGCGCATGCCGCTGGCGCCTTTACGTGCGTCGACGGGGTGAGCTACGCGCCGCACGGCTTTCCCGACGTGGGCGCGCTCGGCTGCGACATCTACCTGTTCTCGGCCTACAAGACCTTCGGGCCGCACCAGGGGATCATGGCGATCCGGCGCGAGCTGGCCGAAGTGCTGCCCAATCAGGCGCATTTCTTCAATGGCGACGTGCTCTACAAGAAGTTCACGCCCGCCGGTCCGGATCATGCGCAGGTGGCCGCCAGCGCCGGGATGGTCGACTACATCGAGGCGCTTGCGGCGCACCACGGCGTTGCTCCGAGCGAGGCGGCCGGGCTGATGCACGGGCACGAGGTGGCCCTGATGCGGCCGCTTCTGTCGTTTCTGTCCCAGCGCAACTCCGTGCGGCTGCTCGGACCCGCAGAGGCCGAGCAGCGGGCGCCGACGGTGGCCGTCGCGACGCGCGGGCCGGCCGAAGACGTCGCGAGGGCGCTTGCGGACCACAAGGTCATGGCCGGTGGCAGCCATTTCTACGCGGTGCGGGCGCTGCGGGCGATGGGCGTCGATCCCGACCGGGGCGTGCTGCGGCTGTCGTTCACGCATTACACCTCGGAGGCCGAGGTCACGCAGTTGATCGAAGCGCTCGATCGGGTGCTCTGAGGCGCGCTTGACCCCGGGGGCCGGGCGCTACCTTGCTCCCGGCAGCTACCGGAACGGAGACACCATGGCCGACACATCCCCGATCATTGTCTGGATCCGCCGCGACCTGCGGCTGAGCGACCATGCCGCACTGCACGCGGCGGGCAAGTCGGGGCGGCCGGTCATCCCGGTGTTCATCCGCGACCACACGGTCGATGATCTCGGGGCCGCGCCGAAATGGCGGCTGGGGCTCGGGCTTGCTGTCTATGCGGAGGCGCTTGCCGAGAAGGGCAGCCGGCTTGTGCTGCGCGCCGGACCCGCGCGCGAGGTGCTCGAGGCGCTTGTCGACGAGACCGGCGCCGGCGCGGTCTGGTGGCAGCGTGCCTACGACCCGGCGGCCATCGAGCGCGACACCGCCGTGAAGTCGGCGCTGAAGGATCGGGACATCGACGCCCAGAGCTTTGCCGGCCACCTGCTGTTCGAGCCGTGGACGGTCGAGACCAAGCAGGGCGGCTTCTACAAGGTCTATTCGCCGTTCTGGCGCGCGGTGAAGGACACCGAGGTACCCGAGCCGCTGCCGGCGCCCTCGACGCTCGCCGCGCCGGAACGCTGGCCCGAGGGCGACGCGCTCGAGGACTGGAACCTCGGCGCCGAGATGCGGCGCGGCGCGGCGGTGGTCGAGCCCTACGTGCAGCTTGGCGAGGCCACGGCGCAGGCGCGCCTCGGCGCCTTCACCGGCGGCAAGATCGACGCCTACAAGGACGGTCGCAACCTCGTGTCCGAGGACGGCTGCTCGAACCTTTCGGAGAACCTCAGCCTTGGCGAGATCAGCCCGGCGCAATGCTGGCACGCGGGCCTGCGCGCGATGGAGGCGGGCAAGGAGGGCGCCGAGACCTGGGTCAAGGAGCTTGTCTGGCGCGAGTTCGCCTATCACCTGCTTTGGCACACGCCGCATCTGCCCGAAAGCAACTGGCGCGAGGAATGGGACGCCTTCCCCTGGAACGAGGACGAGCGTCGTCGCGAGGTCATCGCGTGGAAGCATGGCCGCACCGGCATTCCCTTCGTCGATGCGGCGCAGCGCGAGATGTATGTCACCGGCCGGATGCACAACCGCGCGCGCATGATCGTGGCGAGCTACCTGACCAAGCACCTGATGTGTCACTGGAAGATCGGCATGAAATGGTTCGAGGACTGCCTGATCGACTGGGATCCGGCCTCGAATTCGCTCGGATGGCAGTGGACGGCGGGCAGCGGTCCGGATGCCGCGCCCTATTTTCGGGTATTCAACCCGATCACCCAGCGCGAGAAGTTCGACCCCGACTGCGCCTACGTGAACCGCTGGATCGCCGAGGGGCAGTCGAACCCGCCGAAGAGCGCGCTCAGCTACTTCGATGCGATCCCCGAAAGCTGGGGTATGACCCCCGACGACGACTACCCCGAGCCGGTGGTGAGCCCCGACGAAGGCCGCAAGGCCGCGCTGTCGGCCTACGAGAACCGCGACTTCTGAACGCCGGGGCGCGCGGCGCTGTCTCGGAAACGTCACAGCCGCCTCGTTCCGCAGCGTAAGGCGCTTGCGGGAGGGGCTGTGCGCGGGCAGTCTGTCGGCAACAACGACAGAAATTTCCGAGGCCATATCGGCAGATGTTCACCGCCGCCCGTCTGATTGCTGCGCTCTGCCTTGCCGCGGTCGGCTATCTCGGGTCGGTCTACGTTCACAAGCTGATGCCGGATATCCAGGATTTCGGCATCCTCGATTACGTGAACGCAGCCATCGGCTTCCTCTGCGGCTGGATCATCGTCGGCCCGCGTGCCGGGCGCGGCATGTCGGCGGCGCTTTCGCACGGCATCACCGGCACCGTCGCCCTTGTCTTCTGGGCGCTCATGGTGCAGGCGGCGAACGAGATGGTGCATCTCGCGTTGCGACACCGCTACAGCAGCGCAATGGACGCCTTTGCCGCGATCTTCGAGATCGCCGCGGAGTATGGCGCGCTGCTGCTCGACACCGGATTCTTCCTGCTGATGGTGCTGGGGGCGGTGGTCACGGGGATCCTGTCGGAAAGCGCATCGCGCCGCTGGCGCTGAAGGAGATCCGATTGCCCAACCTCTTCCTGTTCGGGACGCTGTGCCACCCGCCGCTTCTCGAGATCGTGTTTGGCCGCCCGGTCGAGGCGCGCCCCGCGACGCTGACCGATCATGCCGTTGTCACCTTGCCCGACCGTGCCGTTCCGGCGACCGCGCTGCGCGCCGTGCCGGGTGAACAAGCGCCCGGGGTCTTTCTGCGGGACTTGCCGAACGAGGATCTGGCCCGGCTCGAATACTACCTTGGCGGGTTCGACAACGGGCTGCGCGAAATGACCGTATCCGTCGAAGGCACGTCCCGGTCGGCCATGGTCGCCTGCCGCAAGGCAACCCCCGAGCACGGCGACGGGCCCTTCGACCCCGAGGCATGGGCACGAGGCTGGGCGGTGCTCGCCTGTCAGGCAGCGCGCGAGATCATGGCGCAGTTCGGCAGCACCGACCTCGAAACGATGAACCAGCTGCGGCCCTTCGTAACCTCGCGGGCATGGGCGCAGCAGCTCGCGCAGGATGGCGCACCCCACGAGCTGCGCTCGGATCGCGGGCTGGATACGGTCGAGATCGTGCGTGAACGGCCCGGATTCGAGGGGTTCTTCCGGCTGCGTGCGTTTGATCTGAGGCATCGCCGGTTCGATGGCACGATGTCGGAAACCATCAGCCGCGAGGGCTTCATTGCCTATGACGCCGCGCTGGTGCTGCCCTACGACCCGGCGACCGACCGGGTGCTTCTGATCGAACAGCTGCGCTACGGTCCGGTGCTGCGGGGTGATCCGTTCCCGCTGGTTCTGGAACCTGCGGCGGGACTCATCGACTCGGGCGAGACGCCCGAAACCTGCGCCCTGCGCGAGGCCGAGGAGGAGGCGGGCCTCAAGCTGCGCGAACTGCGCCCGATGGTGAAGATCTATGCCTCGCCCGGCTACACCACCGAGTTCTTCCATTGCTTCCTCGGCCTTTGCGACCTGTCGGAGGACGACAACGGCCTCGCCGGTCTCGACGAGGAGCACGAGGACATCCGCAACCACGTCATCTCCTTCGACCGCGCGATGGAGTTGATCGACAGCGGCGAGATCAACGTGGGCCCGCTGGTGATGATGCTCTTCTGGCTGGCACGCCACCGTGAAGAGCTGCGCCGCAACGCTTGAGTTCCGGGGGGGGCCGCCCTAAACCTCTAGGCCAGACCGACGAATAAGGGAGAGCGCCCATGCGCGTGGCACAGGATCTGGCGCAACTGATCGGACATACGCCGCTCATCAAGCTGCGCAAGGCGAGCGAAATGACCGGCTGCACGATTCTCGGCAAGGCCGAGTTCCTGAATCCGGGCCAGTCGGTGAAGGACCGCGCGGCGTATTACATCATCCGCGACGCGGTCGAGCGCGGCCTGCTCGAGCCGGGCGGCACCATCGTCGAGGGCACTGCCGGCAACACCGGCATCGGGCTTGCGCTCGTTGGGGCGTCGATGGGTTACAAGACCGTCATCGTAATTCCCGAGACCCAGAGCCAGGAAAAGAAGGACATGATCCGTCTTGCCGGCGCGGAGCTCGTGCAGGTGCCGGCGGCGCCTTACAAGAACCCCAACAACTACGTGCATTACTCCGGTCGTCTGGCCGAGCAGATGGCCAAGACGTCGGAGCATGGTGCGATCTGGGCCCAGCAGTTCGACAACGTTGCCAACCGCCGCGCCCACGTCGAAACGACCGGCCCCGAGATCTGGGACCAGACCGGTGGCAAGGTCGACGGCTTCATCTGCGCGGTGGGCTCGGGCGGCACTCTGGCCGGCGTCGCCGAGGCACTGCAGCCCAAGGGCGTGAAGGTGGGTCTTGCCGATCCGATGGGCGCGGCGCTCTACAGCTACTACACCAGCGGTGAGTTCAAGGCCGAGGGCACCTCGATCACCGAGGGCATCGGGCAGGGGCGCATCACCGCCAACCTCGAGGGCTTCACGCCCGACTACTGCTATCAGGTGCCGGATGACGAGGCGCTGCCGATCGTCTTCGACCTGCTTCAGGAAGAAGGCCTCTGCCTTGGCGGCTCGTCGGGCATCAACTTGGCCGGCGCGATCCGCATGGCCAGGGAAATGGGCCCCGGCCACACCATCGTCACCGTGCTCTGCGACTACGGCAACCGCTACCAGTCGAAGCTGTTCAACCCCGAGTTCCTCAAGGACAAGGGGCTGCCGGTTCCGTCGTGGCTCGATCGCGCGCCAAGCTCCATCCCGGGTGTGTTCGAGGACGCATGACACCGATCTTCCGCTGGCTGACAGCCGCTTGCGTCGCCCTGTTTCTTGCACTGAGCGCGGGCGCGCTGTCCGCGCAGGGGGATGATCTCGACTACGAGTCTTGGTCGCAGGTCGTCACCCGGGCGGAACAGTCTATCGACAACAGCGAGGCCTCGACCGAGGCCTTCGAGGAATTGCGCAGCACCATCGCCGGCTGGCGCGATGATTTCCTGCGTGCTGAGAGCACCAACGCCACGCGGATCCAGACGCTGCAGTCGCAGCTCTCGGCGCTTGGGGACCCACCGCCCGAGGGCGAGAGCGAGCCCGATGAGATCGCCGACCGGCGGGCCGAGCTCAACGACGAGTTGCAACGCCTGCAGGCCCCCGTTCGGCGCGCCGAGGAAGCCTACACTCAGGCCGACGGGCTGATCCGCGAGATCGACGAGATCATCCGCAGCCGGCAGGCCGATGCGTTGCTGGAGCTCGGCCCCTCGCCGCTGAACCCGGCGCTCTGGAGAGAGGCGATCGGGTCGGTGATGGGAGCCGGTCATTCGCTCTGGTCGGAACTGAAGCAGAACCTCGGGTCCGGCATCAAGCAGATCGAGCTGCGCAGCAACCTTCCGATCATCCTGCTGCTGCTGGCGCTGGCGGCGCTTCTTGTCATTCGCGGCCCGGTCTGGGTCAACCGATTGATCGACTGGCTGCGGAAACGCACGCGACGCGGCAGCGGAGTCTGGGGCTTCCTTGCCTCGCTGGCCGGGATCGTGCTGCCGTTCCTCGGGCTCGTCGCGCTCAGCGCCGCGCTGCAGGCCACCGGCGTCATGGGCGTCAGCGGTCAGCGGCTGCTGACGATGCTCGCCGGGTGGGGCGGCGCGCTGCTCTACATTCGCTGGCTGGCGGATCAGACCTTCAACCGCAACGAGGACGTGGCGACGCTGCCGCTTCCCCATGCCCGCCGGCTCGAGGCGCGCTACTACGCGAACTTCCTCGCGGTGCTGCTGGTGCTTCGGTCGGTCGGACAGACGGTCGGAGACATCTTCCTGTTCTCCGAGGAGACGCAGGTGGTGCTGGATTTCCCGGTGCTGCTGCTCTGCGCGCTGATGCTGTCGCGGCTGGGCCACATCCTGACCCAGCTCACCCCCGATACGGCGACCGAAGGCACCCTGCTCGAAGGGTCGAGCTTCCGGCTCCGCCTTGCGCGGCTCATCGGGCGGGTGGCGATCGTGCTGGCGATTGCCGGCCCGATCATGTCCGCCATCGGCTACGATGCCGTGGGGCAGGCGATGGTCTACCCGGCGGTGAAGACGCTGGCCGTGCTGGCGCTGGTGCTGGTGCTGCAGCGCTTCGTGAACGATCTCTACGAGCTCATCACCGGCCGCAGCGCGCAGGCGGCCGACAGCCTTGCGCCGGTGCTGGCCGGGCTGGTGCTGCTGCTGCTCGCGTTGCCCGCTCTGGCGCTGATCTGGGGCGCGCGGGTCGCGGACCTCACCGAGCTCTGGGCCCGCTTCCGCGAAGGCTTCACCTTCGGAGACACGCGCATCTCGCCGATGGACTTCCTGACGTTCATCCTCGTTTTCGCCATCGGCTACGCCTTCACCCGGCTGCTGCAGGGCGGGCTGCGCAGCTCCATCCTGCCGAAGACCAAGATCGACCCGGGCGGGCAGAACGCCATCGTCTCGGGGCTGGGCTATCTCGGGGTCGTGCTCGCGGCGCTGATCGCGATCACCGCTGCGGGGCTCGATCTTTCGTCGCTCGCCATCGTCGCCGGCGCGCTTTCGGTTGGTATCGGTTTCGGCCTTCAGAACATCGTGTCGAACTTCGTGTCGGGCATCATCCTGCTGATCGAGCGCCCGATCTCCGAGGGCGACTGGATCGAGGTCAACGGCAACCACGGCATCGTCAAGGACATCTCGGTTCGCTCGACGCGGATCGAGACCTTCGACCGCACCGACCTGATCGTGCCGAACACCGATTTCGTCGCCGGCACCGTGACCAACTACACGCGCGGCAACGTCATCGGGCGTGTCGTCGTCAACGTGGGCGTGGCCTACGGGTCCGACACCAGGAAGGTTGAAAGCATCCTGCGGCGCATCGTCCAGCAGCACGAGATGGTGCTGCTGAACCCCGAACCGATGATCACCTTCGAAGGCTTCGGCGCCAGTTCGCTCGATTTCGTGATCCGCGCGATCATCCGCGATGTCGGCCACAAGCTCGACGTGATCTCGGATTTCCACCACGAGATCGCGCGCCGCTTCGCCGAGGAAGGGATCGAGATTCCCTTTGCGCAGCGCGACGTCTGGCTGCGCAACCCCGAGGCGCTCGTCGGCAACCGCGAGGACGCCACGGACAAGCCCGCCGACGGGAAACCGGCCCCGGGTGCGTCCTCGGAGCAGAGCGCCACGACCGAGCAGATGCCGGCGGGACGCGCGGGCGATGACGGTGACGGCCACGGACATGGCGACGGTGATGGGGGCGGACGATGACCGAGCGTCTCTACCGCGAGGATTCCTACCTGAGGGATGCCATGGGCCGGGTGCTCGAGCACACGCCCGAGGGCGGCATCGTGCTCGACCGGACGGTGTTTTACGCCAAAGGCGGCGGCCAGCCCGGAGACAGCGGCCGGATCGACTGGCAGGGGCAGTCGCTCATCATCGCGACCGCCGTGCCCGTCGGAGATGACGCCGTGGCGCTCGTGCCCGCGGAACCCGCGCCGCTTCCGCCGGTCGGCGTTCAGGTCTCGCAGCACATCGACTGGGAGCGCCGGCACCGGATCATGCGGGTTCACACCGCGCTGCACCTGCTGTCGGTGGTGATCCCGCTGCCGGTGACCGGCGGGTCGATCTCGGCGGGCTCGGGTCGTCTCGATTTCGCGATGCCTGAGCCGCCCGAGGACCGCGAGGCCATCGAGCAGACGCTGAACGATCTCGTTGACCGCGATCTGGTGGTCCGCGCCGACTGGGTCGATGAAGAGGTTCTCGACGCGACCCCCGAACTGGTCAGGACGATGAGCGTCAGGCCGCCGCGCGGCAGCGGTCGGGTGCGGCTGGTGCGGATCGGCGAAGGGGCAGGGCAGGTCGATCTTCAGCCCTGCGGCGGCACCCACGTGGCGCGCACCGGCGAGATCGGCACCATTCGGCTCGGCAAGATCGAGAACAAGGGCCGTCAGAACCGCCGGGTCAACATCAGCCTCGGCTGAGGACTGGTCAGGCCGGGCGGCGGCGCGGCGCCCGGCGCAGCAGGCGCGGCGTCAGGATATAGAGCGCAAGGCTCACGATCACGATCGCGCCGCCCGCCAGCATCCGCGGCGTCGGTGCCTCGCCGAGCCCAAGCCAGACCCACAGCGGCCCGAGCACCGTCTCGAGCAGCATCAGCAGGCTGACGTTGGCCGCCTGCGTGTAGCGCGAGGCCGAGGACAGCGAGAAGAACGAGGCTGGCAGGATCGCGACACCGGTGACGAGGATCGCCAGAACGTTGCCCTCGGTCATCTGCGCCGGCCCGGTGACCGCGAGCCCGGTGAGCCCGGCCAGGAAGGCACCCGTTCCCAGCGCCGGCAACAGCGGCAGCTCGGGACTGCGGCGGAGCGTGACGAAGGTGCTCGCAAGCGTGACCGCCACGCCCAGCCCGCAGAGCGCGCCGGTGACGGCGGCAGCGTTGACGGCGACGTCGCCCTTGCCGGAGACCGCGATGCCGATACCGCAGAGCACGGCAACGATGGTGGCCCATGTCGCGCGGCTCGTGGGCTCGCCGAGGAAGATGCGCGACAGCAGCGCGGCCCAGACGGGCACCGTGGCCACGCTCAGCAGCACCACCGAGACGGGCGCAGCGGCGATGCCCACGGGAAAGAGCGTCGCGTTGAGGAACTGCGCCGCGACCAGCACCAGCCCGGCCGGGCGGATCACGCCACGCAGCGCGCCGGGCGCGGGGCGGGACAGGAGCCAGCAAAGCCAGAACACCGCGCCGACACAAAGCCCGCGCCACGCGAGCATGTGCATCCCGTCCATTCCCGAGAGCCGCATGAGCAGCGCATCGGGGGTCAGCACCAGCGCGCCGAAGGTGGCGAGCGCGATGCCGTAGGACGAGGAGCGTTGCATGGCGGATCCTTTCCGGGCGCGAAACAAAGACAGGCCCCGCCCGGGCCGTGCCGGGCCCGGACGGGGCTGGTCTGCGAAAAAAGCGGGCTCATGTGTAGAGCGGCTGCACACCCATCTGCATGTGAAGCTGGTTCACTGCAAGCTCGGAAAGCCCCATCGCCTTGGCCAGCCGGTCGAGATACTCGGCTTCCTCGTCGGTGTCGGCGACGATGGTCATCAGCGAGGCGGCATAGACCTGCGGGCGCTGCGTCTCGGGCGTGTCGGCGGCAAGCCCCTCGGGGTCGACGGGCGCGGCAAGCTGTTCCTTGACGAAGGCGATGTCCTCGGCCGTGGCGTCCTCGCCGACGGTATCGAGGATGCGGGCCTTCTCGCTGGCGTCGATCTCGCCGTCGGACTTGGCGGCCTGGATCATCGCGCGCAGCATCAGCGCGGCGGTTTCCTCGGCCTCGGTGCCGCCGGGCGTGGTGCCGGCCGCGTTGAACTGGTCGATCATGCTGCCGATGTTCTTGCCGCCCATGGCCGCCGCGCTGCCCGCGGCCGACAGCAGCCCCGCGAGACCGGCGCCCGAGCCCATGGCGCCCGTGGTGCCGCTGCCGCCCATCATCGCGCCGAGCCCGCCCTGCTGCAGCTTGGCCACCATGTCCTGAAAGGGGTTGGCAGCGCCGCCGCCGAACATCTGGCCGATCTGCGCCTGCTGTGCGGTGCCCGGCTCCGAGCCCTTGAGCTGTGCCTTGCCGCCGGCGAGACCGCCCAGCCCCGTGCCGCCCGACATCCGGTCGACGCCGCGCGCGGCGGCGTATCCGATGGCGACCTTCGCCAGTGTTCCCATGAGACCCATCCTGCGCATCCTCCTTTGCCGTGCGGTTGCGGGCAGCTTGGCAAATGCGGCGCGGCGGGTGAAGGGAAATCTCCCACGGAAGACACGGGGTTGACCTCGGGCGCGGCGCGGTGGACTGAAGCGCATGAGCGAACGCAGGTCCATGGACATGGCCGGCGCCTCGGGGCTTGTGATGTTCTCGGCGCTGCTGGCTTTCAATCAGGTCGTCATCAAGATTACCAACGCCGGGTTCTCGCCGGTGTTCGCGGCCGGGCTGCGCTCGGTCCTGGGGGCGGTGGTGCTGCTGGCGTGGGTGGCCCTGCGCAAGCGCGGTGCACTGCGTGGCATGTGGCAGAGCATCGGGGGTGGCCTGCTTCTGGGGCTGCTGTTCAGCGCCGAGTTCGTGATGCTGTTCCAGGCGCTCGACCTGACCACGGTGTCGCGCGCCTCGATCGTGTTCTACTCGATGCCGGTCTGGCTGGCGCTCGCCGCGCATCTGCTGTTGCCCGGTGAACGCCTCAGTGCCGTGCGACTGGCGGGACTGCTGCTGGCGATGGCCGGGGTGGCATGGGCGCTGTGGGATCCGCGGAGCCGCAGCGCCGGCGACTGGCACGGCGACCTCATGGCCCTTGCCGCGGCGATCCTCTGGGCCGGCATCGCGCTGACCGTCCGCGTCACACGGGCCTCGGAGATGTCTGCCGAAGCGCAGCTTCTGTGGCAGCAGCTGCCCTCGGCGGTGCTGCTCCTGCTGATCGCGCCGCTCTTCGGGCCGCTGCTGCGCGCGCCGGGTGCACTGCACATCGCGGGCCTCGGATTCCAGGGCGTGATCGTCGTGGGCTTCGGCTTCCTGGCCTGGCTGTCGCTGATGAAGCGCTACCGGGCCTCGGACGTCGCGGCCTTCAGCTTCCTGTCGCCGGTGCTGGCGGTCGGGCTCGGCTGGCTGCTGCTCGACGAGCCGGTGGGGCCGCAGTTCCTTGGTGCGCTGGTGCTGGTGGCGCTAGGCATCGTACTGATCAACCGGCGCTAGGCGCCGGTCGGATCAGGTGCCGCAGAAGGTCGCGGGCACGACCTCGGCCTCGGTGGGCGGACGGCGCAGCTCCTCGGCCTCGGGCTGGTCGTCGTAGGGCCGCGCGAGCACCGCGTTCAGGTGATGAAAGAGACGCTCGTCGCCCTCGACCGCCGCCGCGATCATCTGCTCGATGCGGTGGTTGCGCGGAATGAAGGCCGGGTTCGAGCGGCGCATCAGACCCTCGGGATCGTCCTCGGAGGCGATGCGCGCGCGCCAGCGGGTCTCCCACGCGTCGAAGGCGTCGCGGTCGGTGAACTGGTCGCGCGCATCGTCGGACAGCAGCCCGCGGAAGGCATTGGTGAAATCCGCCTGACCCTTGTGCATCAGCGCGAGGAACTCGCTGATCAGCGGCCCGTCGCCCTCGGCCGGCGTGGCGATGCCGAGCTTGGCGGCGAAACGTGACATCCATTCGCGTTGAAGCGTATCGGCCATGCCGTGCACGATCTCGGTGAAGCGGGCGACCGCGTCGTCGGCGTCGGGCATCAGCGGCACCAGCGCGGTGGCGAGCTGCGCCATGTTCCAGACCGCGATCTCGGCCTGCGCGGCATAGGCGTAGCGGCCATAGCGGTCGATCGAAGAGAATACCTGCTGCGGGTCGTAGCGATCCATGAAGGCGCAGGGGCCATAATCGATGGTCTCGCCCGAAAGCGTGCAGTTGTCGGTGTTCATCACCCCGTGGATGAAGCCGAGGCTCATCCAATGCGCGACGAGCGCCGCCTGCCGGTCGCAGACCGCCTGCAACAGCGCGTCGGGGCTTTCAACGTCGGGATAATGCCGTTCGCAGGTGTATTCGAACAGCGTCTGGAGCGCGTCGTATTGCCCGCGCGACGAGAACACCTGGAAGGTGCCGACGCGGATGTGGCTTTGCGCGACGCGGGTGAGGATGGCGCCGGGCAGGGGGCGTTCGCGCAGGATGTCCTCGCCGGTGCGCACGGCGGCGAGCGCGCGGGTGGTGGGCACGCCGAGCGCATGCATCGCCTCGCTCACCACGTATTCGCGCAGCACCGGGCCGAGCCATGCGCGGCCGTCGCCACGGCGCGAGTAGGGCGTCGGCCCCGAGCCCTTGAGCTGGATGTCGCGGCGGTGGCCACTGCGGTCGACCACCTCGCCCAGAAGATGCGCGCGCCCGTCGCCGAGCTGCGGCGAGAAGCCCCCGAACTGGTGCCCTGCATACAGTTGTGCCAGCGGCTCGGCCCCGTCTGGCATCACGTTGCCGGCAAAGACCGGCGCGAGCCTCGGGTCGTCGGTGCCGGAGATGCCCAGCTCTTCCGCCAGCGGCTCGTTGAACGCAACGAGCTTCGGCGCCGGCACCGGCTCGGGCTTGAGGCGGGTGTAGAAATCGGCGGGCAGCCGTGCGTAGCTGTTGTCGAAGGGAATATGCAGGGTCATGCCGGAAAGATAGTCAGTGCGGGCGGGATCGAAAAGGGCCGCGTGGCGCGCTGTTCAGAACACCCGCGTGAGAAGCCGGTTGCGCGCGTGCTCCTGGAACCGGGCGCGGCGGAAGAACCGGTCGAGGCGCTCGTCGCCGGGCTCGATGGCAAGGCGAAGCGCGGTCACGCCGGCCTGCCGCAACCCCTGGGTGAGCTGGTGCAGCGCCTCGCCGCCCATGCCGCGACGACGCACGGCGGGGCGGATGTAGAGCTCGTCGATGGTGGCATCGAGACCGCCGTGGCGCAGGCTCCAGCCGAAGCTGACGCTGACGTAGCCAACCGGCGCCTTGCGCGGACCAATCAGCCACACCGCGCCCACCGGCTGGCCTTCGAGCAGCGGCGTGAGCGCCGCCTCGACGGTGGCGTAGTCGACCTCGAGGCGCTGCTCGGAGTGGAAGGCCGACACCAGCGTGACGAGACGGCCCAGGTCCTCGGGGCCGGCGAGATGAAGCGATTTCATAGCCGGGCGAGCCTTTCGGTCAGCAGGGCGAAGAAGCCGTCGGAGTCGAGATCGCCGATGAAGGTGGCATTGCGTGGTCGGTCGGTGACCCCCCACCAGTCGGCCACGGTCATGCCGCGGGTCAACTCCGAGACGGTCTCGATCTCGACGTTGATGTGACGCCCGGTGAACAGGTCGGGGTCGAGCAGGAAGGCGGTGACGCAGGGATCGTGCAGCGGCGCGCCCTCCGAGCCGTATTTCTCACGGTCGAAGCGCTCGAAGAAGTCGGTCATCTGCGCGACCGCCTGTCCGACCGGGGTGCCGAGCGCGCGGAAGGCATCGTTGCGGGGTTTGGTCACCAGCGCCTTGTGCGTCATGTCGAGCGGCATCACCGTGAGCGGAACGCCCGAGCGGAACACGACCTCGGCCGCCTCGGGATCGACGTAGATGTTGAACTCGGCCGCCGGGGTGATGTTGCCGACCTCGAAGTAGGCGCCGCCCATCAGCACGATGTGACCGACACGGCCGATGATGTCGGGCGCACGTTCGAAGGCGGTGGCAATGTTGGTGAGCGGGCCCAGCGGGCAGAGCGTGACCGAGCCCTCGGGTTCGCGGCGCAGCGTCTCGATCAGGAAGTCGACGGCGTGCTGCTCCTGCAGCGGCATGGTCGGCTCGGGCAGCACCGGACCGTCGAGCCCGGTCTTGCCGTGGACATGCTCGGCGGTCACAAGCGGACGGCGCAGCGGGCGGTCGCAGCCGGCGAACACGGGCATGTCGGGCCGGCCGGCCAGTTCGCAGACGATGCGGGCGTTGCGCGCGGTGAGCTCGAGCGGCACGTTGCCGGCGACGGCGGTGATGCCCAGCACCTCGAGTTCGTCGGGAGAGGCGAGGGCCAGCAGGATGGCGACCGCGTCGTCCTGTCCGGGATCGGTGTCGATGATGATGCGCTGCGCCATGAAATCCTCTGCCTAGTGTCGCGACACAGGTGGCATGTGGCCCCCCCGCGTTCAAGCGGCATTGCCGGCGACGCGCAAATGCACGCCGGTGCAGCCTTTTCTGCCGTCAGGCGTTGCCGCCGGATGCCTCGGTGTTAGACTCCGCCGCAACATTGGTCTAGGTAAGCGCTGCGGTTAGCGCTAACGAAGCTGAAATGAACAGAATCGGAGTTACGCCAGAGATGGTATCCCGCGTCATTCCCGTCGATCCGTTTGATCTTGTCATTTTCGGGGGGACCGGCGACCTGGCCCGCCGCAAGATCCTCCCCGCGCTGTTCCGGCGCTTTTGCGCGGGCCAGATGCCCGACGACAGCCGCATCATCGGTGCGGCCCGCTCCGAGATGTCCGAGAGCGAGTATCGCGATCTCGTCCGTGATGCGCTGGCCGAGTTCGGCAAGAAGCACGCCGAGGACAAGCACGCCGTCGAGGCGTTCCTGAAGCATCTCCACTATGTCGCCGTCGACGCCATGGGTGATGGCGGCTGGAAGGAGATGAAGGCGCTGCTGCGCGACGAGGAGGGGCTTGTGCGGGCCTTCTACTTCTCGGTGGGGCCGAGCCTCTTCGGGCCGCTCGCCGAGCAGCTGCGCGAGAACGGGCTGGCCGATCGCGAGACCCGGATCGTCGTCGAGAAGCCCTTCGGCCACGATCTGGAAAGCGCGCGCTCGCTGAACGAGGAACTGGCACAGCACTTCTACGAGGACCAGATCTACCGGATCGACCACTACCTCGGGAAGGAGACGGTGCAGAACCTCATGGCGGTCCGCTTCGGCAACATGCTGTTCGAGCCGCTCTGGAACGCGCAATACGTCGACCACATCCAGATCACCGTGGCCGAGACCGTGGGCGTCGGCGGGCGGGGCTCCTACTACGACCATTCCGGTGCGATGCGGGACATGGTGCAGAACCACCTGATGCAGCTTCTCTGCCTGATCGCGATGGAGCCGCCGGCACAGTTCGAGGCCGACGCGGTGCGCGACGAGAAGCTCAAGGTGATCCGCGCGCTCGACCCGGTCGACCCCGACCAGATCGTGCGTGGCCAGTATACCTCGGACGGCTCGATGCCCTCCTACCGCGAGGATGCCGAGAACCCGACCTCGAAGACCGAGAGCTTCATCGCGCTCAAGTGCTACATCTCGAACTGGCGTTGGGCGAACACGCCGTTCTACCTGCGCACCGGCAAGCGCCTCTCGGCGCGCGCCTCGGAGATCGCGGTGGTGTTCAAGGAGACGCCGCACTCGATCTTCGGCATCGACTCGGGGCGTCACCGCAACGTGCTGTCGATCCGGCTGCAGCCCGACGAGGGCATGACGCTGGGCGTGACCATCAAGGAGCCAGGGCCGGGTGGCATGCGGCTGGTCGACGTGCCGCTCGACATGTCCTTCGCCGATGCGCTGGGACCGGACGCGGAAGAGGTGACAGACGCCTACGAACGTCTCATCATGGACGTGATCCGCGGCAACCAGACGCTCTTCATGCGGGGCGACGAGGTCGAGGCCGCATGGGCCTGGACCGACCCGCTGATCGAGGGCTGGGAACGCCGCGGCGACAGCCCGAAACCTTACGACGCCGGCAGCGGCGGTCCGGATGATGCGGCCTTCCTCATCAACCGCGACGGTCGCCGCTGGAGAGGGATCAAGATATGAACTACGACTTCCGCGATTATCCGGACCGCGAGATGCTGGCGATGGATCTCGCAAACCAGATCGCCGGCGAACTGCGCGCGGCGCTTGCCCACCAGGAGCGCGCCGCCATCGCGGTGCCCGGCGGCACCTCGCCGGGGCCCGTGTTCGACGCGCTCTGCGCCGCCGATCTCGACTGGTCGCGCGTCGATGTCATGCTGACCGACGAGCGCTGGGTTCCCGAAACGTCCGAGCGGTCGAACACGCGGCTCCTGCGCGAACGGCTGCTGACCGACCGCGCCGCCGCCGCGCGTTTCCTGCCGCTCTACGCCGAGGCCGAGGCCCCGGAGGGCAAGCTCGAGGAGCTTGCCGCCGACATCGAGCCGGCGCTGCCGCTCGCGGTAGTTTTGCTGGGCATGGGGGCGGACATGCATACCGCCTCGATCTTCCCCGGTGCCGACAAGCTCGAGGAGGCGCTGGCGCCGAACGCGCCGATCCTCCTGCCGATGCGCGCTCCGGGGGCACAGGAGCCAAGAATTACGCTGAGTGCACACGTTCTGGACGGTGCGCTCAAGAAACACGTCCTCGTCTATGGCTCCGAGAAGCGGGACGTGCTTCACAAAGCCCAAGGCCTGCCGACCTCCGAGGCGCCGGTCAACGCCATTCTCGACGGTGCCGTCGTGCACTGGGCCGAATAGAGCAGAAGAGAGATTCATCATGTTTGAGACCCTCAAGAGCCTCGCCGCCGCGCGCGACGGGCGTCGCATCGATGCGCTTTTCGAGCAGGACGCCGAGCGTGCCGCGACCTTCTCGATCCAGCACGACGGGCTGCTGTTCGACTACTCGAAGACCCAGCTCGACAGCGAGGTTGTCGAAGCGCTCCTGGCGGTCGCCGAGGGCGCCGATGTCGCCGTGCGCCGCGACGCCATGTTCAACGGCCAGAAGATCAACGAAACCGAGGGCCGCGCCGTGCTGCACACCGCGCTGCGCAACCTCGACGGCGCGCCGGTGCTGGTCGAGGGCGAGGACGTCATGCCCGAGGTGCTGAAGACGCTCGCCCGCATGGAAGCGGTCGCGCACGAGATTCGCGGCTCGGAAATCACCGACGTGGTCAACATCGGCATCGGCGGCTCGGACCTCGGGCCCAAGATGGGGGCCATCGCGCTGTCGCCCTACCACGACGGCCCGCGCTGCCATTTCGTCTCGAACGTCGACGGCGCCGACATCGCCGACACGCTGAAGGGCTGCAACCCCGAGACGACGCTGTTCATCATTGCCTCGAAGACCTTCACCACCATCGAGACCATGACCAACGCGCGCACCGCGTGGGACTGGCTCGAGAAGCACGACGTCTCGACCGACGGCAAGTTCGTTGCGCTGTCGTCGAACAAGGAGAAGGCGGGTGAATGGGGCATCCCCGAGTCCCGTGTCTTCGGCTTCGAGGACTGGGTCGGTGGCCGCTATTCCATGTGGGGGCCGATCGGCCTGTCGCTGATGATTGCCGTGGGCCCCGAGGATTTCCGCGCCTTCCTGCGTGGCGGCCTTGCGATGGACACGCATTTCCGCGAGGCGCCGCTTGCCGAGAACATGCCGGTGATGCTGGCGCTCGTGGGTGTCTGGCACAATCAGGTGCTCGGCCACGCCACCCGCGCGGTGCTGCCCTACGACAACCGGCTGTCGCGGCTGCCGGCCTATCTCCAGCAGCTGGAGATGGAGAGCAACGGCAAGGGTGTCAGCATGGACGGCGCCGACCTCGCGTTCAACTCGGGCCCGGTGGTCTGGGGCGAGCCGGGGACCAACGGCCAGCACGCCTTCTACCAGCTGATCCACCAGGGCACCCGCGTCGTGCCCTGCGAGTTCATGGTCGCCGCGAAGGGGCACGAGCCCGAGCTTGCGCATCACCACGCCTTGCTCATCGCCAACTGCTTCGCGCAGTCCGAGGCGCTGATGCGTGGCCGAACGCTCGACGAGGCGCGCGAGAAAGTGGCTGGCAAGTTCGAGGGCGACGAGCTCGAGCGGCAGGCCAAGCACCGGGTGTTCCCGGGCAACCGGCCCTCGACCACGCTGGTCTACGAGACGCTCGATCCCGAAACGCTCGGCAAGATCGTGGCGCTCTACGAGCACCGCGTTTTCGTCGAAGGGGTGATCCTGAACATCAACTCCTACGACCAGTGGGGCGTCGAGCTTGGCAAGGAACTGGCGACAACGCTCGGCCCGATGGTCACCGGAGAGCAGGGCGCGGACGGCAAGGATGGCTCGACCCGCCAGCTTCTCGCATTCGTGCACAACAATATGTGATTGTGTTCCATAAAGCTTTTGTTATCGCGTGATCGACCCCCGGGCGGAACGGCCCGGGGGTTTTTCGTGTTGTGCGTGCAGACGTCGCAACGAGGCGACGATGACATACGGAGGAAACACCATGAACCGTCTGACCATGACCGCCGCCGCAATCGCGATCACCGCTGGCACCACCGCCTGGGCTGACAACCACGGCGACTCGATGGAGAACGCCGAGCAGAACATGGAGCAAGCCGGCGAGCAGATGGAGCAGGCTGCCGAGAACACCGGCGACGCCATCGAGCAGGGCGCCGAAAACGCAGCCCAGTCCGCCGAGAACACCGCCGAGCAGGCCGGTGAGGAGATGCAGCAGGCAGCCGACGAAGCCGGCCAGGAGATGGAGCAGGCTGGCGAAGAGATGCAGCAGGCCGCGGACGAAGCTGGCAACGAGATGGAGCAGACCGCGAACAACGCCGAAGACGTGATGTTCCCGAACAACTACGATGGACTGATCCGTGCCCGTGACATCATCGGCGGTACCGTCTACGCCATCGACGCCGACGGCGAAGCAGCCGGCATGGAAGATGGCGAAGAGCAGGCCAACGCGTCTGACGAGAACGCCGAGGAAACCGAGATGGCCGCGTCGGACGACAGCGACACCATGTCGGACGGCACCGAAATGGCCAGCTCCGGCGGCGAGATGCAGCAGTATGACTCCGTGTCCGACGAGTGGGACAACGTGGGCGAGATCGAGGACATCGTGATGAACGCCGACGGCTCCTTCGAGGGCATCGTGGCCGAAGTTGGTGGCTTCCTCGACATCGGTGACAAGCACATCCACATCTCGATGACCGACGTGCAACTCATCCCCGTGGACGACGTGTCCTACGCGATCGTGACCAACTACACCCGCGATCAGCTGATGGAGATGGAAGACGTCGACGAATCCTTCATGAACTGATTGGACCCTCGTCGCAGGATCTTTGGGCCGGAGCATATGCTCCGGCCCTTATCGTACGTGCCGCGCTCTGCGGGGCCGGCCTCAGGGGATGTCGAATTCAGGCGGCGCGAGCGTGAACCCCTCGAACCGGAACCCGGGCGAAACGGTGCAGCTCACCAGTGTCCAGTCGCCGGTGCTGCGCGCGGCCTGCCAGTGTCCGGGCGGGACCACGAGTTGCGGGCGCTCCCCGGCGGCCAGGTCGGGCCCCAGAGGCAGATCCTGCTTCGGCCCCTCGTCGGTCGCGGACAGCGACAGAACGAGCGGCGCGCCCGCGTGCCAAAGCCATATCTCGGCGGCATCGACCCGGTGCCAGTGGCTCTGTTCGCCCGCCTTCAGCAGGAAATAGATACAGGTGCCGGCCGGGCGTGTGCCCTCGGGGGCGTCTGCGGCCCAGGTCTGGCGGTAATGGCCACCCTCGGGGTGCGGCGACAGCTCCAGCATCTCGATGATCTGCTCGGCGGTGAGGGGCATGGCGGTCTCCGTGCGCTGCTCCGATCTTCGGTTAACCAATCCTCGCCAGCTTTGAGGCCGAGGGGAACCCCCCTCCGGAGCCAACAAGCGCGAGAGCAGAGATGACCGAAGCCAGTGATGTCCGGCGCATCGCCGAAGAGATCGTCGCCCGCGAGGGCGGCTACGTGAACGACCCCGACGACCCGGGCGGGGCCACCAACCACGGGGTTACCGTGCACACCCTGAGACGGCTGGGGCTGGACCTCGACGGTGACGGCGACAGCGATGCCGCCGACGTGCGGCACCTGACACGGGCGCAGGCGGTCGAGATCTTCGTGGACCATTACTTCCGCCGCCCGCGCATCGCCGCGCTGCCGGAGGTGCTGCACGCCAGTGTCTTCGACATGTATGTCAACGCTGGCACGAACGCGGTGAAGATCTTGCAGCGGCTTCTCGTGCAGATGGGAGAGAATATCGCGGTCGACGGCGTCATCGGGCCGCAGACCGTCGCTGCCGCGCAGCGGGCCGCGAGGCTGGCCCCGGAGCACCTGGCCGACGCCTACGGCATCGCGCGCCGCAACTACTACTTTGCACTCGCCGACCGGAGGCCCGCCAGCCGGAAGTATGCCCGGACCCGCAAGGGCGGGAAGGGGGGCTGGATCCGGCGTGCCGAGACCTTCATCTCGCCCCGGTTCCACATGACGGAGGCGCAGTTCCGCGCCCGGGTGGCGACATGGGGATGATGGAGAAGCTGATGGGCCTGCTGTTCGGTGGCGGTGGCAGCATGATCCGCGACACTGCCGAGGTCTTCCGGGTGAACGCCGAGGCCCAGGCCGCACGCGAGGCCGGGTTGCAGGGCAAGGCGCTCGAACAGTTCGCGGCGGAGTTTGCCCACGCGCGACGGTCGCGCTTCGACCGGGTAATGGACGCGCTCAACCGCGTGCCGCGCCCGGCCATGGCATTGGGAACGCTCGGGCTTTTCGTCTCCGCCATGGTCGACCCGGTGTGGTTCGCCGAGCGCATGACCGGCATCGCGCTGGTGCCCGAGCCGCTCTGGTGGCTGCTTGCCGCCATCGTCGGTTTCTACTTCGGTGCCCGGCATCAGGCGAAGGGGCAGGAGTTCCGCCGGGACATGGCCGCGAGCATGGCGGCGCTGCCCGAGGTCATCGGACATCTGCGCGGGCTGGACGATCTGCGCGCGCAGGGCGTGGCCGGCGGGGCGCTTGGAGGTCCGGATGCCGCATCTGTGGCGGACGGCGTCGATCCGAACCCGGCACTAGAGGAGTGGCGGCGTCTTCGCGGGTGATCAGCAACGAAGTCGAAACCGCGAGGGCGTGAGCGCGGGTCAGGTTCGACCGGGCCCACCCCGCGCAACCATGCGATTGCGACAATGTGAACCGAGCGGGCCAATGTTTTTCGTTGGCCCAAATCATGGGCATCCGTATACACGGAGACATGGTTACCGAGCTTGGACACTTCGCCCTCATTCTCGCCTTCGCCGTCGCCTGCGTGCAGGCCCTCGTGCCGATGGTGGGCGCCCACAAACGCTGGCCCGGCTGGATGGCCGTCGCCGAACCCGCTGCCACCGCGCAGTTCCTGCTTGTGCTGCTGAGTTTCGCAGCGCTCATGCACGCCTTCATCGTCTCCGACTTCTCGCTGAAGCTGGTCGTCGAGAACAGCCACTCCGCCAAACCCCTGATCTACAAGATCAGCGGCGTCTGGGGGAACCACGAGGGCTCGATGCTGCTCTGGGTGCTGATCCTGTCGCTCTTCGGGGCGCTGGCGGCCTGGTTCGGGGGCAACCTGCCGCCGACGTTGCGAGCGCGGGTGCTAGGAGTTCAGGCAATGGTCGGCGTGGCCTTCTACGCCTTCATTCTCTTCACCTCGAATCCCTTCCTGCGCATGGCGGTGCCGCCCTTCGACGGGCAGGACCTGAACCCGTTGCTGCAGGACCCCGGGCTCGCCTTCCACCCGCCGTTTCTCTACCTCGGCTACGTCGGCCTCAGCATCTGCTTCAGCTTCGCCGTGGCCGCGCTGATCGAGGGCCGCGTCGATGCCGCGTGGGGCCGCTGGGTCCGCCCGTGGACGCTGCTCAGCTGGACGTTCCTGACCGTCGGCATCGCGCTCGGCTCTTGGTGGGCCTACTACGAGCTTGGCTGGGGCGGCTTCTGGTTCTGGGACCCGGTCGAGAACGCCTCGTTCATGCCGTGGCTGCTGGCGGCGGCGTTGCTGCACAGCGCCATCGTGGTCGAGAAGCGCGAGGCGCTGAAGAGCTGGACCATCCTGCTGGCCATCCTCGCCTTCGGCTTCTCGCTGATCGGCACCTTCATCGTGCGCTCGGGCGTGCTGACCTCGGTCCACGCCTTCGCCACCGATCCCGAGCGGGGGGTCTTCATCCTCGGTATCCTCGTGGTCTTCACCGGCGGCGCGCTCACGCTCTTCGCGGCGCGGGCAAGCTCGATGCAGGCCAAGGGCGTCTTCGGCATCGTCAGCCGGGAATCGGCGCTGGTGGTGAACAACATCCTGCTGGCGGTGGCCTGCTTCGTGGTCTTCACCGGCACCCTCTGGCCGCTGGTCGCCGAGATGCTCTTCGACCGCAAGCTGTCGGTCGGGGCCCCGTTCTTCAACATGGCATTCACGCCCTTCATGGTGATCCTCGGGCTGGTGCTGCCCTTCGGGGCGATGCTCGGCTGGAAGCGTGGCAAGCTCGGTCGCGCGATGCGTCAGCTTGCGCCGGCGCTGATCGTGGCACTGGCGATCGCGGGATTCTTCTGGACCGTGCAGAGCGGCCGCAGCCTGCTGGGGCCCGTGGGCATGTTCCTCGGCGCGTGGCTGGTGGGTGGCGCGATCACCGACATCCTCGGGCGGATCGGACGTAAACGCGAGTTTGGCCGCCTGCTGCGTCTGCCGCGTGCCGACTGGGGCAAGACGATCTCGCACGCGGGCCTTGGCGTCTGCATGGCAGGGATCGCGGGGCTCATGGCCTGGCAGGAGGAAGACATCCGCGTCGCGCAGGTGAACGAGCCGTTCACCGTCGGGGCCTACGAGATGGAACTGCTCGGCGTCGAGCGTGTGCAGGGGCCGAACTATTTCTCGACGATGGGCGAGGTCGCGGTGCGCCAGAACGGCGAAGAGATCGCGCATCTCTATCCCGAAAAGCGCAACTACCCGGTTGCCAAGATGCCCACCACCGAGGCCGCGATCGATGGTCGTTTCCTTCGCGACATCTACGTCGTGATCGGCGACGCGCAGGATAGCGGCGGCTGGAGCATGCGGGTCTACATCAAGCCGCTCGCGAACTGGATCTGGGGCGGTGCGATCCTCATGGCGCTTGGCGGGTTGCTGAGCCTGTCCGACCGCCGCTTCCGTGTCGCGGCGGGCGCCCGCAAGGCGGCGCAGGCAAAGCAGGCCAAGGGAGTGCCGGCGGAATGACGACGCTGATCCGGCGCACGGGCGCCATCCGGACCGTGGCCTTCGGGCTGCTGCTGGCCTTCGTTGCCAACATGGCGTTGGCGGTGCAGCCGGACGAGGTGCTCGACAACCCCGCGCTCGAGGCGCGGGCGCGGGACATCTCGAAAGGGCTGCGCTGCCTCGTCTGCCAGAACGAGAGCATCGACGATTCCAACGCCTCGCTTGCCCGCGACCTGCGCTTGCTGGTGCGCGAGCGTCTGGTCGAGGGCGACAGCAACGAAGAGGTCGTCGAATTCATCGTCGATCGCTACGGCGAGTTCGTCCTGCTGAAACCGACCACCGGCGGCTGGAACTGGCTGCTCTGGGCGGCGGGGCCGATCCTCTTCGTTTTCGCGCTGATCGTCGGCGGGTTCTACCTGCGCGGCCGGTCCCGCGCCGACGCACCGACCGAGGCGGGCCTTTCCGAGACCGAGCGCGCGCGCCTGCGGCAGATCCTCGACGAACAGGGCTGAGTCCCAAGACGCGGCGTCCGGCCTCCGTGACGCCGCGTTTGCCTTTGCCATCCCGAGCGCGGCGATGTTTCATGGCGCCGGAACGGGACGAGGCGCAGGAGGCAGGCCCCATGGATTACGAAACCATCAGATTCGAGACCGCCGGTGGGGTGGCGCTGATCACCCTGTCACGGCCCGACGTGATGAACGCGCTCGACACGCAGATGCGCGCCGAGATCACCCACGCGATGCAGGTCGCCGGCCGCGAGGCCCGCGCCGTGGTGATGACCGGCGAGGGCCGCGCCTTTTGTTCCGGGCAGGATCTCGGCAACCGAGAGACCGCTGCAAACCTCGATGTCGAGCGCATCCTGCGTGACGAGTACGAGCCGATGCTGAGGGCCATCGTCGAGTGCCCGGTGCCGACAATCGCCGCCGTCAACGGCGCGGCGGCCGGGGCGGGTGCGAACCTCGCGCTGGCCCATGACGTTGTGATCGCCACGGAGAGCGCCTTTTTCATGCAGGCGTTCTCGCGCATCGGCCTCATTCCCGACGCCGGCGGCACATGGGCGCTCCCGCGCCAGATGGGGCTCGCCAAGGCGATGGGAGCGGCGCTCTTTGCCGACCGCATTTCGGCCCGGCAGGCAGATGACTGGGGCATGATCTGGGAGGCGGTGCCTGACGCGGAATTCGAGGCTGTCTGGAAGGCGCGGGCGGACTACCTCGCGCAGGGGCCGACCGAGGCCTTCGCTCGCATCAAGACCGCGCTGCGCAGCGCCTTCGAGAACGACCTTTCCGACCAGCTCGGGGTCGAGGCGCGGCTGCAGGGGGAGTGCGGCAAGACGCGGGATTTCAAGGAAGGCGTCGTCGCCTTTCTCGAGAAGCGCCCGGCGCATTTCGAAGGGCGCTGACCGAAGCGCTGGTTGGCCGGACACTCCGACAACACGGACGTAAAAAAGCCGCCCCGAGGGGCGGCTTTTCGTTGTCCGGTAAGAGAGGCCCTCAGCGGTCCTCGATCTCCTTGTAGTCGCGCAGCGTGTGGCCGCGATACAGCTGGCGCGGACGACCGATCTTGTGCTGCGGATCGGCAAGCTGCTCTTTCCACTGCGAGACCCAGCCGACGGTGCGCGACAGCGCGAAGATCGGCGTGAACATCGACGTGGGGAAGCCCATCGCCTCGAGGATGATGCCCGAGTAGAAGTCGACGTTCGGGAACAGCTTCTTGTCCACGAAGTAATCGTCCTCGAGCGCCTGCTTTTCGAGCTCCTTGGCAACCTGCAGGATCGGGTTGTTCTCGATCCCCATGAGGTCGAGAACCTCGTCTGCGGACTGCTTCATCACCGTCGCGCGCGGGTCGCGGTTCTTGTAGACGCGGTGACCGAAGCCCATCAGGCGGAACGGGTCGTCCTTGTCCTTGGCGCGTGCGATGAACTCGGGGATGCGATCGACGTGCCCGATGGTCTTGAGCATCTCGAGGCAGGCCTGGTTGGCGCCACCGTGCGCCGGACCCCACAGACACGCGATGCCGGCCGCGATGCAGGCGAAGGGGTTCGCCCCCGAGGAGGACGCCAGGCGCACGGTCGAGGTCGAGGCGTTCTGCTCGTGGTCGGCGTGCAGCGTGAAGATCCGGTCCATCGCGCGGCTCAGGATCGGGTCGACCTGGTAGGGCTCGGCCGGCACGCTGAAGCACATGTGCAGGAAGTTGGCCGCGTAGCTCAGGTCGTTGCGCGGATACACGAAGGGCTGGCCGATGGAATACTTGTAGGCCCATGCCGCGATGGTCGGCATCTTCGCGATCAGGCGGTGCGAGGCGATCTCGCGCTGCTTGGGGTCCGAGATGTCGGTGCTGTCGTGGTAGAACGCCGACATCGCGCCGACCACGCCCACCATGGTCGCCATCGGGTGCGCGTCCCGGCGGAAGCCACGGAAGAAGTACTGCATCTGCTCGTGCAGCATGGTGTGGCGGGTGATGGTGTTCTCGAACTTCTCGAGCTCGGCCGCCGACGGAAGCTCGCCGTAGAGCAGCAGGTAGCAGACCTCGAGGTAGTGCGACTTGCCGGCCAGCTGGTCGATGGGGTAGCCGCGGTGCAGCAGCTCGCCCTTGTTGCCGTCGATGAAGGTGATGGTGCTGTCGCAGCTGGCGGTCGAGGTGAAGCCCGGGTCATAGGTGAAGACACCGGCCTGCGCGTAGAGCTTGCGGATGTCGACCACGTCCGGCCCGGCGGTCGGCGAGTAGATCGGAAGATCGTAGGTCTGATCGCCGATCGTCAGCGTCGCGGATTTCGTCGGAGTTTCAGCCATGCTTATGCGTTCCTTTCGAAATGGCCCGGGCGCCCCTTGGGTGCCCGTGGCGGTGTTCCTTCACATGGCCTTCGAGACGTTCCGGGAAACGCTCTTTCAGGCCCTTACCCCGTCTCGGAGCTTGCTGCCTGCCGGATCCGGAGGAGGCTTTCCTCCTTGCCGAGCACCAGCATCATGTCGAATACGCTCGGGGTGACGCTGCGACCGGCGAGGGCTGCACGCAAGGGCCCGGCAAGCTTGCCGAATTTGGTCCCCTGTGCGTCAGCGAATTCGGCCATCGTCTCCTCGAGCTTCTCCCGCGACCAGCTAGCATTTTGCAGCTGCGGCGTCAACGCAGCCAGTATACCACGGGATACAGGGTCGAGTGCCTTCGCCGCCTTCTCGTCCGGCTCGATTGGCGAGGATGTCAAAACGAACTCCGCCTTTTCAAGGAGTTGCGGAAGGGTCTTCGCGCGGTCTTTCAGGCAGTACATGCCTCGCAGCAGCCCATCCTTTTGTCCTTCGCTCAGCGCAGGCTGCCCCGATGCCGCGAGGTAAGCTTCGATTTCATGCAGCAGTGCAGCATCGTCGGCGACCGCGATCTGCTGGCCGCAGAGATTCTCGAGCTTCTTGAAGTCGAAGCGCGCGGGCGACTTGCCGATTCCCGACAGGTCGAACCACTCGGTGGCCTGCGCATCGGTGAAGAACTCGTCGTCGCCGTGGCTCCAGCCGAGCCGCGCAAGGTAGTTGCGCATCCCGGCCGAGGGGTAGCCCAGCTTCTGGTATTCGTCGACGCCGAGCGCACCGTGGCGCTTCGAGAGTTTCTTGCCGTCGGGCCCGTGGATCAGCGGGATATGCGCATAGACCGGAAGATCCCAGCCCATCGCGGTGTAGATGCCCATCTGCCGCGCAGCGTTGTTCAGGTGGTCGTCGCCACGGATCACATGGGTCACGCCCATGTCGTGATCGTCGACGACGACGGCGAGCATGTAGACCGGCGAGCCGTCCGAGCGCAGCAGGATCATGTCGTCGAGCTGGTCGTTGCGGATGGTGACGCGGCCCTGCACCTCGTCCTCGATCACCGTTTCGCCCTCCATCGGGGTCCGGAGCCGGATCACGTAGGGCGCGTCGGGGTGGGTCGCGGGATCGGCGTCGCGCCACGGGCTCTGGAACAGCGTTGACCGGCCTTCTTCCTTGGCCTTCTCGCGAAAGGCCGAGATTTCCTCCTGCGACGAGAAGCATTTGTAGGCGGCGCCCTTGGCAAGCAGCTCCCGGGCGACCTCGGCGTGACGGTCGGCGCGCTCGTATTGGCTCACCACTTCGCCGTCGTGGTCGAGGCCAAGCCAGTCGAGGCCCTTGAGGATCGCCTCGGTCGCCTCCGGGGTCGAACGCGCGCGGTCGGTGTCCTCGATCCGCAGCAGGAACCGGCCGCCCCGGCCACGGGCATAGAGCCAGTTGAACAGCGCCGTGCGGGCCCCGCCGATGTGCAGGAAGCCGGTCGGGGACGGCGCGAAACGGGTGACGACGGACATGGGTTCTTAACCTCTCGGTAACCAAGGGGAGGATAGCGTTTGCGGCGTTCCTAACCAGCGGACGGGACGGGGGCAAGTATGCGGCAGATCGCGGCGTGGATGCAGGCCGGACTGAGCGGCCAGCGCGGGCATCTGTTCCCATGGGTGCCGGTGGCGCTCGCGGGCGGGATCGGCCTCTACTTCGCCTTGCCGGAAGAGCCGCCGGTCTGGGGGCTGATCGGCGCGGCGCTTGCGGGGGCGCTCGTGCTGGTCCTGTCGCGGCGGCTCGGGGTGGGGCACGCGCCCCTTGCCGTCGCGGCGGGGCTCGTCGCCCTTGGCGTTTCGCTGGCGGGCGCGCGGGCGCATTGGGTGGCGGGTCCGCAGCTGGGCTTCCGCTACTACGGGCCGATCGAGGGGCGGATCGTCGCCATCGACCGCTCCGCCTCGGACGCGCTTCGGCTGACGCTCGACCGCGTCGTGCTGCGCCGGATGGCGCCGCAGGAGACCCCGGCGCGGGTCCGCGTCTCGCTGCACGGAGAGCAGGGGTTTCTCGATCCCTTTCCCGGGCAGACGGTGATCCTGACGGGGCATCTCTCGCCACCGGGAGGCGCGGCGGAGCCCGGAGGCTTCGACTTCCGGCGACATGCCTGGTTCCTGCGCCTGGGGGCGGTCGGCTACACGCGAACGCCGGTCCTGCTGTTGGTTCCCCGGCCTGACAGGGTGACGCTCACCGGCCTCCGCATGGCGCTGTCGGCGCGGGTGCAGGCGGCGCTGCCCGGCGAGGCCGGGGCCTTTGCCGCCGCCGTGATGACGGGCGATCGCAAGGGCATGGCCCGCGAGACGGTCGAGGCGCTGCGCCATAGCAACCTCGCGCATCTTCTCGCCATCTCCGGGCTGCACATGGGGCTTCTGACCGGCTTCGTCTTCGGCGCTGTTCGGCTGGCATTGCTCGTGCCGGCCCGGACGCGCCACCATGTGCCCGGAAAGAAGATCGCGGCAGCGCTGGCGTTGCTCGCGGCCTGCGGCTATCTCGCGCTGTCGGGCGGCAACGTTGCCACCGAACGGGCCTTCGTCATGGTGGCAGTCATGCTGTTCGCCGTGCTCTTCGACCGACGTGCCCTGTCTTTGCGCGCGGTCGCGCTCGCGGCGCTGATCGTCCTGGCGCTGCGGCCCGAAGCGCTGCTGGGGCCCGGTTTCCAGATGTCCTTTGCAGCAACCATCGCGCTGGTGAGCGTGTTCGGTGCCCTGCGCGAGATCGGCGCGGAGCGGCGTGCGCCGGGCTGGCTGAGGCCGGTCATCGCCCTCGTGGTTTCGTCGGTCACGGCGGCGGCGGCCACGGCCCCCATCGCGATGGCGCATTTCAACCTCGTCTCGCACTACGGGCTCGTAGCCAACCTCACCACCGTTCCGATCATGGGTCTTGTCGTCGTGCCGATGGCCGTGGTCGCGGCGCTGCTCATGCCGCTCGGGCTGGACTGGCTGGCCTTCGCCCCGATGCGGCTCGGACTGGAGTGGATACTCCTCGTCGCCCGCACCGTCTCGGGTTGGGAGGGTGCCGTGGGCCACATCGTCGCCCCCGGCCCATCGGTTCTGCCGCTGATCGCCGTGGGAGGACTGATGCTCTGCCTTTGGCGCGGCGGCCTGCGGTGGGCCGGGCTCGCGCCGATCTGCCTCGCCCTTGCGCTCTGGACCACGGCGAAGCGGCCCGACATCCTGATCTCGGACACCGGCACCCTTGTGGGGGTGATGACCGACCGGGGTCGTGCGCTGACCCGCGAACGCGGGGCCGGGTTTCTCGCGGGGATCTGGCTCGAGAACGACGGCCGGCCCGGAGATCAGGCCGAGGCCGCGGCGCTCTGGCCCGGTGGCGCACCGCAGCGCATTGCCCGTATGACGCTGCCCGGTCTCGGCATCACGCATCTGCAGGGCAAGCGCGCGGCGCAGGCCTTTGCCGGCTGCGCGCCCCGCGAGATCGTCGTGGCGAGCGTGGATCTTCCCGAGATACCCGGCTGCGACATCTACGATCCGGCCCGCCTGCGGCGCACCGGTTCCGTCGCAGTGTGGCTTGCGCCGGACGGCCCGCGCATCGAGACCGCTGCAGGCGCGCGCCTTTGGCACGGCCGCTGAACGGTCGGCTCAGTAGGTGCGGATCAGCCCCACGAGCCTGCCCTGAATCTTCACCGAACCGACCGGCAGCACGCGCGGCTCGAACTGGGGATTGGCCGCCTCGAGCACGATGGTGTCGCCCTTGCGGCGGAAACGCTTCAATGTCGCCTCGTATCCTTCGACCTGCGCGACGACGATCTCGCCGTTCTCGGCGGCGCCGGTTTCGCGGATGATGACCACGTCACCGTCATTGATCCCCGCACCGATCATCGAGTCGCCCGTCACCTCGAGCGCGAAATGTCTTGCATTGGCCGTCAGCATGGCACCGGGGACGGCGATGTTGGGCGGGTTGTCGGCAATCGACTGGATCGGCTCGCCGGCGGCGATGCGGCCGAGCAGCGGCAACTCAAGCGCCTCGATGCTGCTCACCGGCTGTGCCTGCGCGGGCTGGCTGTCGGGGCGGTCTCCGTCGATCACCTCGGGCCGGAAGCCCGACGGTTTCCCGCCGAGGCTTTCTGGCAGCTTCACGATCTCGATGGCGCGGGCGCGATGGGCCAGCCTGCGAATGAAGCCGCGCTCCTCGAGCGCCGTGATCAGGCGGTGGATGCCCGACTTCGAGCGCAAGTCCAGCGCTTCCTTCATCTCGTCGAAGCTGGGTGGCACGCCATCGCGTTGCAGCCGCTTGTTGATGAAGTCCAGAAGGTCGAGCTGTTTCTTGGTCAGCATGATTTTTTCCCGCCATTATCTGCCTTTGTTCTACACATGTTCACTTTTTGTGTCAACATGTGAAGCGGCGGTCTTGTATCAGAGCCGAACGATCTCGACCTCGTCGCCTTGGCTGCGCGCGGGATCATGCGGCGGGCGCACGACCAGCGCGTCCGACGCGCCAAGCACGCTCAGCAACGAGCTGTCCTGTCGGTCGAACACCTTGGCGCCGCCGGCCCCGAGGCGGGCCCGCATGTAGTGTTCGCGGGGGCCGTTCGCGCCGATATCGGCGGCGAGTTTGATCGTTTCGCGCGCCGCCGGTGCAGCGCCCAGTCCGAGCATCGCGCGGATCACCGGCGCCATGAAGATATGCCCGCAAACCATTGCAGATACCGGATTTCCCGGAAGCCCGAGCATCATCGCCTCGCCCAGCCGGCCGGACATGAGCGGCTTGCCCGGACGCATCGCCACCTTGTGGAAGGCGCGGTCGAGTCCCATGCTCTCGGCCACCGTCGCGACAAGGTCGTGATCGCCCACCGAGGCGCCGCCGATGGTGATGACCAGATCGGCGTCATCGACAAGCCCGAGCACCGTGCGCAGGGCGCTTTCGCTGTCGCGGGCAATAGGCAGGAGCCGGGGCTCGGCGCCGAGGTCTGTCAGCAAGGCATGCAGTCCGAAGGTGTTCGATACGATGATCTGGTCGGGACCGGGTGTTTCGCCCGGCATGACGAGTTCGTCGCCGGTCGACACCAGCGCGACCCTGGGGCGTCGCGTGACCGGCACATGGGCCACGTTCATGGCGGCCAGAAGGGCGATGTCCTGCGGCCCGAGCCGGCGTGGCGCCGGAATCGTCTCACCGACCTTGAAGTCGCCGCCGTGCGGCCGAATGTTGGTTCCGGCCCCGAGCCGATCGGTAATGGTGATCTGGTCGCCGGTCCGGTCGACATCTTCCTGAATCACAACGGTTTTCGCGCCATTCGGGACGGGAGCGCCGGTGAAGATGCGCACGGCGTCTCCGGGGCCGACGTGGCCCGGGAACGCACTCCCGGCCGCGGCTTCGCCGATGACCCTGAAGGTCATGCCGGGGGCTGCCTCCGCCACGGCGTAGCCATCCATCGCGGAGGCCGAGAACGGCGGCTGGTCACGGTTCGCGGTGACCGGACGGGCAAGAACGCGGCCGGCTGCCTGGAGCAGAGGGACCTCTTCGACTTCCAGCGGCCTGACGAGGGCGAACAGCTTGTCGAGCGCTTCCGATACCGGGATCATGTCGCCTCGTAACGCCCTGACTTTCCGCCATCTTTCAGGACCACGCGGATGCCGCCGATCTCCATGGCCTTGTCGACGGCCTTGGCCATGTCATAGACGGTCAGCGCCGCGGTCGAGACGGCGGTCAGCGCCTCCATCTCGACACCGGTCTGGCCGGTGGTCTTGACCGTTGCCTCGATCCGCAGCCCCGGAAGATCGGCGTCCGGGGTCAGATCGACCGTCACCTTGGTCACGGGAAGCGGATGGCACAGCGGGATCAGCTCCGGCGTCTTCTTCGCGCCCATGATCCCGGCGAGCCGTGCAACGCTGATCACATCGCCCTTCTTGGCACGACCTTCGGTAATGATTTCAAAGGTTTCGGGCGCCATCTTTACCCAGCCTTCGGCGGTGGCGATGCGGGCGGTGACGGCCTTGTCGGAGACGTCGACCATGTGGGCGTCGCCCTTGGCGTCGAAATGGGTGAGCCCGCTCATGCCGCCACCGGGTCCTTCAGCAGTGTCCGCGTCGCGTCTTCGACGTTCTCCTGCCGCATCAGGCTTTCGCCGATCAGGAACGCCCGCGCCCCGTAGCCAGCCATGTCGGCGAGATCGGCGGGGGTGTTCAGACCGGATTCGGAGATCAGCAGACGATCAGACGGCACCATCGTCGACAGCACGCGCGTCGTCTCGAGCGTGGTCTCGAAGGTCTTGAGATTGCGGTTGTTCACGCCCATCAGCGGTGATTTCAGCTTGAGCGCGCGTTCGAGCTCCGCGGCATCGTGAACCTCGATCAGCGCGTCCATGCCCCAGGCGTTGGCCGCGTCTTCGAGTTCGGCCGCCTGCGCATCGGAGACCGAGGCCATGATGATCAGGATGCAGTCGGCCCCGAGCGCACGCGCCTCGGCGACCTGGTAGGTGTCATACATGAAGTCCTTGCGCAGCGCCGGCAGCGACGTGGCCGCGCGCGCCTCGGTGAGAAAGGACTTGGCGCCTTGGAAAGAGGGCGTATCGGTCAGCACCGAGAGGCAGGTTGCGCCGCCGCGCTCGTAGGCCGCTGCAAGCGTCGCCGGGTGAAAATCCTCGCGGATCAGCCCCTTGGAAGGCGACGCCTTCTTGACTTCGGCGATCAGACCGTAGCCCGTTTCCGCCGCCTTGCGCAGAGCGCCGGCGAAGGGACGGATCGGGCCGGCGGCCTTCGCCTCGGCCTCGATCTCCGACAGCGGCTTCACGGCCTTGTCGGCGGCAATCTCTTCCAGCTTGTAGGCCTTGATCTTGTCGAGGATCGTCAGGGTCATGGGCAGGCCTCCTCCGGCGTCGTCCAGTTGATCGGCGGTTCACCCTTCGCAATAAGCCACTCGTTCACCCGCGAAAAGGGGCGCGATCCGAAAAAGCCGCGCCGCGCCGAGAGTGGCGAGGGATGAGGGGCGCGCAGCACGAGGTGGTCGTTGCCGAGAATGTGCTTGTCGAAGCCTTGTGCGTGTTTCCCCCAGAGGATGAAGGCGCGGGGTCGATCTGAAAGAAATTCAATAGTTTGCGATGTAAGCTTCGACCAGCCGAGACGGGCATGCGCCCCGGCGTTGCCGGCCGGAACCGTGAGCGAGGTGTTAAGCAGCAGCACACCCTGGCGGGCCCAGAAGCGCAGGTCGCCGTTTGGTGGCACGGCCCCGAACTCGGCCTCGAGCTCCTTGTAGATGTTGCCGAGGGAACGCGGCAACGGGCGCACGTCGGGCGCGACCGAAAAGGCCAGCCCATGCGCATGGCCGGGCGTCGGGTAGGGATCCTGTCCGAGGATTACGACGCGGACATCGTCGGGCGCGCAGGCCTTGAGCGCCGCGAAGACCTGCGGCGCGGGCGGCAGCACGTCCCGGGTCTCGGCCGCCAGCGCCGCCTCGATCCGTGGCAGGTCGTCCCGGAAGAAGGGCAGCGCAGCCCATGCCTTCGGCGGGGTCATGCGGCCTTCTGCGTGGCGGAAGCCAGCGCGGTTACCTTGCCCTTCGCCGCGCCGCTGTCGATGCTCTGGCGCGCCATGGCGACGCCCTCGCGCAGGTCGGCGGCCTTGCCGGATACCACAAGTGCTGCGGCGGAATTCAGCAGCACCGCGTCGCGGTAGGCGGTCTGGGCGCCATCGAGCAGTGCACGGAAGGCCTTGGCGTTCTCGGAGGGGGTGCCGCCGACGATTTCCTCGAAGGGATGCTCGGGCAGGCCGGCGTCCTCGGGGTGCAGCTCGACCTCGCGGACGCTGCCGTCTTCCTCGAGCGCCGCGACCCAGCTCACCCCGGAGATTGCCAGCTCGTCGGTGCCATCCGAGCCGTGCACCAGCCACGCCCGCTCGGAGCCGAGCTGGCCCAGTGTCTCGGCCATCGGGCGAATGAGCTCGCGCGAGAAGGCGCCAGTGAGCTGACGCTTGACGCCCGCGGGATTGGTGATCGGCCCGAGGATGTTGAAGATGGTGCGGGTGCCGAGCTCGATGCGCACCGGGGCGACGTGCTTCATCGCCGGGTGGTGCATCGGCGCCATCATGAAGCAGATGCCGACCTCTTCTAGGATGGGGGCGATGGCCTTGGCGGGCAGCATGACCTCGATCCCCATCTGGCCAAGCGCGTCGGCCGAGCCGGATTTCGACGACAGGTTGCGGTTGCCGTGCTTGGCCACGGTCACGCCGGCGCCGGCCACGACAAAGGCGGTGGCGGTCGAGATGTTCAGCGTGCCCTTGCCGTCGCCGCCGGTGCCGACGATGTCGATGGCGCCCGCGGGCGCGGTCACCGGGTTGCACTTGGCGCGCATCACGCTCGCGGCGGCGGTGTATTCGTCGACCGTCTCGCCCCGGGTGCGCAGTGCCATGAGCAGCCCGCCCATCTGAGCGGGGGTGGCCTCACCCTCGAACAGCACGTCAAAGGCGGTTTCCGCCTCGGCGCGGGTCAGGGGCCGGCTGGCGGCGGTGCCGATCAACGGCTTCAGTCGGTCGCTCATGCGGGGACCTTCATCGTATCGAGGAAATTCTGGATCAGCGCGTGACCATGTTCCGAGGCAATGCTCTCGGGGTGGAACTGCACGCCGTGGATGGGCAGGTCGCGGTGACGCAGCCCCATGATGGTGCCGTCCTCGAGCCAGGCGTTGGCGATCAGGCAGTCGGGCAGGCTGTCGCGCTCGACCACGAGGCTGTGGTAGCGCGTCGCCTCGAACGGCGAAGGCAGCCCGGCGAAGACGCCGGTGCCGTCGTGGTGCACGAGGCCCATCTTGCCGTGCACGATCTCGGCATGCTGCACGACCTTGCCGCCGAACGCCTGTCCGATGGTCTGATGGCCGAGGCAGACACCGAAGAGCGGGACGCCGGTTTCCGCGGCGGCCTCGGTCAGCGCGAGGCAGATGCCCGCCTGGTCCGGGTCGCAGGGGCCGGGGCTCAGCAGGATGCCGGTGGGCTTCAGCGCCATCGCCTCCTGCACGTTCAGCGCGTCGTTTCGCCAGACCTGCGTCTCGACCCCCAGCTCGCCGACGTAGTGGACGAGGTTGTAGGTAAAGCTGTCATAATTGTCGATGAGCAGGAGCATGTGACATTCTCGGTCTGGAAGGAGGTTCGCTGTCCGGGCTATACATGCGCCCGGACAAGGTGCAGCGTCAAGGGCATGCGCCGGGACAGTGGCCGGGACAGGGCCACCGGGCAGAACGGGGGCAAAAGAGCGCATGGGCAAGGGCTTTCTCGCGGGCGCGGTGATGGGCACGGCGGTCTCGATCCTCGGGGCCGGGGTGGTGGCGGTCGTCGTAGGTCCGCCCGAGCGGCAGCCAGCGTCTCCGGAGGTCGCGACGGACACCACGGCGCCGTCCATCGCTGAGCCGGACGCACCAGGTGCACCGGGCGTGTCCGCGCCCGAGGTGAGTGAGGCCGAGACCATGGAGAAGCCCTCGGCGCCCGTGCCGGATGTGCTTCCGGAAAACGCGCCGGTCGCCTCCGATGCGCCTCCGGCGCCCGAGGACCCGGAGCCGGAGGCCGCGCCGTCGCGCATGGCGCCCACCACCCCCGCGACCTCCCGAGACGAGCCGGCGGCGCCTGCCGCTCCGTCAAGTGAGCCGGCGCCCCTTGCGGAGACCGGTGACACGCCACCCGAAACGGTGACGGAGCTCACGCCTCCGTTGGAGCCCGTTGAACCGGACGAGGCGCCGTCGGTAGGCGACGTGGCGCTTGGCGAGGTCCCGAAGCGCGCCGAGACCGCATCGCCCGCAGTGGCCGGGGCTGAGAGCGCGCCCGTCGAAAGCTCGAGCGACACGCCCCCCGAAATGGTCACCGCCGTTGATGCGCCGGAGACGCCGGCGGCGCCCGAAACCGGAACTCCGGATGCGCGGATCGACATGGCTGCGCCGGACCGCGCCGAGGCGACCGCGCCGATCGCGCCTGCCTCCGATGTCACGCCCGATCTCGCCACCGTGACGCCGGAGCCGCCGCTGCCGGCCCAGCGGCCCGAGGCGCCCGACACAGTCTCACCGGTCGAGGACGCACCCGCGCCCCCGGAGCCAGAGGTGCAGGGCGCGGAAAGCGCGCAGGAGACCGCCAGCGCCCGGCCCGCGATCGGCACGCCGGCCCGGTCGCTTCTGGAGCGTGACAGCGCGTCGAGCAGTCGCCTGCCGAGCATTGGCGATACCCCGGAGGACACGGAAGCCGCGCCCGAGGCCGAAGCGCAGGACAAGCCGCCGCTTGAACGCTTCGCGGCCGACGTCGACGTTGCGGCGGACGAGCCGCGCATGGCGATCGTGCTGATCGACGACGGCGTGGGGCCGCTCGGTCCCGATACCGTCGGCGAGTTCCCGTTTCCGGTCAGCTTCGCGATCTCGCCGTCGCATCCAGATCCGGCCGCCGCCGCCCGCGGCTACCGCGGACGTGGGTTCGAGGTGCTGGCCGTGGCCGGGGCCCCCGAGGGCGCGCAGGCCAGCGATGTCGAGGTGTCGCTCGGAGGCGCGCTCGATGCGGTTCCGGAAGCGGTCGCGGTGCTCGAGGACCCGGACATGGGGCTTCAGGCGTCGCGCGCGGTGTCCGAGCAGGCGGCGCAGATCCTGCTGGCCTCGGGGCACGGTTTGCTGATGTTGCCGAACGGTCTGAACACCGGGCAGGCGCTGGCGCTTCGCGAGGGCGTGCCCTCGGCCACGGTGTTCCGCGATTTCGACGGCGAGGGGCAGGACCCGCGCGTGATGCGCCGGTTCCTCGATCAGGCGGCGTTCAAGGCGCGGCAGGAGGGCGCGGTGGTGATGATGGGGCGGCTGCGCGCCGACACAGTCTCGGCGCTGCTGCTCTGGGGCCTGCAGGACCGGGCGACCAGCGTCGCCATGGTGCCGATCTCGGTGGTGCTGCGCGAGAGCCTTGCCGACGACTAACGGGGACGGGGCGCGAGGGCTCAGGCCCGGTCGGCCCAGCGCGCAAGGGCCGTCTGCAGGTCGCCGTATCCGGTGAAACGGCGTTCGAACCGAAGACCGAGCCGCGCGGCATGTGCCTCGGCCTGCGCCGTGAGCGCCGGATCGTCGGTCTGTGCCTGGTACACGAGCTTCTCGTAATTGCCGAAATACATGTCGCGCAGTGCCGGGTGACGGTCGAGCCCAAGCGGCTCCCAGACGAAGGCATCGAACTGGCGCACGAGAAAATCGGTGAGGTAGAAGCTCGTCGGCTCGTCGATCTCGGCAAAGCGGTCGAGGCCCTCGTAGAAGGCGTAGCAGTGCGGGCCCGCGATCATCTCGACGCCCAGCGCGTCGCAGGCGGCCTGCAACCGCCCGCCGGTGCCGCAATCGGCATAGACGACGCAGATGCGGTCGTAGGCATCGCGATGTTTCGCGACGGCGGCGCGCACCGCGTCGGTGATCTTTTCGGGATGGTTGTGCAGGATGGCGGGCAGGCAGGTGAGGTCGAGATGATCCCAGCCCGTCTGCCGCTTGAGGTCGACGATCTCGCGGGCGAGCGCGCCGCAGGCGATCAACAGGACCCGACCCCGGCCCGCAGGCGCAAGGCCCTTGCGGGTCAGTGTCGCGTCATCGGGCGCGGAACGGTCAGGCGTGTCCGTCATCCGGCGCGACCGGGGACATCGCCCACCGGACGAGCAGGGCCGCGGCCAGAAGCACGGGGATCACGGTGCCTGCGCCCCAGGACAGGAACGCCCAGATGGTCAGCCCCGACATCGCCAGAACCGCGATGATGAGGGTCACGAGTTGTGTCACCGGCATGATCGACTCCTTTCGCGTACTCGAAAGATAGGCGCTTGGGCCTTACAATTAAAGCCAATTCCGCTCCTGTCGATGTATTCCGCCAAATTCCGCCACGTGGCGCCCGCCTCCGAAGGCTTGGTTCAGGATACGTGACAGGGGCCAGGTCGTGAGCTTCCGGACCCCTGCATGCTCCCGTCCGGTCAGCCCGTGGCGCGCTGGTTGTGGCGCCGCGCGAGCAGGTCCTTGGCGGTCTCGACGGCCACCGCCGCGTCGCGGCAGTAGGCATCGGCGCCGATGGCCTTGCCGAATTCCTCGTTGAGCGGCGCGCCGCCCACCAGAACGACGTAGTCGTCGCGAATGCCCTGTTCGACCATCGCGTCGATCACGACCTTCATGTAGGGCATCGTCGTGGTCAGCAGCGCCGACATGCCGATGATGTCGGCTTTCTCGTTGGCGGCGGCCTCGATGTAGTTCTCGACAGGGTTGTTGATGCCGAGGTCGACGACCTCGAACCCGGCGCCTTCCATCATCATCGCCACAAGGTTCTTGCCGATGTCGTGGATGTCGCCCTTGACCGTGCCGATCACCATCTTGCCGATGGTCGGCGCGCCGGTCTCGGCCAGCAGCGGCTTGAGGATGCGCATGCCGCCTTTCATCGCGTTCGCTGCAAGCAGCACCTCGGGCACGAACAGGATACCGTCGCGGAAGTCGTGGCCCACGATGGTCATGCCGCCGACGAGCGCCTTGGTGAGGATGTCGTAGGGCTGCCAGCCGCGCTCGAGAAGGATGTTTACGCCTTCCTCGATCTCGTCCTTCATGCCGTCGTAGAGGTCGTCGAACATCTGCTCGACCAGCTCTTCGTCGTTCAGCTCGCTCAGGATGATGTCGTCTTCTTCGTCGGACATGCGCGTTTCCCTGGGTTTGGGCGTGGCTTGGCACGCGGGGTCTGGGATTCTTCCTGCGACCGGATGGCCGAAGGCGCTTGGATGTTTGCGACACGCGCGGGTCCGCCAGCGACCTGTGGCGGTCTGCGTTGCACGTGTTCCTCTTATGTTCTACCATGGAGCCATGAGTCATAGCCAGCGTTTCGTTCCGCAAGACCGCCGTCCCGGACGTGGGGCCGCCAGCCGCGAGAGCGGCCGGTTCGAGCGGCTGCACTACGAGGACACCTCTGACGGCTGGGACATTCCCGAAGAGCTGCCGCCCCTGCGCACGAGCGTCAGCGACGAGCGGCCGCGCAGCCTCATCAACTACGTCGCCTCGCCCGACATCCCGTTCGACCGGACCATCAACCCCTATCGCGGTTGCGAGCATGGCTGCATCTACTGCTTCGCGCGACCGACGCATGCCTACCTCGGGCTCTCGCCGGGGCTCGATTTCGAGACCCGGCTGGTGGCGCGCCCCGATGCCCCCGAGGTGCTGGCGCGCGAGTTGAGATCGCGCCGCTACAGGGTCGCGACCCTCGCCATCGGCACCAACACCGATCCCTACCAGCCGATCGAGCGCGACCGTGGCATCATGCGCGCCTGTCTCGAGGTGCTGCGCGACTTTCGCCACCCGGTGGCCATCGTCACCAAGGGCACGCTGATCGAGCGCGACATCGACATCCTGTCAGACATGGCCGGGCAGGGGCTCGCGCGGGTCGGAATCTCGGTCACCACGCTGGATGCGGGGCTCGCCCGGCGGATGGAGCCGCGGGTGCCATCCCCGGCGCGGCGGCTGGCCACGGTCCGGCGCCTGTCCGAGGCGGGCATCGAGGTGCGGCTGATGGTGTCTCCAGTGGTGCCCGCGCTCACCGATCACGAGCTCGAGGCGATCCTTGCCGAGGGGGCCGAGGCCGGTGCCAGCGCGGCGAGCTGGATCATGTTGCGGCTGCCGCACGAGGTCTCGCCGCTCTGGCAGGAGTGGCTGGCCGAGCACTATCCCGACCGCGCGGCGCGGGTCATGGCGCGGCTGCGCGAGATGCACGGCGGGCAGGATTACAGCGCCACATGGCACACCCGCATGCGGGGCGAGGGGCACTATGCCCAGATCATTGCGCAGCGGTTTCGCAAGGCCGCGCGCAGGCTCGGTCTGGACCGCGATCTGCCGCCGCTCAGGTGCGATCTCTTCCGACCGCCGCCGCGTGCGGGCGACCAGCTTTCGCTCTTCGACGCGACCTGAGATGTCGCCCGCGCCGGGGGTGCTCGCAATAAATCCAAGTTTTTTTGATGTTTTTTGAAACTGCCTTTTCCGGGGGGCCGTGACTACGGCACTTGCAACGATCCCACAGGGAGGAAGATCATGCCAGTTCCCGGCACCAGCTATTCCGATTTCGAGGCATTCCTGAACTCGGCCGAGTCCATCTACAGCACCCAGCTCACGGCCCTGAACAGCTCCGGCGTCAGCGGCTCCGCGATTGCCGCCGTCGGCGCGATGAACGATGACGGCACCCAGTATATCAACGTCGCGATCACCGTCACCGGGATGGAAGCGAACGCGCCCGTGCCGCAGCACATCCACGGTCTCTTCGACGAGGACGGAAACCCGGCGGACTCGACCACGCCCGACATCACCGACGACGCCGACGGCGACGGCATGGTCGAGGTGCTCGAGGGTCTCGGCGCCTACGGCGACGTGCTGATGCCGCTCACGAACGGTGACGGCGACGCGCCGATGACCGACGCCGACGGCAACTTCACCTACATCATGTCGTTCGACCTGAACGACGCGGCCAACTTCTTCAGCCCGGTTTCGGGTGGTGACTACAACCGCTCCGACATCATGCCGCTCGACTTCCGCGAGATCGTGCTGCACGGCGTCACCGTGCCCGACGGGATCGGCGAGGGCACCGACGGCGAGGTCGACGGTGGCGAGAACGGCTTTACCGCGATCCTTCCCGCGGCGGCCGGCGAACTGGAGATGAGCTCGCTCGAGGATGCGCTGACCCTGCTCGACATGCAGCGTGACGCAGCCGGTGCCGACGTGATGCTTGGCGCGGACGGAGAGACCTACATGGCCACCGACGCCAACGACATGGTCGAGGGCGGCAACGGTGACGACCTGATCACCGGTGCTGGCGGTGACGATTCGCTCACCGGCAATGGCGGTGCGGACACCATCGACGGCGGTGCCGACGATGACCGGATCATGGGCGGTCTCGACGACAACGCCGAGAACGCCGCCGACGACGGCGCGTCGGGCAGCCTTGGCCTCTCGGACTACGACAACGGCTATGCCGGCGGAGCGGGTGACGACACCATCGACGGCGGTGCCGGCGACGACATCATCACCGGTGACGACGACAGCCGCGTGTCCTCGGCCGCGGGCAGCGAGTTCGATGCCGATGCCGACGGCTCCGACGTGATCTATGGCGGTGACGGCAATGACGAGATCCACACCGGCAGCTGGGCCGACGGCGACGACGGCTTCGACAACAGCCACACCGGCATGGCCGACGATAGCGCCTATGGCCAGGGTGGCGACGACATCCTGCGCGGTGCCGGCGGCAACGACTGGCTCGAAGGCAACTCCGGTGACGACAACATGGGCGGCGGTGCCGGCAACGACACCATGCTCGGCGGCTCCGGCAACGACCTGCTGTTCGGCAACGGCGGTATGGATGCGCTTGATGGCGGTGTCGGCAACGACACGCTGCAGGCGGGCGACGGTGATACGAACATGCTGAACCTGGCCGATGCGGGTGCCTCGGGCGCGCTGCCGCTGTCGGAATACGACAACGGCTACGCGGGCGGTGCCGGCAACGACATGATCGAGGGCGGCGACGGTGACGACATCATCACCGGCGACGACGACAGCCGGGTCTCGACGGCGACAGGCGGTGGCTTCAACGCCATGGCCGACGGCTCCGATACCATCTACGGAGGTGCCGGCAATGACGAGATCCACACCGGCAGCTGGGCCGACGGTGACGACGGCTTCGACAACAGCCACACCGGCAATTCGTTCGACTGGGCCTATGGCGGTGACGGCGACGACATCCTGCGGGGCGACAACGGTCGCGACTTCCTGCGCGGCGATGCCGGCAACGACAACATCGGCGGCGGCGGCGGTGCCGACAGCCTCGTGGGTGCCGAGGGCGACGACGTGCTCAACGGCGGCGCGGGCAATGACGTCATCTCCGGCGGCGACGGCAACGACACGGCCGACGGCGGTGATGGCAACGACGCGCTTGGCGGCGGTGCCGGCATGGACATGCTTTCGGGCGGTGCCGGTGACGACGCTCTCGGTGGCGGCGACGGCAACGACACGGTCGACGGCGGCGCGGGCGACGACATCGTCAACGGCGGCAACGGTGACGACATGCTCACCGGCGGCACCGGCAGCGACACCATGGGTGGCGCCGCAGGCGACGACACCGTCATGGGCGGTGACGGCGCCGACAGCCTCGGCGGCGGCGGCGGCATGGACTGGATCGAAGGCGGCGACGGCGACGACGTGATCGGCGCGGGCGCGGCTGACGACCATGTCGACGGCGGCGCAGGCAACGACTTCGTCGCAGGCGGCAACGGCAACGACATGCTCATGGGTGGCTCGGGCGACGACCGCATGGTCGGCGGCTGGGGCGACGACATGATGTCGGGTGGCGACGGTGCCGACACCTTCGTCTTCAACGACATCCGCGACGGCGAGTCCGACGTGGTCACCGACTTCGATGTCTCCGAGGACGTGGTCGAGCTCTTCGGTGTCAGCGCCGACGACCTGACCTTCACCGAGACCACGATGGACGGCATGACCTCGACCATGGTCGAGGCGGACGGTCACATGATCACCTTCGAGGGTGTGACCCAGGCCGAGCTGAGCATGGCCAACATCGAGTTCGTCTGAGACAGGCGCATATCCCGGCGCGCGCATGCGCCGGGATCGACGGGCCGGCTTCCATCGGGGGCCGGCCCTTTTTCTTTGACCGCCGCGAGGGGCGGCGCCCAGTGTTCAGCCGCGACGGCGGCCGCGACGTTCCCGCTTCGGCGCATCGGACGTGTCGCCGGTGCCGTCGCTGTCCGAGCTGAACCCGCCCAGCGTCTCGGCGATCTGCTCGAGCGTGGGGCGCGGCCCCTTGGTGTGGCTTTCGAGCGCGGCCCGCATGGCGCGCAGGTGCTCGGGCATCGTGCCGCAGCAGCCGCCGATGATGCGGGCGCCGGACTCCCACGCCAGGCAGGCGTATTTCGCCATCAGCTCGGGCGTGCCGTTGTAATGGATGTGGCCGTCCTCGTAGCGCGGGATGCCGGCGTTGCCCTTGGCGATGATCGGGCGCTCGGTGCCGGTGGCCGAGAAGCCCAGCACGGTGCGCAGCAGGTCCGCCGCACCGACGCCGCAGTTGGCCCCGAAGGCCAGCGGCGGGTTCGGCAGCCCCTCGACCAGCTTCACGAAGTTCTCGGACGTGAGCCCCATCATCGTGCGCCCAGCGGTGTCGAAGCTCATGGTGCCGCACCACGGCATGCCGACGTTGGCAAAGGCCTCGGCGGCGGCGGCGAATTCCTCGGCCGCCGAGATCGTTTCGACCCAGAGCACGTCGGCGCCGCCTTCCTTGAGGCCGGTCGCGGTTTCCTCGAACATCTCGACGGCGGTCTCATGGCTGAGCGTGCCGACGGCACCCATGATCTCGCCGGTGGGGCCGACCGAGCCCGCGACCACGACCTTGCGGCCCGCGGCGTCTGCGACCTCGCGACCGAGCTCGGCGGCCATGCGCGACAACTCCTGCGCGCGGTGCTGGGCGTCATGCAGCTTCAGCCGCGAGGCGTTGGCGCCGAAGCTGTTGGTCAGGAAGATGTCGGAGCCCGCCTCGACCGCGTTGCGGTAGAGCGTGCGGATGCGGTCGGGATGATCCTCGTTCCAGAATTCCGGCGCGTCGCCCGAGCTGAGGCCCATGTTGAAGAGGTTGGTGCCGGTGGCACCGTCTGCCATCAGCCAGTCGCGGGTCGAGAGGAGGTCGGTCAGCGCGTCACTCATGTGTCCTGCCTTTGATCGTCGGGTCGGGTGGTCCACAGCCCGCTCGGTGAGGGGAATTCATAATCTCCGGAATGATTATGAAACGGGAAACGGGGCGCCCGCAAGGCGCCCCGCCATGAAAGGAGATCGGAGGGCAGGGCGCGCGTCAGCCCCGGCGACGGCGCCCGCCGCCACGGCGTCCGCCCCGCGCGCCGGCCGCCTCGGCACCGCCTTCGAGCGCCTTGTTGAACGAGATCCAGCTGCCGCCGTGCGGGTCCTGGTTCATCAGCAGGTTCGCGGCGCGGATCGCGGTCATCTCGGACCCCGGCCTTGGCCTGGTCGAGCCCAGCCCGAAGAGCGTCACGAAGGTCTCGTCGTCCATGTCCTCGGGCAGCACGACGCCGGCGGCGGCGACCTCGGCCTTCTTCTCGGCGATCTTGCTCTGGGTGACGGGCAGGGCGACGGGGTTCATGATCGCGCTGGTCATGCCCGCGCCGCAGGCCATCGGCAGGAAGGCGTTGTTGACGCCGTGCCGGTTGGGCAGCCCGAACGAGATGTTGGACGCGCCGCAGGTGGTGTTCACGCCCAGCTCGTCGCGCAGGCGCCGCACGAGGGCAAAGACCTGCTGGCCGGCGGTCGCCATGGCGCCGATGGGCATGACCAGCGGATCGACGACGATGTCATGCGCGGGAATGCCGAAATCGGCGGCCCGCTCGACGATTTTCTTCGCCACCGCGAAGCGCACGTCGGGATCTTCCGAGATGCCGGTGTCGTCGTTCGAGATCGCCACGACCGGCACGTTGTATTTCTTGACCAGCGGCAGCACCAGTTCGAGCCGCTCTTCCTCGCCGGTGACCGAGTTCAGCAGCGGGCGGCCGTTCGCCGCCTCGAGCCCGGCCTCGAGTGCGCCCGGCACCGAGCTGTCGATGCAGAGCGGCACGTCCACGAGGCCCTGCACCAGCTCGACGATGGAGCGCATCAGCGGCGGCTCGGTCTCGTTGGGGTTGGGGTTCGAGTTGTAGACCACGCCCGCATTGATATCGAGCACCGCGGCCCCGGCGGCGACCTGCGCCAGCGCATCCTTCTCGACGGTCGAGAAGTCGCCCGCTTCGAGCTCCGCGGCCAGCTTCTTGCGGCCGGTCGGGTTGATGCGTTCGCCGATCACGCAGAACGGCTCGTCGAAGCCGATGGTGACGGTCTTGCTCTTGGACTCGACTACGGTCCTTGTCATGGGGTGGTCTCTCCTTCCAGGCGCGCCAGGATTTCCGGCAACGTGTCATCTTCGAAATCGCGGATCGTCGCCTTGGCGCCGACCTCGATCAGCCGGTCGGGGGCCACGCCCGAAAGGACGCCCACGCCGAAGGCACCGGAGCGCGCGGCGGCGCGCATGCCGCTCTGGCTGTCCTCGAAGGCGATGCAGTCGCGCGGGCTCACGTCGAGCGCGCGCATCGCCGCGAGGTAGGGCTCTGGGTCGGGCTTGCCGCGCGCGCATTCGTCCCCGATGACGAGCGTCTCGAAGTAGTCGCGCAGACCGATGGCGTTCAGCATGTGCTCGGCGTTGATGCGCGGGGCGTTGGTCACCACGGCAAGACGCCAGTTCCTTTCGACCGCGCGGTCGAGCAGCGCTCGGGCACCGGGCATCGGCGGCGTGCCGGGCGCGAGCCGTTCGCGAAACCGGCGTTCCTTTTCCTCGGCCAGCGCCTTGGCGTCCTCGCCGGGAAAGAGCCGCGGGAAGATCTCGGCGTTGTGCGAGCCGTGTATCTGCCGCTCGTAGACCTCTTCGGAGTAGGGCATCCCGCGCTCGGCGAAGAACTCGCCGAAGACGGCGATATGAAGGGGATCGGAGACGAGCAGCGTTCCGTCGAGGTCGAAAAGAAGTGCCTTGGCCATGCCCGTTGCGGTGCCTTTCGGTCTTACACTGCCCGTGCTGCGGGCAGTGTCGCTGTGCCGCCGTGCGTGGCGGCCCATTCGGCGCAGCTCTTGATACCGCCAAGCGGGAAGAGATGCACCTGCTCGATCGGAAACGCCGGATCGGCGGCCTTGCGCGCGGCGAGCTCGGTGGCGATGTCGGTCGGCTCGTAGGGCAGCAGCAGCTTGCTCACGTCGAGCGCGCGTTTCTGCAGCACCCGTAGCGAGGGGCCGACGCCGCAGGCCACGGCGAACTTGATGAGGGTCTGGAGCTTTGCCGGGCCGGCAAGCCCGACATGGATCGGCAGCGTCACGCCGGCGTCGCGCAGACGGGCGCCCCAGGCAAGCACCGGCTCGGCCTCGAAGGCGAACTGCGTGACGAGCGCCATCTCGGCGTCGGTGCGCTCGGAGAAGTCCTGCTTCCAGCGCGCGGCCTCCATGACGGTGTCCTCGCCGCCCGCGGGGTCGATGTCGCGGTTGCCCTCGGGGTGGCCGGCGACGTGCAGCCGGTCGAAGCCCGCCTTGTCGAAGAGACCGGTCTCGAGCAACTGCATCGACGAATGGAAATCGCCCTGCGGCTCGGGGACGCCACCCGCGAGAATGAGGCCCTGGTGCACGCCGGCCTCGCCCTGGTAGCGGGCGATCCAGTCGGCGAGCGTCGCCCTGTCGCGGATGATGCGCGCGGGGAAATGCGGCATGACCTCGAACCCCTCGGCCGAGATCCGTTTCGCCGTGGCGACCATCTCGTCGATCGGCGTGCCGTCGATATGGGCGATGTAGACCCGGGTGGACCGGGGCAGCAGGGCGCGGAAGTCCTCGACCTTGGCGGCGGTGCGCGGCATCACCTCGATGGAGTAGTCGGACAACAGCGAGCCGAGCGTGCCGGTGGGCTTTGCGGGTTTCGCGCTGCGGAAGTTCAGAAGGGCCATCCGGCGTTCCTCTTGCTCATCGGGAGCTCACGCCCAGCCATCGTTGGCGATCAGCGCCTTGATGCGGTCCTGATCGTACTCCCGGTCGATCCGTTCGGCCTCGGCCTGCGCCGCCTCCTGCGGATCGCCCTCTGCCGGGTAGGGGTCGCCCTTGCGCCACTCCGCGAGGTAGGCGTCGGTATCCCGCGCGCCGACCTTCATTGCGGCCCGGTCGATCGCCTGCTCGAAACGTTCGGGCAGCGGAGCCTTCGCGCCGCGGCGTCCGCGACCGACGATGACCTGCGCCGGAATATCGCGCCAGTAGACGATTGTGACCTCGGGCATGGGTTTGATTCCCCCTCTCCAGTAAGACCTGTTTAGCGGCGTGTCGCGATATCGCGGGGTCGGATTTCGACACAAGCGACGCGATGAGCGACCTCGAAACGCTCCGGGAACCCCTGCGCGCCTGTCGCCGGACGCCTGACGGGCAGTTGCCACCGAGCCAACGCGCCACTGACATGGCGCGCCGCCGATCCGCGTTCCGGGGGCGACACGCTCCCGTGATCCGAGTGGAGAACAATCGGCCGGACCTTTTGGAAGTAAATGATAAACGCTCGACAAATCAGCAGCTTGTCTCGGGGCCCTGGCGTCGGGCGCGGTGACTTGCGGCGGGAATAGTGCGCTACCGGAAAGCCCTGTCCATCGAATTTCTTCCACAATGGCCCTGATCTGCCTCTGCATCTCCCTTGCGTGGTGAGCGTGCCGAGCGTATCTTTAGAACAACTTCATATTCGGAAAGGCGCAGTGAAATGGCGCCAAGGCGTCCCAAGGGTGCGGGCGCTTTCCCGAAACCGGTAGAGAGCCCCGCGCCGAAACCGCCGGATCCGAGTGCGCTGTATGCCGCGCTGGATCTCGGTACGAACAGCTGTCGCATGCTGATTGCCCAGCCCAAGGGCAGCCAGTTTCATGTGGTGGACTCGTTTTCGAAGTCCGTTCAGCTCGGGCATGGCCTCGAGATGAGCGGGCGCTTGTCGCGTGCCTCGATGCAACGCACGATCGGCGCGCTTCGGGTCTGTCAGCAGAAGATCAAGCGGCACAAGGTCGAGCGGATGCGGCTCGTCGCGACGGAGGCCTGCCGTCGGGCGGCCAACGCGCGCGACTTCATCCGGCAGGTCCGGCGCGACACCGGCCTGCAACTCGAGATCATCCAGCCCGAGGAAGAGGCGCGGCTCGCCGTGATCTCCTGTGCGCCGCTGGTCTCGACCCGCACCGAGCAGCTTCTCGTGGTCGACATCGGCGGCGGCTCGACCGAGCTCGTCTGGATCGACCTGTCCTCGGTGCCGCGCCGCGACCGGCCGGCGGCGATCATGCGGCTGCACGCGGGCTTCCACCCACCCGAAAGTCCGTTTCCAGCGGCCAAGGTCGTCGACTGGATTTCGGTGCCGCTTGGGGTGGCGACCCTGCGCGACCAATTCTCCGATGTCGAGGACGACGCTGCGCGCTACGCGCTGATGAGCTGGTATTTCGAGGAAAACCTTTCAGAATTCGCGCCCTACAAGGACGTGCAGGCGCGCGAGGGGTTCCAGATCGTCGGCACGTCGGGGACGGTGACCACCGTGGCCGCATCGCATCTCGGGTTGCGGCGCTACGACCGCACCAAGGTCGACGGTCTGCGGATGACCACCGACCAGATCGAGGCGGTCATCGCGCAATATCTGGAACTCGGGCCTGTCGGCCGGCGGCGCGACCCGCGCATCGGGCAGGACCGGCAGGCGCTCATCATGTCGGGGGCCGCGATCCTGCAGGCGCTGCTGCGGCTGTGGCCGACGGACCGGCTTTCGGTCGCCGATCGCGGTCTGCGCGAGGGTTTGCTCTACGCGCAGATGTCGGCCGACGGCGTGCTCGAGGACGGGCCGCTCTGAGCGGAGTGGAGGGTTGCAAGCCCACCCTGCGCCGGAGCGCGCACCCCGGTGAGAAGGCCAAGGCGCATCGTTGCGGCGCGATCATTGTTCGAGAACGGAAAAAGGCCCGGGCGCATTCTGCGCACCGGGCCTTCGTCATCACGGGTTTGGCGTGATCTCAGAACGGGATCTCGTCGTCGAGGTCGCGCGAGGGCGCACGGCCACCGCCGCCACCACCGCCGCCGTAGGAGTCGTCGCGGCCACCGCCGTAGCCGCCTCCGCCGCCGCCACCACCGTAGCCGCCGCCGGAGCCTCCGAAGTCACCGCCGCCGCCACCGCCGCCGCGGCTGTCGAGCAGGGTCAGCTCGCCACGGTAGGGGCGCAGCACGACCTCGGTCGAATAGCGATCCTGGCCGGACTGGTCCTGCCACTTGCGCGTCTCGAGCTGGCCCTCGAGGTAGACCTTCGAGCCCTTGCGCAGATATTGCTCGGCGATGCGCGCCAGCGGCTCCGAGAAGATCGCCACCTGGTGCCATTCGGTGCGCTCGCGCCGCTCGCCGGTGTTGCGGTCCTTCCAGGTCTCCGAGGTGGCGACGCGCAGGTTGCAGACCTTGCCACCGTTCTGGAAGGTGCGCGTCTCGGGGTCGGCCCCCAGGTTGCCCACCAGGATCACCTTGTTCACGGATCCGGCCATCTCATCCTCACTCGCTTGTTCCGATTCCTTCCCCGTCCGGGGTTTCGGCCAGCCTTACACAGCCGCGCCGCCCGACGCCACCGGATCGTTCCGGCCAATCCGGCGGCCTGCCGGATCGCGGGAAGCTTGCCCGATAAATGGTTAACCGTGTCTTGTACGCTGCTGGGCGGCGGTTTGCCGCCACGCCACGCAGGGGTAGCGAAAATCCGCGTTTCCTGTATGGTCGCGTCGCAGGGAAACAGGGACAGGACAGGGTGCTTCATGCAGAAACTGTCGCGTAGCGTGCTGGCGGCATTCGTTTGCGCCGCGCTTTCCGTCACGGCTGCCAAGGCCGAGACACTTTCGACGAAGAACCGGGTCATGCTTTTCCGCAAGCAGACCAACGTTCTCGACTCGCGGGCCTCCGAGCAATACCGCAGCTCGGTCCGGCTGAAGCCGCCGTCGGTGGTGACGCCGACGAAGTGGGGACCGATGGGCGGCGACGAGGGCAGCACGCCCGTGTATCGCGGTCGTTACCAGGGGCCGTTCGCCGAGATGGCGCGCATCGCCGCCCGCCGGCATGGCGTGCCCGAGGATCTCTTTTTGCGGCTGGTGAAGCAGGAATCCAACTTCAATCCGCGCGCCAAGTCGCACAAGGGAGCCATCGGGCTCGCGCAGCTCATGCCCTTTACCGCCAAGCGGCTGGGGGTGGATCCGACCGATCCGAAACAGAACCTCGAGGGCGGGGCGCGCTATCTCAAGGCGCAATACCTCAAGTTCGGCTCGTGGCGGCTGGCGCTGGCCGCCTACAACGCCGGGCCGGGGGCGGTCGCGAAGCATGGCGGCGTGCCGCCCTATCGCGAGACCCGCAACTACGTGAAGACGATCTGGGGCTCGTAACGCGGGCCTGAGATGCGCATGACAAGCCGCGGCAGGGCGTCGCGGCTTGCCCAAGTGAAACGCTCGGGAATTGACGGGCGACCGGCAACGGACTAGACGGAGGTCATTCTCCGCAAGCTTCTGGAGACCGGGATGAAGACCGCCCCCATTCTCAGCATCGCCGTCGTCGCCGCGCTTGCCGCGGGGCTTGGTGCGTCCGCGCTGCGCTCGACGCCCTCCGAGGCGCCGCAAGATCTCGAGGCGCTGGGGGAGGCATTGTTCTTCGACGTGAACCTGTCGAAGAACCGCACCCAGAGCTGCGCGAGCTGCCATGACCCTGCCTACGGTTTCGCGGATCCGCGCGGCGCGGCCTCGCCGGGCGACGATGGCGTGTCGCTGGGTGATCGCAACGCGCCCACCGCGACTTATGCTGCCTTTATCCCCGAGTTCGGCAAGGACCCCGAGGGCGAATGGATGGGCGGTCTGTTCCATGACGGCCGCGCCGGCACGCTCGAGGCGCAGGCGGGTGCACCGCCGCTCAACCCGATGGAGATGGGCATGGCCGACAAGGCCGAGGTCACCGCCCGACTGCGCGACGATCCGGTCTACCGGGAGAGCTTCCCGGCGCTCTTCGGCGAGGGTGTGCTCGACGACCCCGAGGCCGCCTATGATGCGATGACCCGGGCCATCGCCGCCTATGAGCGGGGGCCCGAGTTCTCGACCTTCGACTCGAAATACGACCGCTTCCTGCGCGGCGAGGCCGAGTTGACGCGGCAGGAAGAGCTCGGACGGCTGCTGTTCTTCTCGCAGCAGTTCACCAACTGCAACCAGTGCCACCAGCTCAAGCGCAGCGCGATCGACCCGGAAGAGACGTTTTCGGACTACCATTACTACAATCTCGGCGTGCCCGAGAACGGCGCGCTGCGCGCGGCCAACGGTGTGACCGAAGCCGACACCGGGCTCGCGGCCCACCCGGACGCAGGTGGCACCGACGAGACCCGCGGGCGCTACCGCACGCCGACGCTGCGCAACGTCGCGGTGACGGCGCCCTACATGCACAACGGCGTGTTCGAGGACCTGCGCTCGGTCATCCTGTTCTACAACAGCTACAACACGCGCAGCGAGAAGCGGAAGATCAACCCCGAGACCGGCGCGCCCTTCGGCCCGCCCGAAGTGCCCGAGAACATCGCGATGGACAAGCTGACCGAGGGGCCGGCACTGGAGGACCAGCGCATCGACGCGCTTGTCGCGTTCCTGAATACTCTGACCGACAAGCGCTACGAGCACCTGCTTCAGGACTGAGGCCGGTGCGTCTCAGCCGTTGCGCAGCCCGAGCTTGTAGAGGTGAATCTCCGAGGCGGGGTGCATTTCTGCCCCGGTCACACCAGGACGGAAGTGCCGATAGAGCGAGCGCCAGAAGGGCTGCACGATCACCGCGTCCTCGCGCAGGATGCGTTCCAGTTTCGCCATGATTTCGCTACGCGCGATGTCGTCGGGGATGGCAAGCGCCTCGGCCACGAGGGCGTCGAACTCGGGGTTGGCGTAGCCGGTCTCGTTCCAGGGCTCGCCGGAGCGGTAGGCGAGCGCCAGCACCTGTATCCCGAGCGGGCGGTGGTTCCACTCGGTGATCGACAGAGGATAGCTTTTCCATTCCGACCAGAACCGCGAGCCGGGCAGCACCGTCCGCGTGACCTTGAAGCCGGCATCCCGCAGAAGCGCCGCCGCCGCGTCGCCGGTGAGCATGGTGAGCCCGTCGTCGAGGGTGATGAGCTCATGCTCGAACCCGAGCATCCCGGCCTCCTCCATGAGCGCATGGGCGGCCTCGGGGTCGAAGTCCGACGGGCCGATGTCGGCGTAATCCGGGTGCACCGGGGCGACGTGATGGTTTGCCGCCAGCGTGCCGTGCCCGGCGTAGCCCAGTTCGAGACAGATGGCGTTGTCGATGGCAAGTTGCAGCGCGCGGCGCACCTTGAGATCGGCATAGGGCGCGCTGCCGTCGACCAGCGTGCGCTGGTTGCCGCGCAGCACCAGCGTCGATCCGGTCACGACCTCGGAGCTTTCCCAGCCCATCCGGTCCGCGAGTTCGATGAATTCGCCGAGGTTCTCGTAGAGCATGTCGATCTCGCCCCGCTCGGCGGCGGCGATCCAGCTTGCCGGGTCGGTGCCGTAGTCGAGAAAGACGATACGGTCGATGGTCGCGCCGCCGTAGCCCTCGGCCCGTGCGCCCCACCAGTCGTGGGTCTCGTTGCGCACAAGCTCGGCACGTTCGGCCGGCGCGAGCATGACCGGAAGGTATGGGCCGGTGCCCACCGGGTTGGCGAGCATGGCGTCCGGGTCGTGGCTTTCGTGCACGACGGCGGCGGGGTAGTCGGAGAGGCCGACCATCAGCGCGACGTCGGGGCTGGGCAGGTCGAGCTGCACCGTGAGCTCGTCGACACGCGTCACCGCCCCCTCGTGCAGCTTGCCGGTCTCGCGGTCGACCAGCGTGCTCAGCCGGCCCGCCATCGAGTTGCCCTCCACCTCGCGGTCGCACCAGTAGTGGAACATCCGCTCGACATCTGCGGCGGTGAAGGCATCGCCGTTGCTCCAGGTGACGCCGGGCCGGACATGCAGCGTGTAGCGCGTGGCGTCGTCGCTCACGTCCCACCCTTCGAGCAGCATGCCGCGCACCGTGCCGTCGCGCTGGTATTCCACGAGGTATTCCAGCCATCCGCGGGTGAAGTTGGCGATCTCGGGCCAGTCGAAGGTGCGGGGGTCCTTGAGCGGGCGCACCTCCATCTGGATGCGCAGCCGGCTTCCCGCCGCCGTCTCTTCGGCTTCCTCGGCCGCCGCGGGGCGTGAAAGCCCGCCGAGCGCATATGCCGAGGCGCTGCTCAGGCCGAGCGCCGTGGTGCGGGTCAGGAACTCGCGCCGGTCCATGCGGCCGGCGCTCAGCGCATCGGCGCACATCCGGGCGGCGGGATGGATCCTCTCGCTGTCACCGGTCTGCGTCATGCTGCGTCCTTCTCCATGTGCCTGGGATCCCCCTTTCCCGCGAGCGGGATGAAAGCCCATGTGCTCCTGTCGGGGCAAGGTCTTTCCTGTGACATCACATGGCCCGGGGGCCGTCGCCGACAAGCGACGGTCCGGCTCTCAGGCGCCGACCTGCGCGGGGGCGATGCGGGGCCAGTCGCCCATGCGCGCGCGGAACCAGCTGCGCTGGCGCTTCGCGAATTGCCGGGTGAGCACCGTCGCCCGGTCGATGGCGTCGTCCAGCGTGATCTCTCCGCGCAGGTGCGCCATCAGCTCGGCGGCCCCGATCGCCTTGGCCGAGGGCAGGTCGGGCGACCAGCCCGGCAGGTTCGCCCGTGCCTCGTCCAGCGCGCCTCCGGAGACCATCTTCCGGAACCGGGTCTCGATTCGCGGCGTCAGCCATTCCTTAGGTGCATCGAAAAGGATCGGTTGCGCCTGCGAAAGCGGCAGACGCGGCGGCGGCGTCTCTTTCTGCCAGGCAGCGATCCCGCGCCCGGTGGCCTTCAGGACCTCCCAGGCGCGCTGCACCCGCATCGGGTTGGCAAGGTCGATGCGGGCGCGGGTCTCGGCGTCGAGTTCGGCGATCATCTGCGCCAGCTCTCCGGCGTCGAGCCGCGCCATCGCTTCCGCGCGGATGTCGTCGGGCGTGGCGGGGATCTCGGCAAGCCCCTCGGTCAGCGCGGTGAAGTAGAGCCCGGTGCCGCCGACGATGATCGGTCGTTCGGGGCCGGTGAGAATGGGCTCGAGATCGCGCAACCACTGGCCGACGGAATAGGGCTCGGTGCCCGGAACATGGCCGTAGAGACGGTGCGGCGCCTGCGCCTCCTCGGCCCTGGAGGGGCGGGCGGTGAGCACCCGCCAGTCCGAGAACACCTGGATCGCGTCGGCATTGACGATGACCCCGCCCTGGCGGGCGGCGATCTCGAGCGCGAGGGCGGATTTCCCGCTTGCGGTCGGCCCCGCGATCAGCACCGGGCGGGCCGGGTCGGGGGCCAGCCGGATCAGGTCTTCGTTCACCGGGATCTCCTTTCGGCACGTCATGCGCGGCATTGCAGCCGGGCCGGTTTTCGGCCACATATGGCGCCGATCCTAGACCCCTCTCGAGACGGAGCGCAACATGACCGAGATCCCGCAGACCACCTTCAAACGCGTCCTGCTGAAAATCTCGGGAGAGGCGTTGATGGGGGACCAGGGCTACGGCCTGCACCCGCCGACCGTCGAGCGCATCGCGCGCGAGGTGCGATCGGTGCAGGAGATGGGCGTCGAGATCTGCATGGTCATCGGCGGCGGCAACATCTTCCGCGGGCTCGCCGGGTCCGCGCAGGGGATGGAGCGGACCACCGCGGATTACATGGGGATGCTGGCGACCGTGATGAACGCGCTGGCGATGCAGTCGGCGCTGGAAGAGCAGGGCGTCTACACGAGGGTGATCTCGGCCATCCGCATGGACGAGGTGGCCGAGCCCTACATCCGCCGCCGCGCCGTGCGGCACCTCGAGAAGAAGCGGGTGTGCATCTTCGCCGCCGGCACCGGCAACCCGTATTTCACCACCGACACGGCCGCCACGCTGCGCGCCAACGAGATGAACTGCGAGGCGATCTTCAAGGGGACCAAGGTCGACGGCATCTACGACAAGGACCCGGTGAAGCATGACGACGCGGTGCGCTACGACCGGGTGAGCTACGACGAGGTGCTGCAGAAGAACCTCAAGGTGATGGACGCCTCGGCGATCGCGCTGGCGCGCGACAACAACCTGCCGATCATCGTGTTCTCGCTCGACGAGCCGGGCGGCTTCCGCGGCATCCTGGCGGGGCAGGGAACCTCGACCACTGTTCACGGCTGACGGCGCTTGCGCCGGATGGGGCTCTGCCCCGTCCGCGCGGGCGCGGACTCCCCGGGATATTTCGGGCCAGAAGAAACGCGGGGTGCGGGTCTTGCGGGGATGCTGTCCGCNACGCGGGGTGCGGGTCTTGCGGGGATGCTGTCCGCGTAGAGTGGGCGGTCTCGCTCCCCCGCACCGGGCGCGTCAGCCGAGGTGGATGCGCCCTTCGGGGTAGCGCACGCGCGGCACCGAGCGGGTCGCGAGGAAGTAGCCCAGCGTCAGCGGGCCGACGCGGCCGATGAACATGATCGCGACGATCACCGCGCGGCCAGGGTCTGTGAGCTCCCCGGTGAAGCCGCGTGACAGGCCAACGGTGCCGAAGGCGCTGGCCACCTCGAAGCTCACGTCGAGGAAATGCCCCTCCTGCGTGGCGGCGAGCAGGAACACCCCCACGAAGACCACGATCACACTGATGGCGGTCAGGGCCATGACCTTGAGCACTTCGTGCAGGCCGATGGAGCGGCCGAAGGCGTTGAGCTGGGTGCGGCGCTGGAAGAACGCCACGGTGGCAAGGCACATGACCACGAAGGTGGTCACCTTGATGCCGCCGGCGGTCGAGGTGGGTCCGGCACCGATCAGCATGAGCGAAATCACCATCAGCGCGGTGCTGTCGTGCATCTCCGCCATCTCGACGGTATTGAAGCCGGCGGTGCGGGGCGTCACGCCCTGGAACCAGGCAACCATCAGGCGTAGTGGCGCGCCGTCGAACTGGCCCAGCGTTCCGGGATTGTGCCACTCGAGCGCGGCGAACGCGCCCCAGCCCCAGAAGATGAGGATGGTGCTTCCCGACAGCATGATCTTGGTGTGCAGCGAAAAGCGGCCCCACCGACGATTGCGGATCACGTCGTCGATGACGACATAGCCGACGCCGCCGACGATGAAGAGCGCCGGGATGACGATGTTGATGATCGGGTCCGCGGCGAGCGGCACGAGCCCGTCCGAAAAGGTCGAGAAGCCCGCGTTGTTGAAGGCCGAGACGGCATGGAAGAGCGAGACCCAGAGCCCGCGTCCGAGCCCCAGCATCGGCACGAAGCTGGTGGCGAGAAGCGCCGCGCCCGCGAGCTCGCAGACGAGCACCACCTGGAAGATGCGTTTCACCAGCCGCATGAGCCGGTGCATGGAGCTCTGGTTCAGCTCCTCGCTGAGGTAGATCTGGCCGGTCAGCCCGACCGGCACCTTGAGCGCGGCAAGCACCAGCACCGCGAAGGTCATCAGCCCCAGCCCGCCGAGCTGGATCAGCACCAGCAGCACCGCCTCGCCGAGCAGGTTGAACTGCGTGCCCGCGTCGACCACCGAGAGCCCGGTCACCGTCACCGCCGAGGCGGCGGTGAAGAAGGCGTCGGACCAGCTGAGCTCGCCGAGCATGGCGCCGGGCAGCTTGAAGCAGAGCCCGCCCAGCAGGATGAAGCCTGCGTAGAGCCCGGCAAGGCTCAGCGGCGGTGAGATATGCAGGAGCCGGCGCAGGAGCCGGTGTGCGCTGATGCTGCCCAGCCCGAGGGTCATGCGGATCAGAGCTCTTCGCCGAAGGCCCGCAGGTCTCCGCGTTTTCCAACGAGGATCAGGCGGTCGTCCTTCTGCATCGTGGAGTCCGGGTTGGTGCAGTCGCGGAACTCGGTGCCACGCATGATGCCCAGGAGGCGCATGTCGGGACGTTCTTCGAGCTCGAGCTCGCCGATCCGGCAGCCATCGAGCCGTTCGGGCAGCACGATGTTGACCACGCTGTAGCCGTTGCCAAGGCTCATGTAGTCCTTCATCGCCGGGTTGTTGAGCATCTGCGCGGTGTGGCGGCCCATCTCCTGCTCGGGCAGGATCACCCGGTCGGCGCCGAGCTTCGACAGGATGCGGTGGTGCGTCCGGTTCGCGGCTTTCACCCAGATCCGGTCGATGCCGAGCAGGCGCAGGTTCATCGTGGTGAGGATGCTCGACTGGATGTCCGTGCCGATTGCCACCAGCGCCACGTCATACTGGTCGATCCCGGCCTCGCGCATCGCGGTGTCGTCGGTGGTGTCGAGAATCGCCGAGGCGGTCAGCGTGTCGGCGAGGCGCGACACGGGTTTCTCCTCGATGTCGACGCCCATCACGTGATTGCCGAACCGCGCCAGCTCCTGCGCCACGGTGCTGCCGAAGGCGCCGAGGCCGATCACGACGTAGGTGGAGTTCGATCGGGCCAAGCCGCATGTCCTTTGCCGGGAAGAATTTCGTCGCGACGTTTCCACCGGCACGGGAGCGAGTCAAGGGAGCCCGCCGGGCACCGATCCGCGCAAACCGCTATACATCCGGGTCCACCTGTCCTAGAACACGCTCCGAAAGACAAACACCTGAGCGGGCAAGACCAATCATGTCAGAAGATTTCGAACTCGATACCGACGACCTCAAGCGCCGGATGGACGGGACCATGTCGAACCTGCGCACGGAATTCGCCTCGCTTCGCACGGGCCGGGCCTCGTCCTCGATGCTCGAGCCGGTGCAGGTCGAAGCCTACGGGCAGATGACGCCGATCAACCAGGTTGGCACCGTGAACGTGCCCGAGCCGCGTATGGTCACCATCAACGTCTGGGACAAGTCCATGGTGGGCAAGGTTGAGAAGGCCATCCGCGAGAGCGGACTGGGCATCAACCCGCAGCTCAACGGCACCATCATCATGCTGCCGATCCCCGAGCTGAACGAGGAGCGCCGGCGCGAGCTGACCAAGGTCGCGGGCCAGTATGCCGAACACGCCCGCGTCGCGATCCGCAACGTGCGCCGTGACGGCATGGACCAGATCAAGAAGGCCAAGGCCGACGGCATGTCCGAGGACGACCAGAAATTCTGGGAGACCGAGGTGCAGGACATGACCGACACCTACATCAAGAAGGTGGACGAGGCGCTGGAGCACAAGCAAGAAGAGATCATGCAGGTCTGAGCCGGTCCGCCGGTGCCGAAGGTAATGGGAGGGGCCAGGCTGATGCCCAAACCGATCCGAGATGGCGCCGGACCGCGTCATGTGGCGATCATCATGGACGGCAACGGCCGCTGGGCACAGCGGCGGGGCCGCCCGCGTCTGTTCGGACACCACGCGGGCGCCAAGCGCGTTCGCGAGATCGTCGAGGCCTGCCCGGATCTCGGCGTGGGCTACGTGACGATCTTTGCCTTTTCCACCGAGAACTGGAAACGCACCCAGTCCGAGGTGGCGGGGCTGATGAGCCTGTTCCGTCGCTACATCACCAAGGAAGCCCGCTCGCTGCACGAGGAGAACGTGCGCGTGCGGTTCATCGGCGACCGGGTCCGGCTCGACAAGAAGCTGGTATCGCTGATGGACGAGCTCGAGCAGATGACCTCGGACTGCACCGGCGTGAACCTGACCATTGCAATCAACTACGGCGGTCGCGACGAAGTGGCCCGGGCCACCAAGCGGCTCGCGCAGGACGTGGCCGACGGCCGGCTCGACCCGGCCTCGGTGAACGAGGAGACCCTGCCGAAGTATCTCGACACCTGCGTGCTGCCGGACCCCGACCTGGTGATCCGCACCAGCGGCGAGGCACGGATCTCGAACTTCCTGCTGTGGCAGTCGGCCTACGCCGAATATGAATTCGTCGACACGCTTTGGCCGGATTTCGGCGCCGAGGAATTCGGGCGTCTCGTGAGTTCCTACGGTGCCCGCGACCGCCGCTACGGAGGCGTAAAAGCATGACGACCACTTCTCGCTGGAACGACCTGCGGCCCCGGATGATCTCGGCGGCGGTGCTCATCGCGCTGAGCCTTGCCACGGTGTGGATCGGCGGCATCGCCTGGCGTGCCTTCATCGCGCTGGCCTGCGGCATCATGGTCTGGGAGCTCGTGCGCATGGTCGACACCGCGCGCGACCGCTCGGCGCATGTGCTGGGAATCGTCGCGGGGGTCTGTTCGCTTGCGGCAATCTACCTGCCGCCATCCTTCGCGCTGCCTCTGCTGCTGCTGCCGTCGATGGCCGGCTTCGGGCGGATGGAGCGGGGCGGGGTGACCTATGCGGTCTTCACCGCGCTCATCCTGCTCGCGGGCTACGGTTTCATGGCCCTGCGCGCCGATTTCGGCCTTGTCTGGATGCTCTGGCTGGTCTGCGTCGTCGCGATCACCGACATCGGTGGCTATTTCGCCGGGCGCATCTTCGGCGGCCCCAAGCTCTGGCCGCGCGTCAGCCCCAAGAAGACATGGTCGGGCGCCATTGCCGGGTGGATCGGCGCGGCGGTGATCGGGCTGATCTTCGCCGGCACCACACACGCCGGGGCCGGGCTCATGGGGGTTTCCATCGCGGTCTCGATGGCAAGCCAGATCGGCGACATGGCGGAAAGCACCATCAAGCGGCGGGCCGGCGTCAAGGACAGCTCGAATCTCGTGCCCGGCCACGGTGGCCTGCTCGACCGGTTCGACGGCATGCTGGGCGCCGCGCTTTTCCTGCTGATCGCCGGTCAGATCGTGAATTTCCCGCCGGGGGTTCAATGAAGCGCGTATCGATTTTCGGGGCCACCGGATCAATCGGACAGAACACCATCGACCTGATCTCGCGCGACCCCGAAAGCTACGACGTGGTCGCCCTGAGTGGTGGCAAGAACGTCTCGCAACTCGCTGATGATGCAAGGAAACTCGGCGCTGATGTGGCGGTGACCTCCGAGCCTGCGCTGCTTCCGGAACTGCGCGAGCGGCTGTCGGGCAGCGGTGTCGAGGCGGCGGCCGGGCCCGAGGCACTTGTCGAGGCGGCACGGCGTCCGGCGGATTGGGTCATGTCGGCCATCGTCGGCGCGGCGGGGTTGCCGCCGGGGCTGGCGGCGCTCGAGCAGGGCGCGACGCTGGCGCTGGCCAACAAGGAAAGCATGGTCTGTGCCGGGCCCTTGGTGATGCAGACCGCCGAGGCCAACGGGGGCCGCGTGCTGCCGGTCGACAGCGAACATTCGGCGGTTTTCCAGGCGCTCATCGGCGAGGATCTCGCGGCGGTCGAGCGGGTCATCATCACCGCGAGCGGCGGCGCCTTCCGGGACTGGCCGCTTGAGAACCTGGCCGAGGCTACGCCCGAGCAGGCGGCGACCCATCCCAACTGGGACATGGGCCAACGGATCACCATCGACAGCGCCTCCATGTTCAACAAGGCGCTCGAAGTCATCGAGACCAAAGAGTTTTTCCAGATCGACCCGGCGCTGATCGAGGTGCTGGTCCATCCGGAATCGATGATCCACGCGCTGGTCGGCTTCCGCGACGGGGCGCTGATGGCGCATGTCGGCCCGCCGGACATGCGCCACGCCATCGGCTTCGCGCTGCACCATCCCGAGCGGCAGGCGCTGCCGGTCGAACGGCTCGATCTCGTGAAGCTCGGCAAGTTCACCTTCCGCGAGGCCTGCGATGCCCGCTGGCCCGCGCTGCGACTGGCGCGCGAGGTGATGCAGACGGGCGGGCTTTCGGGGGCCGTGTTCAACGCGGCCAAGGAACATGCGCTCGACGCCTTCATCGACCGCCGCATCGGGTTTCCCGCCATGGCCGAGGTCGTGGAGCAGACAATTAACCGTGTTTCGGCCGAAAGCGGCCTCATTGCCGCCGGTATCACTCTTGATAACGTGCAGGCGGCGGACCATCTCGCCCGTGTTACCGCGGACGCGATCATCAAGAAACGGCATTGAGAGGCAGAGATCTTGGACATCACGCAGCTGATCCCGCAGTTCGGAGGCCTGCTCTACACGCTGATCTTCTTCGTCATCGCACTGTCGGTGATCGTCGCGATCCATGAATACGGCCACTACATCGTGGGACGCTGGTCGGGGATCGACGCCGATGTCTTCTCGCTGGGCTTCGGGCCGGTGATCTTCTCGCGCTACGACAAGCGCGGCACCAAGTGGCAGATCGCGGCGCTACCCTTCGGCGGCTACGTGAAGTTCAAGGGCGACGCCAACGCCAGCGGCGGCAGCGATGCCGATGCCATGGCCGAGCTCACGCCGGAAGAGCGCCGCCGCACGATGAACGGTGCGCCGCTCTGGGCTCGGGCCGCGACCGTGGCGGCGGGCCCGGTGTTCAACTTCGCGCTGACGATCCTGATCTTCACCGGCATCTACATGGTGCAGGGCAAGGTGGCAGAGCCGTTCACCGTGGGCGAGCTGCGCGCGCTCCCGGTGGCGCAGGAGCTGCAGGAGGGCGACGTCATCCTCGAGATCGACGGCCAGCCGATGCCCGATTTCGCCGACGCCGAGGGCTTCGAAGCCTTCATGCAGGCGCTGCCCGACCAGGCGGTTCTGCCCTATACCGTCGAGCGGAACGGCACGACGCAGGAGGTCGACGGCCCCTATGTCTACCCGCCGCTGGCCACCCAGATCGTGCCGCGGTCGGCCGCGAACGAGGCGGGGCTCGAGCCGGGCGACGTCATCCTGTCGATCAACGGCGAGCGGGCCTATTCCTTCTCGCAACTCAAGGACAAGGTCGAGAACTCCAACGGCGAGGCGCTGGATCTTCTGGTGTGGCGCGACGGCGAGGAGCTCGAGGTCGCGATGACGCCGAAGCGGACCGACGAGCCGCTGCCCGACGGCGGCTACCACGCCGTCTACCGGATCGGGATCGTGGGCGGCCTCGCGTTCGAGCCGGCGACCACGATGGTCGGCCCGGTCGAGGCCTTCAACGGTGGCGTCGAGCGCACCGGCTCGATCATCTCGGGGTCGCTCTCGGGCCTGTGGCACATGGTGGCGGGCAAGATCTCGTCGTGCAACCTGTCGGGGCCCATCGGCATCGCGCAGACCAGCGGCGCCATGGCCAGCCAGGGCGGGCAGAGCTTCATCACATTCATCGCGGTGCTGTCCACGGCGGTGGGGCTTCTGAACCTCTTTCCGGTGCCGGTGCTCGACGGTGGGCATCTCGTGTTCCACGCCTGGGAGGCGGTGACCGGCAAACCGCCGTCGGACAAGGCGCTGAACGTGGCGATGTCGATCGGGCTGATCCTGATCCTGTCGCTGATGACCTTCGCGCTGACGAACGACCTGTTCTGCCCCTGATCGGGGCGCGCAGCCGAGTCCCGGGAACTTTCATGATGCGCGAAGAGGGGTCACCTTCTTCGCGCAAATTCGTCCCAATTCGAACATAATGAGCATCCATAAAGACGCCGGAAACCACCCTTCGGGCAAGAACTGGCGGAAGACGGATGCACACCCTTCAGCACGGATATCGCGGCCTCGGGCTGCTTTTGACGATCAACTGGGATCGGTTGCTTTACGTGGCCGTCATCGTCGGCGCGTTGTATTTCGGCGCCTTTCTCGGATCCCTCTGAGTCAAGCACTATCGGCTTTTGACAAGCCCCCCCAATCCCGATACTCACCTTGAAAAACACGGCGGAGTGGATTGGCGGTATGACCTACGGGCTTTCGGGGGACAGCCCCCGGCGCAGCGCGCACGTTTTCAAGAAAAGCGTTTCAATTGCAGCGATTTCGGTCGCTTTCACCATGGCTTTCACGGCGCTTCCGTCGCCGGTCGTCGCGCAGGCGTTCAGCTTCAACAATGTCTCGATCGAGGGCAACCAGCGCATCGAGCCCGGCACCATCCTGAGCTACGCTGGAATCGCGCGCGGTGCGGCGGTCAGTGCTGCCGAGCTCAACGATGCCTACCAGCGCCTTGCGAACTCGGGACTTTTCGAAACCGTCGAGATCGTGCCGCAGGGCAACACGCTGATCATCCGCGTGGTGGAATACCCGACGATCAACCGCATCGCCTTCGAGGGCAATCGCCGCATCGACGACGAAGAGCTCGCCGGCATCGTCCGCTCGCAGTCGCGCCGGGTCTACAACCCCAGCACCGCCGAGCAGGACGCGCAGTCCATCGCCGATGCCTACACCCAGCAGGGGCGCATCGCCGCCCGGGTGACGCCGAAGCTCATCCGCCGCTCGGAAAACCGCGTGGACCTCGTCTACGAGATCTTCGAGGGCGGCGTGACCGAGGTCGAGCGCATCGGCTTCGTCGGCAACGATGCCTATTCCGACCGGCGCCTGCGCCGCGTTCTGGAAACCAAGCAGGCGGGCCTGCTTCGCGCGATCATCCGCAAGGACACGTTCATCGAGGACCGCATCGCCTTCGACCGACAGCTCCTTCAGGACTTCTACGCCTCGCGCGGTTACGTCGACTTCCGCATCACCGGCGTGAACGCCGAGCTTGCCGAGGAACGTGACGCCTACTTCATTACCTTCAACGTTCAGGAAGGGCAGCAGTTCGACGTCGGCAACATCACGGTCGAGTCCGACCTTGCCGAGGTTGATACCGAGGCGTTCCGCGACGCGATCAAGATGAAGTCGGGCAAGACCTACTCGCCGTCTCTGGTCGAGAACGAGATCGCCCGGCTTGAACGCCTGGCCATCCAGCAGGGGCTGAACTTCGTCCGTGTCGATCCGCGCATCAGCCGCAACGACCGTGACCTGACGCTCGACGTGAACTTCGTGCTGACCCGTGGCCCGCGCATCTTCGTCGAGCGCATCGACATCGAGGGCAACACCACGACGCTCGACCGCGTCGTGCGCCGCCAGTTCGAGACCGCCGAGGGTGACCCGTTCAATCCCCGCGCCATCCGCGAGGCCGCCGAGCGCATCCGCGCGCTGGGATACTTCGCCAACGCCGATGTCGAGGCCCGCGAAGGCAGCACGCCGCAGCAGGTGATCGTCGACGTGAACGTCGAAGAGCAGCCGACCGGCTCCATCGGGTTCGGCGGGTCCTACTCGACCACCAGCGGTTTCGGCGCCTCGATCTCGTTCAGCGAGCAGAACTTCCTCGGGCGCGGGCAGACCCTGTCGCTTGGCGTGAACACTGCAAGCTCCGCGTCGAGCTACAACTTCAACTTCGTCGAGCCGGCGTTCCTGGGACGCGACGTCGCCTTCGGTCTCGCGCTGAACTACAACGAGACCGACAACGAGTATGCCGAGTTCGACACCGCGACCGGTGTCTTCCGCCCGAGCTTCTCGTTCCCGGTCTCCGAAAGCGGCCGCCTGAGCCTGCGCTACACGGCGCGTTTCTCGGACATCCGCAACTCCTCGGACGGCGATACCGGCCAGATCATCCGGGCCGAGGAAGACCTTGGAAGGCGCTTCGACAGCAGCCTCGGCTACACCTACAGCTACGACACCCGCCGCACCGGGCTTGACCCGAACGCGGGCGTGCTGCTCGAGTTCGGACAGGATTTCGGCGGCGTCGGCGGCGACACGAGCTTCATCAAGACCAACCTGCGGGCCGTCGCCCAGACCAAGATCTGGAACGAGGAAGTGACCCTGCGGGCGTCGTTCGAGGCTGGCGCGCTGAACTACACGAGTGGCGAGACCCGCGTCACCGACCGCTTCCTGCTGAGCGACTCGACGCTGCGGGGCTTCGAATACGGCGGCATCGGTCCGCGCGAATACAACTCCGCCGACGACATCGACGACTCGCTGGGCGGCAACTATTTCGCCGTGGCGCGCTTCGAGGCGGAATTCCCGATCGGTCTGCCGGACGAATACGGCGTGACCGGCGGCGTGTTCTACGACATCGGCTCGGTCTGGGGGCTGTCGGACGAGACGCTCGGCCAGACCACGAACGATGTCCTCTACGAAGATTTCTCGGCCCGGCACGTGCTTGGTGTCTCGATCTTCTGGGACTCGGCGCTCGGGCCGCTCCGGCTGAACTTCTCGCGGCCGATCAAGAAAGAGAAACACGACCGCGACCAGAACTTCAGCCTGTCGATCTCGACCGACTTCTGAGATGCGCGTCTGGCTCCGGCCCGTATCCCTGGCGCTCGGCCTTGCACTGGCCGGCGCCGCACCTGCCATCGCGCAGGAAAGCGTTCGGCCGGGCGTCGTGCAGAGCGCGATCCTGACGGTGGAGTTCGACCGGCTGTTCGCCGAAAGCGCCTACGGGCAGCGCGTCTCCGAGATGCTCGACGAGCAGGGTGCCTCCATCGCGGCCGAGAACCGGCGGATCGAAGCGGATCTCACGGCTGAAGAGCGGGATCTGACCGAGAAACGATCGACGCTCGACCCGGTGGAATTTCGTAAACTGGCCGAGGCCTTCGACGAGAAGGTGCAGGCCCTGCGTCGCGAGCAGGACGCCAAGGCGCGGGCGCTCGGCAATCTCTCCGAGGAACACCGGCGCCAGTTTCTTGCGCAGGCCGAGCCGATCCTTGGCGGGCTCATGCGCGAAGCCGGCGCGGCGGTGATTCTCGACAAGCGGTCGGTGTTCCTCTCCGCGGATGTGATCGACATCACCGAGACCGCGATCAGCCGCATCGACGATCAGATCGGCGACGGTGGCGACAACTTCCGGGACGACATCGGCGAGGTCTCGGCCTCTGAGCCGGACCCTTCGGGCGACGGCGCCGTGCCCGCGCCCATCGTGGTTCCGCCCAAGGAATAGGCCCGGCCGCCGCCGCAACTTGTGCCTCGTGTCGCGGGTTGCTAGGGACGGGGCAACAGTTGGACAGGAAAGGCCCAAGATGACCGAGACGCTGCTTTCTGCGGATATCCAGCTTATCCAGCGTATTCTGCCGCACCGCTACCCGTTCCTGCTTGTCGACCGCGTTGTCGACATCGACGGGTGCAACTCCGCGGTGGGTCTCAAGAACGTCACCATGAACGAGCCGCATTTCCAGGGGCATTTCCCCGGGCAGCCGATCATGCCGGGTGTGACCATCGTGGAAGCCATGGCGCAGACCGCCGCGGTGATGGTGGGCACCGCGCTCGAGCTCGCGGACAAGGAGCTCAAGGTCTATTTCATGGCCATCGACAAGTGCAAGTTCCGCCGCATGGTGGTGCCCGGCGACCAGCTGCGCATGGAGCTTACGACCGTGCGTGGCAAGCCCGGCGGCAAGGTCTGGAAATTCTCGGGCCGCGCCACCGTCGAGGGCGAAATGGCCGCCGAGGCCGAGTTCACCGCGATGATGGACCTGCCGGCGTGACCCAGGGCATCCACGAAACTGCGAGCATCCATCCCGGAGCCATCGTCGAAGACGGCGCCCGGATCGGCGAGGGCTGCGTGGTCGGCCCGTTCTGCCACATCGGCCCCGAGGTGGTGCTGGGCGCGCGGGTCGAGCTGAAATCGCATGTCGTCGTCACCGGCAAGACCGAGATCGGCGACGACACGATGGTGTTTTCCTTCGCGGTCATCGGGGAGATCCCGCAGGATCTGAAGTTCAAGGGCGAGCAGACCTCGCTGGTGATCGGCAAGCGTAACCGGATCCGCGAGCATGTCACCATGAACTGCGGCACCGAGGGCGGCGGCGGCGTGACCCGCGTTGGCGACGACGGGCTGTTCATGGCCGGCTGCCACGTGGCGCATGACGCGCGAGTCGGGGATCGGGTGATCTTGGTGAACAACTCGGCACTGGCGGGGCACTGCGTGATCGAGGACGACGTGATCGTCGGCGGTCTGTCGGGCGTGCACCAGTGGGTGCGCATCGGCCGTGGCGCGATCATCGGCGCTGTCACCATGGTGACCAATGACGTGATACCCTATGGCCTCGTGCAGGCGCCGCGCGGCAAGCTCGACGGGCTGAACCTCGTGGGCCTCAAGCGCAAGGGCGTGAGCCGCGCCGACATCACAGCGCTGCGCGCGGCCTTCCAGATGCTTGCGCAGGGTGAGGGCGCCTTTGCCGACCGTGCGAAACGCCTCGGCAACGAGACCCAGAGCGACTACGTCCGCGAGATCGTCGCCTTCATTCTCGGCGACAGCGACCGTCATTTCCTGACGCCGGGCTGACCCGGGTGCTGGCGCTGATCGCAGGGCAGGGCGCCTTGCCCGGCGCGGTGGTCGATGCGCTGGCGCAGCCGCCGCTCGTCTGCGCGCTCGAAGGCTTCGCGCCCGACACGCTGACGCCCGACCTGACCTTTCGCCTCGAGACCCTCGGCACGCTGATCGAGACGCTGCGCGCGCGCGGCGTCGACCGGCTCTGCATGTGCGGCACGATCCGACGCCCCGAGATCGACCCGGGCCGGATCGATGCGGCGACGGTGCCCCTGGTGCCGCGCCTGACGGCGGCGCTCGGCCTTGGCGACGATGGCGCGTTGCGCGCGATCATCGCGGTCTTCGAAGACGCCGGCATCGCGGTCATCGGCGCGCATGAGGCCGCTCCGGAGCTGTTGCCGCCGGCGGGCGTGCTCACTGCGACCGCGCCCGATCCCGAAGTGTCCGATGCCGCCCGTGTCGGCGATGAGGTGAGCGTTTCGCAGGCGCAGGCGGACCTCGGTCAGGCCTGCGTGATCCGCGAAGGCGCCGTGATCGCCCGCGAGGACGACGCCGGCACCGATGCGATGATCGCAGGCCTGCCGCCGGGCCGGGGCGGGATCCTCTACAAGGCCGAGAAGCCCGGACAGGAGCGCCGCGCCGATCTGCCCGCCATCGGGCCGCGCACCGCGCGCGGAATCCTCGAAAAGGGGCTCGACGGCATCGTGTTGTCGGCCGACGGCGTGATGGTGCTGGAGCGCGAGGCCACGGTGGCGGCGCTGGATGCGGCGGGAAAATTCCTCTGGGTGCGGGAGCGCGGCTGATGCATGTCTTCATCACGGCGGGCGAGCCTTCGGGCGACAAGCTGGGCGCAGCGCTCATGCAGGGGCTGCGCGCCCGGGTGCCCGATGTGCAGTTCACCGGGATCGGCGGCGAGCGGATGCTCGACGAGGGGCTCGAGAGCCTGTTTCCGATGGACGAGATCAGCGTCATGGGGATCACCGAGATCCTGCGCCAGTATGGCACGCTCAAGGCCCGCATCCGCGAGACCGCCGAAGCCGTGGTCGCGGCGAAGCCCGACGTGTTGATCACGATCGACCTGCCCGAGTTCAGCCTGCGGGTCGCGAAGCAGGTCAAGGCAGCTTCGGACATCCGCACGGTGCATTACGTGGCGCCCACCGTCTGGGCTTGGCGGCCGGGGCGCGCTGACAAGATGGCCACGCATGTCGACCAGGTGCTGGCGCTGCTGCCGTTCGAGCCTCCCTACATGGAAGCCGCCGGGATGCGCTGCGATTTCGTCGGACACCCGGTGGTGACCGAGCCGCAGGCCGACTCCGCCGACGCAGCCGCGTTTCGCCTGAGGCACGATCTCGGCACCGCGCCGCTGGCGCTGGTCCTGCCGGGCTCGCGGCGTTCCGAGGTCTCGCGTCTTGCGCCGGTTTTCGGCGAAGTGGCAAAGCGGCTTCACGAGGCGCGTCCGGAACTGCGGCTCGTCATCCCGGCGGCGGCGCCGGTGGCCGGAATGGTGCGCGAACTCTGCGGCGGCTGGGAGGTGGCGCCGCTGATCCTCGATCCGCGCGAGCTGGGCCCCGAGATGCAGGCCGAGAAGCGCGCCGCCTTTCGGGCGGCCGACGTGGCGCTGGCCGCGTCAGGCACCGTGTCGCTGGAGCTTGCGGCGGCAGGCACCCCGATGGTCGTGGCCTACGACATGGGCTGGCTGTCGCGGCAGATCATCGGGCAGATGCTGCGGGTGGATACGGTGACACTGGTCAATCTCGTCTCTGACACCCGCGCCGTGCCCGAGTTCATCGGCAAGAATTGCCGTCCCGATCCGATTGCCCGGGCGCTGCTCGGGGTGCTCGACGCACCCGAGGCACAGACAGAGGCAATGGCGCTCACGATGGAGCGCCTCGGGCGCAGCGGCCCGCATCCGGGCGACCGGGCCGCACAGGCGGTGCTCGAGGGGTTGGGCCGGGTCTGAGCCCTCACTCTAGGCCCCAGAACGCTGCGATGCGGCGCACGGCGCAGATCCCGGCGTCAGCGACATAGGCCGCAGCGGCCCCGCATGGCGCGGGCTCTCCGTCGGCATCGACGGGCACGGCGTGATCGAACCCCTCGATGGTCCATGTCTCGATCCGCGCGGCGCCCGAGGCATCGCGGTAGACTGTCCGCTCGGCACCGTCGATGATCTCGGGGCTGGCCGGATCGCGACCAATGCCCTGCACCTCGGTCCATTGCTCGGTGAGTTCGCGAAGGTTGTCCGGGTCGACCACCGTGTCGCCGAGACCCTGCCACAGCGACAGCAGCGGCCAGTGCGAGGGCGCCTGTCCTGCGGCGGTCATCACGTAGCCGGCCCAGTCGTCCGGCGAACGGTCGATGATCTGGAACCGAAAGATCCCGAACGGATCTAAGGGGTTATCGGGCGTGATGCCGCAGGCGTAGGATGCGGCGGTGCCGTCGGGCCAGAACGTCTCGTACCAGTCATACCGCCAGTCGAAGCTGCCCGAGGCACGATTGCAGCCATAGGGCACCCCGGCGATGATGGCAGCCCCGGCGAAACGGTCGGGATGGTTGGCGATGAGCGTTGCGGCCATGCCGCCGCCCGCCGAGAGGCCCAGAACGTAGACGCGCGCGGGATCGACCTGACGGCGCGTCCGCATCGTGTCGATCATCTGCATGATCGACGCTGTCTCTCCAACGCCGGCGCGGTTGTCCTCCGGGTCGTGCCAGCGGAAGCAGAGCGCACCCATGTTATCGTCGTCCTGCTCGGGAAAGAGAAGCGCCACCTGCAGCGCATTGGCCATCGCGGTCAGCCCGGTCTCGGTATCGAAATCCTCGGCCTGCATGTCGCAGCCGTGCAGCGCGACAACGAGCGGGCGGTCGGCCGGCAGGTCGTCGGGGATGTGCTCCCATGCCCGCAGCGCCCCCGGATTGGACCCGAAATCGGTCACCGGCTCGAGTGCGAAAACCGGCTGCGCGAAGAGGAGCAGGGGCGGCAGGCAGAGCGCACGGAAGCAAGGGAAATGCATCGGGCACCTTTTTGCAGCGGAAGGGCTGCTCGATGCTCGCACGGGTTCGCGCGCCGGCAAAGTGGAACGGTGTCACTAGGCGTGCTCAGGGCGCACGGTAGGAAGGAACTGCCTGCGGTGCGGGCGTGGCCCAGCGGCTCGGCACGCCGGCGCGCTCAGGAGGCGCGGCGCACTTCCTCGACCTTGGGTTTGCCGCCCGGACGGTCGGGCGGATAGACCAGCCCGGCCGAGATGACCAGCTTCGCCGCATCCTCGATGCTCATGTCGAGCTCGATGACGTCCTCAGAGGGGAAGAACAGCAGGAAGCCCGAGGTGGGGTTCGGCGTGGTCGGCACGAAGACCGAGATCAGGTCGCCCATGGTCTCGGCCCGGCGGGCGACCTCGCCCTTGGCCTGCGTCGAGATGAAGCCGATCGCCCAGATGTCCTTGCGCGGATATTGCACGAGGCAGGCCTTCTCGAAGCTCCGCTCGGACTGGGCAAACACCGTTTCCGCGATCTGCTTGATGCCCGAGTAGATCGAGCGCACCACCGGTGTCCGCTCGACGAGGCTTTCCCCGAAGCGGATCAGCGACCGCCCGATCAGGCCCTTGGCGACCCAGCCGACGACGATGGTGAAGATCAGGAAGAAGATCACGCCGACGCCGCGCAGGTTGATCCCGATGTATTCCTCGGGATTGAACCGCGCGGGGATGACCGGCAGAACGAAGCCGTCGACCCAGCCGAACAGCGTCCAGATCAGCCAGATGGTCAGACCGACCGGCATGATGACAACCAGGCCGGTCAGGAAGCTTGCCCGGAGGGACGAGAGCAGACCGGGTCTGCGCGGTTTGTCGTCGAAGGGCGTGTTCATCTCTGTCCCGAAGCGCGATCACTGCCAAGAAGGTAGGCATTTGCCTGCCTGTCTACAATGGCGCTGCGGTGCCGCAAACTCAATTCGCGGGCAGGGCGCTGATTTCCTTGGCGATGCGTGCGCCGAGCCGTGCGTTGTTCAGCACGAGCGCGATGTTGGACTCGAGCGACCGACCGTCGGTGAGCTCGAAGATGCGCTGCAGAAGGTAGGGCGTCAGATGCTTGCCGTGGATGCTGTGGGTCTCGGCGTCCTTGGTGGCGCGGGCGATGATCGGTGCGAGCTCGTCTCGCGGGATCTCGGCCTCTTCCGGGATCGGGTTGGTCACGAGCTGCCCACCCGGCAGGTCGAGCGCGGCGCGCATCGCCTGCGCCTCGGCGATGGCTTTGGGCGTGTCCATGCGCAGCGGTGCACGCAGCCCGGCCTCGCGCGACCAGAACGCCGGAAGCTGGTCCTGCCCGTAGGCGATGACCGGGACGCCGAGCGTCTCCAGCACTTCGAGGGTCTTGGGCAGGTCGAGGATCGCCTTTGCGCCGGCGCAGACGACGGTGACCGCGGTCTGTGCGAGCTCTTGCAGGTCTGCCGAGATGTCGAAGCTGCTCTCGGCACCGCGGTGCACACCGCCGATACCGCCGGTCGCGAAGGTTGCGATGCCCGCGCGGGCGGCACCGATCATCGTCGCGGCGACGGTGGTCGCGCCCGTGCCGCCCTGCGCCATGCAGACGGCAAGGTCGGCGCGGCTGAGCTTGGCGACACCGCGCGCCTGCGCCAGCGCTTCGAGTTGCGCATCTTCGAGACCCACGCAGAGCGCGCCGTCGATCACCGCGATGGTCGCCGGCACGGCCCCCTCGGCGCGGATCGTGTCCTCGACCTTGCGCGCCATCTCGAGGTTCTGCGGCCACGGCATCCCGTGGGTGATGATCGTCGACTCGAGTGCAACGACGGGAGCACCCGTCTCGAGCGCTTCGGCGACGGCGGGGGAAAGCTTGAGAAGGCTCATGTGGCGATGTCTCCGGAGACGTAGGCGGCGGCGGCGGCGAGCGCGCTGTCGAGCGCTTCGGCCCGGCCGGCACCGGCGCGTTCGGCCACGATATGCGCGGCCATGAAGGTGTCGCCGGCGCCGGTGACACGGGTCACCAGCACCTCCGGCGGGCGTTCGGCGACCAGCCCGTCGGGGCTGGCATCGCAGGCGGTGGCGCCGCCATCGGTGACGACGGCGCGCGCGGCGCCGCGTTCGATCAGCCGTGCGGCGGCCTCGGGGGCGGAGTCGAAGCTGTCCTGGCAGAGAATGCCGGCTTCCTCGAGGTTGACGTAGAGCACGCCGCGCCGTGCACGCAGGAAGGGCAGAAGCCGCTCGGCCTTGCCGGGGCTCGCGGGGGCGATCCGCAGGTCTGCCGCAGCGAGACCCGGGTCCCGCGCGATCTCGTCGAGCAGGCTTTCGGTGAGGTTGCCGTCAAGGGCGACCGAGCCTGCATATGGTGCCGTGGACGAGCCGAGCGTGCCGTCCCGCAACGGCGCGAGGATCCGCGCCCCGGCCTGTTCGAGCGAATGCGCATCGGCGATGGCGGCGATCAGCCCGTTGGCGCCCTCGACGGCCATGTAGTTGTCGGTGGGCAGATCCTCGGACCGATAGATGTAGGACGTTGTGCATCCCAAGGCCTCGCAGGCCTCGACCAGTTCGTCGCCTTCGCGGTCGCGACCGACGGCGCTCAGCAGCGCGGGGCGCAGACCGAAGCGCGCAAAGGTCATCGCAACGTTGAGCGCCACGCCGCCGGGCAGGCGCGTGATGCGGCCCGGCACGTCGGAGCCCTGGCGCATGTGGCTGGCCGAGCGCCCGATGACGTCCCAGAGCACGGAGCCGATGCAGAGAATGTCTGGCGTCTTGTCCATGGCCGCCTTTTGGCCGAGCCGGCGGCTCGCGACAAGAGGTGGCGTGCACTCCCCGGTGCGCTTTCTGACCCGCGTTCGGATCTGCTTCGGCCACAAGAGCCGGAAGCGCGGCGGCGTGACCGGGGCCGATGGGCCGGGCCTGCTGCCCGCGAAGCCCCGGGCACAGCGCGTGCGCCCGGGGCTCTGAGGAAATATGAGTGGTCGGGCCGAGCCGTCAGCGGCGCAGGTTCTCCACGATGACCGCAATGCCCTGACCGCCACCGATGCACATCGTGGCAAGACCGTAGCGCCCGCCGGTGCGCTCCAGCTCGTAGAGCAGCTTGGTCAGGATGATCGCACCAGACGCCCCGATGGGATGGCCGAGCGCGATTGCGCCGCCGTTGGGGTTCACCTTTGCCGGATCGAGCCCAAGCTGCTTGCTGACTGCGCAGGCCTGCGCGGCAAACGCCTCGTTGCTCTCGATCACGTCGAGGTCGGAGACCGTGAGACCGGCGCGGGACAGCGCCTGCTGCGTTGCGGGCACCGGGCCCAGCCCCATGACTTCGGGCGCTACCCCGCCGAGACCGGTCGCAACGATCCGCGCAAGGGGTTTCGCATCCCCGGCGAGATCGGCGCGCGCAAGCACCAGTGCGGCGGCGCCGTCATTGATGCCGCTGGCGTTGCCGGCGGTCACGCTGCCATCCTTGCGGAAGGCGGCGCGGAGCGTGGCGAGCCCCTCGGCACTGGCGTCGGAGCGGACCATCTCGTCCCGGGCGAAGGTGTCTGTCTTGCGGCCCTTGCGCACTTCGACCGGCAGGATCTGGCTGTCGAAATAGCCCTCGGCCTGCGCGTGGGCGGCGCGGCGGTGGGATTCGGCGGCCGTCGCGTCCTGCTGCTCGCGGGTGATCCCGTCGCGCTCGGCGACGTTCTCGGCGGTGATGCCCATGTGGCCATTGCCGAAGGGGTCGGTCAGTGCGCCGATCATCATGTCGGTCGCCGAGACATCGCCCATCTTCTGCCCGAAGCGCGCGGAGGACAGCAGGTGCCCGGCGCGGCTCATGCTTTCGGCGCCGCCGGCGAGTGCCGCTTCGCAATGCCCCAGGGAAATCTGTTCGAATGCCGTGACCACGGCCTGAAGCCCGCTGCCGCAGAGCCGGTTCAATGTCAGCGAGGGGCTGGTCTCCGGCACGCCCGCGCCGATCGCGGTCACGCGCGAGAGGTACATGTCGCGCGGCTCTGTGTGGATCACGTTGCCCATCACCGTCTGGCCGATCTGCGCCGCGTCGACGCCCGAACGGGCGATGGCTTCCTTCGCGACGCTCACCCCGAGGTCGCAGGGAGCGATGCCGGAGAGCGAGCCTCCGAAGGTGCCGATCGCGGTGCGCACCGCGCTCAGGATCACGATGTCGTTGGTCATGGTCTTTCCTCCATCCACACGCGGGAACTGCCCGCCTCGTCCCGGGCCGAGCATTCCGCTGAACGGCGCGTCAGTGCAAGGGGTGGCGGCGGGACAGGCTATGAGGGAAGAAGGCTGCGCCTCTGGGTCAGTCGTGCAGCAGCGAGGTGATGTCGCGGGTCAGGGCGAAGTCGCGGGCGCAATAGGTGTATTCGCCATGCAGAAGGACGGACCCGTCCTCGTCGAGAAGCACGCGGCTGATCCGGGCGACGGGCGCGCCGAGGGCACATTGCAGCTGCATCGCCTCGGTCTCGGTCGGCATCGAGACCCGGATCAGCTCGGATCCGGTCGTCTGGCGGGGCCGCGCCGCGTCGCGCACGAGGCGGATGATCTTCGACACCGTCTCGCCGCCCGGGGGAAACCTGCGGTAGAGATCCAGTCTCACGTAGTTCTCGGAGCAGGCATAGGGCATGCCCTTGTAGAGATCGCGTTTGCGGATGCGGACGTAGGGCCCGGCATCGGTGCCCTCGGCCAGTCGGCGCAGGGGGAGATGATCGAATTCCTCGTAGTCGAGCACGTCGACCGAGTACGTGGCCGGCGACTCGTCCAGCGAGCCGGTCGAGGAGAAGATCGGCCGGTGCGAGATGTCGGGCGGCTCCCAGATGACCTGGGTGCGCTTGCCGCGCTGGCTCGACAGCAGGCCCTCCTGGCAAAGGAGCTGAACCGCCTGTCTTGCGGTGACGCGTGCGACCTCGAACTCCCGGGTCAGCTCGTCGAGCGTGGGGATCGGCGAGCCCGCGGGCCAGGTGCCGGTGTAGACCCGGTCCCTGAGGATGGTGGCGAGCTGGGCGTAAAGCGTGACCGAGCCCTGTTTCAGGTTATGCGTCGTCATGCCGAATTCCGGTCCGCCTGCGGCTGCACAATGGAAAAGTCGTAGCATTGAACTGCATCCGCCTCCTAGACCCAACTTTGGTCTTGGTCGCAACAGAACTTCCCTATCAGGGTCATAGCCGTAGCCCGGTCGAAAGGATGCCGGGGATGTCCTCTAGACGGTATTCGCATCATACTTTGCGCGACACGCGCGTGTGAGTGCGCGACCGCAACAGGAAGGGAGACGTGATGACACGGACCGTGGCCATCATCGGAGCAGGCACCATGGGCGGCGGCATCGCCATCGCCGCGCTGACGGGCGGAGCGCATGTTGTTTTGATCGACACCACAGGCGCTGCCCTCGAGGCCGCCGGGGCGCGCATCGACAAGGCATTTGCCCGCGCGGTCGAGAAGGGGCGCGCGACTTCGGAAGAGGCGCAAAACCGCCGCGCGGCGCTGACGGTGTCGACCGACCTCGCGGCGGTTTCGTCAGCGGAGCTCGTGATCGAGGCGGTCTTCGAGGATCTTTCGGTCAAGACCGACCTGCTCACCCGGCTTGCACCGCATGTGGGCGCGGGCTCGGTCGTGGCCACCAACACCAGCGCCCTGCGGGTCAGCGATCTCGCGGGCTGCCTGCCGCATCCACAGCGCTTCCTCGGGCTGCATTTCTTCAGCCCCGCCGACATCAACCCGCTGGTCGAGGTGGTGCGTGGTGAGGCAACCTCGGACGAGGCCCTCGCGCTGGCGCAGGAGTATGTCGGGGCGATGGGCAAGACGGCGCTGACCTGCCGCGACGCCAACGGGTTCGCCGTGAACCGCTTCTTCTGTCCTTATACCAACGAGGCCTGCAGGATCGCCGACGAGGGGCTTGCGACCACCGGGCAGATCGACCTCGTGGCCCGGCAGGTCTTCGACCTTGCCATCGGGCCCTTCGCGGTGATGAACATCATCAAGCCGCGCATCAACCTCAACGCGGTGCGCAACCTCAGCGCTCTGGGGCCGAGTTACGCACCGGCAGAGGGGCTCGTCGCCACCGGAGAGGCTGGCGAGTCGTGGCAGATCGAGGAGACGCCGGAGGCGCTGCCCGAGCCGGTGGCCGCCACGATCGGCGCGCGGCTGCGGGCGGCCACCTGGTTGCCGGTGCTCGAGGAACTGGCCGAGGACGTCGCCTCGCCCGATGCCATAGACACCGGCGCAAGCCTCGCGCTGCGGTTCGGCCAGCCGCCGGTCGCCCTCATGCGGGCCAAGGGCGCCGACAGCGTTCGCAAGGAAGTGGAAGCGTATTGCGCGCGGTTCGACACGCCGTTTCCGGAGGCTGGACTGGCAAGGGTCTTTGCCTGAGGGCCCGTCGCTTCACCCGGAAAGCAGGAAAGGCGCCCCGCAGGGCGCCTTTCTTCGTTGGTCGTCGGTGTGGCATGGCTTCAGGAAGCCATGCGCACCTTTGAATCCTTGGCGAAGAGCGCCATGACCTTGCCCATGTCCGGCGCGCGCTCGAGGTTGAGGAACATGTCCACCACGTCGTCGGTGGCCGCCGCCGACAGCACGCCGTCTGCGTTGTGGCGGAACTTCGCGACCAGCTCCTCGGTGCTGTAGTAGCTCGACGGGTCGGGAGACGGGCTGCCCTTGGGATAGCGGGTCTCGCCGGTGAAAACCTGGCCGCGCGCCGAGATCTCGACCTTTGCGGGGCGCGAGGCACCGTTTTCCTTCAGGAACGGAATGTAGTCGGGGTGCGGCTCATGCGTAACCTTGTCCATCATGGCAAGCACCTTGGGATCGAACACGAGGTCCGGATCCTGCCACGCCCGGCCCGGGCGCACCCGCTGCGCGGCAAGTGCGATGCCATGGGCGATGCTGAACTGGCCGTCGGTGGGGAACTCGACGGTGTTGTTCTCCCAGATCGGCAGCCGCACGAAAGCTTCGCCGAAGACCGAGATGTGCTCGATCTCCTCGGGCTTGATGTCGTGCTGTTCCAGAACGTCGAGCATGACATCGAAGACGCTGTGCAGCACGCGGCAGTGCGGGTAGGGCTTGTAGCTGTTCTCGTGGATGTAGCGCCATGTCTCGCCCAGCCCGGCGGTGATGACCTCGGGCTCCCAGCGCTTCGTGCCGATCATGCCGGGGAAGCCGTAGACCGCATCGTCGAGCACCTGGATGTCGCCGCGGTGGCCGAGCTCTCCCATGGCGGCGGCGGTCAGCGCAGCCTGTGCCATCACCCCGGCCACGGTATACTTGATCGTGGTGGGCGGCGCATGACGCACCCAGGCCATGTGCGAGTTGATCGGCGAGATGCAGCCCGCGACGCCGAGCCCGTGGGCGATACGCGACGCCTCGAGCCCCTGGACCCGCATGATCGCCGCGGTGCCGCCGAAGATGGTCGAGGCATAGCCATAGACCTGCGGCGTGTTCATCGCGTCGTCCTTGATGTCGCGGAGGTAGTCCATCGCCTTGCCGATGCGGTTCGACATCTCGTGCGCGACCGCCATCGAGGCAACGAAATCGGCGCCGCTGGTGCCGGCCTTCTCGGCCATGGCGAGCGCGCCGGGGATCACGTAGGGCGACACGTGGCCCGGCGGCAGGATGGCGTCGAAATCGAGCGCGTTGATGAGCTCGCCATTGGCGAAGGCCGCGCCGTAGACAGAGCCGCGCCCGCCGGTGCCCAGGATGGTCGCTTCGTCGCCGCTGCCCATCCGGGCACCGATCTCGAGGCCGATGGTGCCCTTCTGCTCGTCGGTCGCGGCAAGGGCGCAGCCGATCGAGTCCAGCACGACCCGCTTGGTCTCGTTGGCGACCTCCGGGGGAAGATCCTCGTAGCGGCTGCCGGCCGTGAATTCGGCAAGCTGTTCGACGATGGTGCTCATGTCAGTGTCCTCCTCGGGTTTGGCGCCGTGTATACCATGCCAGACGGGGCAGGGGGCATGAAGCCTTCGCCTATGCCCGCCTTCGGAAAGGACTGCACGCCAGTCGCAACCGGCGGACGGATCGTGGAATATGCGCGGGCGTGCTGGCAGGGTGCCCGCGCCCAGGAACCCGGGAGGATCGGCAATGGACGGAGAGACGCGTATCGAAACGCTTACCCTTGAGCAGGCGGTGGCGAGATTCGTGGTGAATTTCAGCTTCGAGGACATCGATCCGGCGACGATGGACGCGCTGAAGATGCTGACCAAGGACCAGTTCGCGATCCAGATCGGGGCGTCGCAACTGCCGTGGTCGAAGAAGACCCGCGACTTCCGCAACCCCCGTCCGGGCAAGGCGACCATCGTCGGCGATCCGGGCATGAAGGCGGCGGCGGTGGATGCCGCCTACCTGAACGCCACGTACGGTCACGGTTTCGAATACGACGACTTCTTCGGCAACGCCCATCCGGGTTGTGCCGTGGTGCCCGCAGCATTCGCGATGGCCGAGGAGGCCGGCGCCGACCTCGAGACCGTGATGACCGCACTGGTCGTCGGCTACGAGACCTACGTCCGGATCGGCAAGTGGGGCTCGCCGGCGGTCCTGAACGAGGGCTGGCAGCCGCATGCGATCTGGGGCGGCTTCGGCATCGCGGCGCTGGCCTCGAAGATCTACGGCCTCGACGAGGAGCAGACCTTCCACGCGCTGGCCATCGCGCTGAGCCACGCCAGCGGGCCGACGGAATACGCCTCGTCCGGCGGGTCGATCAAGCGTGCCCATGCGGGGATCTGCGTGCGAAACGGTATCGAGTCCGCCGAGCTTGCCCGCGCCGGGATCACCGGCCCGCGCAACTTCCTCACCGGAAACCGAGGCCTTTACCGGATGTTCTGCGACAAGACCGTAGGCGAGGAGGCCATCGCCGATTTCCTGCCCGAGACGCCGAACTTCATGCCGGGCCTGAGCTACAAGGCCTACTGCTGCTGCGCCTGCACCTTCTCGTATATCGAGGCGATGGCACACGTGCAGGACCGCGCCGACGATATCGAGCGCATCGACGCCCGCGTGCAGACCATGGTCAACAGCATCGTCGGCACCCGCAACGTCAACATCTACACCCCCCGCAACATCGAGGAGGTGCAGTATTCGCTACCCGCGCAGATGGCGCTTTCGGTGCTTGGCATGGGCAACGGCTTCACGGCGCACAAGGCCATTCTCGATGGGGAGATCGACCTCGGCGAGGGCTCAGAGGTGCGCCGGATGATCGACCGGGTGAAGATCGAGATCGGACCGGACCTCGACAAGAAATACCCCTATTTCGTCGCAGACGTGACGGTTCACTTCAAGGATGGCAGCAGCCGGCACATCTTCGAGGAACAGTCCAAGGGCTCGCCCAAGAAGCCCTTCACTCCCGAGGAACACATGAAGAAGCTCGACGACCTGACCACGGCCTTCATCGGCAAGGAGCAGGCGATGCGGCTCTGGGCCCTGGTGGACGAGATGAAGCCGGACCGCCCGGCCTCGGAGGTGATGGCGCTGGTTCTGCCGGGCGCCTGACGGTTGAAAAAAAGAAACGCCCCGTCGGAAGATCCGATGGGGCGCTTTCATGTCCGGGCGGAGGTGTGCCCCCGCGGCCGGTCTCAGTGGTGGACGGGGTGACCGTGCGAGCCGAAGCTGAAGATCTTCGCAAAGAACGCGCGGATCATCTGGGCGCGGTCGAGCTGGGCGTCGGCAATGATTTTCGAGGTGGTGCGGGTTTCCATATCTGGTCTCCTGAATCGTGCATTATGTTCCGTGTTGCACTGAAGATAGGAAACCATCGGGGCTCGGACCAGCCATGATGCTGCAATGCGGCATTGCACTTGGCTCATGGCTGGGCCGACGGGCGCGGATCAGTCCCTGGCGGCGCTCTCTTCAAAGATCGGCGCCCCGGCTCTTGCCGCGTTCACGCCGCACGGCCAGCCCGCGTAGAACGCCACCTGAACCACCAGGCCGCGCAACTCGTCCGCCGTCACGCCGTTCTCGACGGCATGCTTCATGTGGTGCTCGAGCTCGGCATTCTTGCCGAGTGCCGCGAGTACCGCACAGGTCACGAGGCTGCGGTCGCGCTTGCCGAGCTCCGGCTGGTTCCAGACATCCCCGTAGAGCACGTCGTCACGCAGACGGCCGAACTCCGGGACAAGATCATAGGGTGAAGGCTGGCTCATGCCGCGGCTCCTTGTCATTTTGTCTGCCGGCATCCTCGCATCGGGGCGGGCGCCGCGACAGACGCCTGTGAGCCGGCTCAGGATATGGCTCGACCAGCCTTTGCCTATGGCCGTGCCGGGCAGCGTTTCGCGGCCGTCCGGGCTGGACTAGCCTTTCCCTGCCGCGGCGACGGAGGAGTCGCCAGCAAGACAGGAAGCCGTCGCGCGATGCGCGACCCCGAGAGGAGGATAGCCATGCAACCCGTGATGGATCCGGCGGTGCCGGACTTCGTGAACAAGCTTCAGCGCATCGACACCTACGACGAGATCGAGGAGATCATGAAGTCGCAGGACTTCGTCATGGCCGGGGCGGATGAGCGGTTCATCTTCCTCGAGGACACGCTCATCATGGCCGAGGGCGAGCAGCACTCCGAGCTGACACGCCTTTTCGCACCGCTGATGTCGCGGCAGGCCGTCGCCTACTACGAGCTCAAACTGGTGGAGCCGGCGATCGAGGCGTCGATCAACGACATGCGTTCGAAGCGTGGCGAGGACGGCAAGGTCCGCACCGACGTGGTCCCGCTGATCCACGCGGCGCTGGTGCGCATCGCCTCCAAGGTGACGGGCGTCGACGGGGTAGACAGCCTCGAAGATACCGAGCGTTTCCGTGACATGGTGCTCGCGGTGAGCGCCGCCACCACGGCGAGCTATTCCTCGGCCAGCGATCCGGGCCGGATCATCCAGAAGGGCAAGGACGCGCTGCAGGCCCTCGTCGACGAGTGGATGCAGGCCTCGCTCGACCGGCGGATCGAGCTCGCGGCGAAGCACAAGGCCGGCGAGATTCCGGCCGAGGAGCTGCCGCGAGACGTGCTGATGTCGCTGTGCCTGGCCGAGGACCTGTCGCGTCCCGACGACGGCACCCGCATCCCCTATGTGTGGCGCCAGTGCGCGCAGTTCCTGACCGGCTCGATCAAGACCACAAGCCACATGCTTCCGCACGCCTTCATCCACATCGACGAGTGGATCAAGGAGCACCCGGAGGACCGCCCGAACCTCACCGACCCCGAGTGGCTGCACAAGGCCGCGGCGGAGAGCTTCCGCCTGCACCAGACCACCCCGGCACGGTTCCGCAAGGCGGTGAAGGACCTCGAGCTGAGCACCGGGCGGAAGGTCGATGCCGGCGAGATGGTGGCGATCCACGCGCCTGTCGCAAACGTCGAGGCCTTCGGCGACGACGGGCGCTACTTCAACCCCTACCGGGAGGTGCCCAAGGGCAAGAAGGCGTGGGGCATGACCTTCGGCATCGGCAAGCACTCGTGCATCGGCCAGAACCTCGTGACCGGCATCATGAACAAGGGCGACGCCAAGCACGGCACCCACGGCACCGCCGTGCGTCTTCTCAAGGCCATGTACGAACTCGGAGCCGAGCTCGACCCCGACAACCCGCCGCAGCGTCCGCATGACAACCTGCACGACACCTGGGAGAGCGTGCCCGTCATCCTGCACAAGGCCTGACGCGCATCCGCACCGGGGCGCCAGCCGCCCCGGTTCTTCCCGGCCCGGGGCAGCGGAACCTCGCGCCATTCCGACCAAGCAAAAGGCCCGCCGGTGTCCGGCGG